>JBBRAX010000004.1:0-238700 GCA_038206395.1 Myxococcales bacterium | reverse complement strand
CGGTGCGCCATCGCCAGCCCGCCGACGTGGAACAACGGCAGGCACAACAACCACCGCTGATCCGCTGCGCCGCCGAGGTTCGCCGCCGACGCGCGCGCGCTGGCTCGAAAGTTCCCGTGGGTCAGCACGATCAACGACGGCGTGCCAGTGGTGCCCGAGGTGAAGAGCGCCGCCAGCGGCTGATCGTCGGGCGCAGGTTCAGGCAGATCCTCCGCCGGCGCGACGACGGGAAACGGAATCGCCGTAGGAATTCGATCGTCCTCCGAGATCACCAGCGCCGCGGCAGCCTGCGTCACCAGTGGGGCCAGCTCGCCCGCGGTGAGGCGCGCATTGAACGGCACGAGCGTGAGCCCCACTTCACCGCACGCGAGGAACAGCGCGACCGTCTCGACGCGATTCGCGGCGAGCACGCCGACCCGAGATCCCGCCGCGAGCCCGCGCGCCCGCAACCACTTCTTCCACCCGGCGATCTGTGCCCGAAACGCAGGGAACGCGATCACGGTCATGGAATCCGGATCCGCCCCTTCTCTGGCGTGAACGCGTCGGGCACCGCGCCTTTCATCAGCTCGGCGGTCGCCAGCCCACTGGCCCAATCACTCTGCGGAATCGCCGCCGCCAGCTGGGCCGCGGCCGCCCGCGCAATCGGCCCATCGAGGAGCGTCGTCACGTACGCGCCAACTCCCGCTGCATGTGCGCGACGCGCCAGCGCCAACGACGGCAACAAGCCACCCAGCGCCATCGGCTTGAGCACCACCACGTCGACCGCGGGCGGACGATCCGCGCTGAACACGGCCTCGATCTGTTCGCGCACCAGCAGCGACTCATCGGCCGCGATTCGGCACGGCACGACTCCGCGAATGCGGCCCAGACCACCGACGTCTGCCGCGGCAACGGGCTGCTCGCAGAGCTCGAGCTCCAGCGACTCCATTCCACGCAGCGCCGTGCGCGCCGCGCTTTCTGACCAACCGCCATTCGCGTCGATTCGCAGCAACACCTTCGATCCCACCGCGCGACGTACAGCGAGCAACCGCTGCGCGTCGACCGACAACATCCGCGCCGCGACCTTCACCTTCAGCACGTCGAAGCCCTGCCCCACCGCGCGCTCGGCCGCCTTCGCCAGCGACGCCGCGTCCTCTCCGTCGATCAACGCCGCGCAGCGCACTTCGCGCCGCGCCTGCTCGTTCAACAGCTTCGCGATCGAAACACCCGTAAGCTTCGCGAGCCGATCGAGCAACGCCAGCTCGAGCCCATGCCGCGCCGCTGGAGTCTTCTGCAGCACCTGCGTCGCCGCTGCGATCGCCTCGACGCTGTCCAACGCACCCGGGCTCTGCCACGTCAGCAGCGCCGCGCTCGTCTGGGCCAACGACTCGGTGCCGAAGTGAACCAGCGGCGTCGCCTCGCCCTGCCCGCTTCCTTCCGCGTCGCCGACCTCGACCCGGAACCCTTCCCGAACCGAGATCTTCTCGCCCGCCGTCACGATCGGCGTCGACAGCTCGAACCGCAGCGAAGAGATCAAAAGCTTCATCGCGCCAGCCCCACGGCAAAGAGCAACCCGAACACCAGCTGCAGGCGCGCCGTCGCGGCGAGCGCATTGTTCAGCACCGCCCCACTCTGGTTGCGCACCAGCCTGAACGGAGCAATCACCAGCGGCAGCGCCAACAAGGGCAACAACACCGCCACGCTCGCCCAGCCCGCCGCCCACAGCGCGACCGGAATCGCGAACGCCACCACGACCATCGCCACCCACTCCGCCCGCCCGAACCCCGTGCCGAATCGCACCACCAGCGTCTTCTTTCCGGCGCGCGCATCGGTCGCCGCGTCGCGCACGTTGTTCACCGCCAGCAACGCCACGCCCAGCGTCCCGACGGGAATCGCCGCGAGCAATGCCGTCGGGGTGATCGCGTGCGCCTGAAGAAAATACGTGCCGCCCACCGCGACGAGCCCGAAGAACACGAGCACGAACACGTCGCCCAGCCCGTGGTACCCGAGCGGATACGGCCCACCCGTGTACGCGTAGCCCGCGATCACCGACGCGATGCCGATCACCAGAATGGGCCAGCCGCCGACGGACACGAGGTACAGCCCCACCACCACTGCCAGGGCGAAGCAGACGAACGCGCCCGCCTTCACCGCTTTCGGCTTCAACAAACCCTGCTGCGTCACCCGCGCCGGCCCCAGGCGATCGGCCGTGTCCGCGCCGCGCACGAAGTCAAAGTAGTCGTTGGTGAGGTTGGTGCCGATCTGGATCAGCAGTGCGCCGAGCAATGCCATGCCCGCGGCGATCGGAAGAAAGGCTCCGTCGCGCAGCGCGAGCGCCGAGCCCACCGCCACCGGCACCACGCCAGCAACGAGGGTCTTCGGACGCGCTGCCTGCCACCAGATCGCTGAGGTCACGGCCGCCTCGGGAACTTCGAGAAGTCAGGCTTGCGCCGCTCGAGGTAGGCCTTCTTCCCTTCCTGGGCCTCTTCGCTCATGTAGTAGAGCAGGGTCGCGTTGCCGGCGAGCTCCTGGATTCCCGCCTGGCCGTCCAGCGCCGCGTTGAACGACGACTTCAGCAGGCGCAGCGAAAGCGGCGAGTGCTGCAGCATTTCCTGGCACCACTGCACTGTCTCGGCCTCGAGGTCCTTCAACGGGACGACGGTGTTCACGAGCCCCATCTGCAGCGCCTGCTGCGCGTCGTACTGACGGCAGAGAAACCAGATCTCGCGCGCCTTCTTCTGGCCAACCACCGACGCGAGGTACGACGCGCCAAAGCCACCATCGAAGCTGCCGACCTTCGGGCCCGTCTGGCCGAAGCGGGCGTTGTCTGCCGCGATCGACAGATCGCAAACGAGGTGCAGCACGTGGCCGCCGCCGATCGCGAAGCCCGCGACCATCGCCACCACCGGCTTCGGCAGCGAACGAATCTGCTTCTGCAGATCGAGCACGTTGAGCCGCGGGACGCCGTCTGCACCGACGTAGCCTTCCGCGCCACGCACGCGCTGATCGCCACCCGAGCAGAACGCTTGATCGCCTTCGCCCGTCAACACGATCACGCCGACCTTCGAGTCCTCGCGCGCATCGGTGAACGCCGCCTGGAGCTCGAACAGCGTCTGCGGCCGGAAGGCGTTGCGCACCTCAGGCCGGTTGATGGTGATCTTCGCGATGCCGTTCCACTTCTCGTAGCGAACGTCCTCGAACTTCTTGCCTGAGGCGTCGACCTTCCATTCCGGCTTCATGGGCGCTGCTCCTCTTGTTGGTACTCGTGTGAAAAGACGGCCTGGGCGAAGTCGCGCACCTCGCGCACCCAGTCCTCGGGCGCTTCGAGGTGCACCGCGTGCCCGGCCGTCGGGACGATCACGTGCCAGCCCAGCGTCAGCTCGGCGGCCATCTTTCGCGCGATCGCAGTGAACTTCGCGTCGTTCGCGCCGGTGATGAGCAGCGTGGGCACGCGGAGCTGGGGAAGATCGCTCCAGAAGCTCGGCTGAACGCCGAGGCCCATGCACCGCAGCGCACCGGCGAGGCCCTGCGGCGAGTGCGAACGGCGGCGGGCGTTCAGCGCGTCGCTGTGGGGAATGCCCTTGAAGAGTGGCAGCCGTTCCCAGTCGCGAATGAACGCCTCGACGCCTTCGGTCTCGATCTGCACCGCGCGCGCTTCGTCTTCCGCCTGGCGCAACGCGCGGTCATGGTGACGGATCAGGCCGGGTGTTCCGCTCTCGAGAATGAGTCGGCTCACCTTCGCCGGGTGACGAACCGCGAGGGCCAGCGCGAGGCGAGCCCCCTGCGAGTAGCCGACCACCATCGTCGGTGTCGTGATCGCCGCCGCCAACGCTTCGATCGTCGCGTCGAAGCCGAGGCGGCCAGAACGCGCAGGCAACGCCGCGTCGAGATGGCCCGGAAGATCCGGACAATCTGCCTCGAAGTTCAACGACGCCGTCAGGGGCGACCAGCTGCTGCCGGCCCCGGTGAAGCCGTGAAGAAGGAGCGCGCGCCTCATGCCAGTGCCTTCACCGCGAGCGCATGCAGCGCCCGGTGATCGGTGACGTTCGTCTCGCGGCTCGTTCGGACTTCGATCAGCGAGAACCCGGGCTTGCCGATCGCTGCCTCGAGGGCCACCAGGGTCTCGGGCCGTTCGAGCCGCGCGCCGCTGAGCGCCGCCAGATGGGCGAGGTCGAGTCCGTGCGGCGTGCCAAACAGCGCCTCGAAGTGATCCTTCCGTTCGGCGATCGGAAGGAACGAGAAGATCCCGCCGCCGTCGTTGTTGGTCGCCACCACCGTCAGAGGAATCTGGTGCTGGCGCGCGATCAGCAGGCCGTGAAGATCGTGCACGAGCGCGAGATCTCCAGTCAGCAGCACCGTCGGCACGCCCGTCGCCGCCGCCACGCCTGCTGCGGTCGAGGTGATGCCGTCGATGCCGTTCACGCCGCGGTTCGCGAAGACGCGCAGCCGACGCGTCCCCGCCGCAGCGAAAGCGTCGACATCCCGAATCGGCATGCTGCTCGAGAGGAAGAGGTTCCCCGTCGCGTTCGCCGCGACCGTCGCCGCAATGCCCGGTTCACCGAATGGAAGCGCACCGACGACCTTCGCGTCGGCCCGAAGAAACGCCTCGCGGTACGCCGACGTCACCGGACCTTCTGGCATCAACGCCCGGCACGCCGCCACCGGATCTCCTTCAATCACGACCTGCGCGCGATGCAGCGGGTCCACGATCTCGCCGCGCTCGCTGAAGACGAAGACCCGGGCGCCGCTGCCATCGAGCCACGCCTGCGTCGTCTTCGGCGTCAGCCCACCGCCGAACCGCAACACCACCTGAGGCAGATGCGCCCTGGCAAACTCCGGGTAGCGCACGAGCAGATCTGCGTGGGCGATCGCCTCGGGGAATCCGAACCGCGCGTTCGACGCCGCCTCGGCCAGCACCGGGAAGCCCAGCGCCTTGCCGAGCGCGTGCACTGCCTCGCCCAGCCCGTCATCTCTCTCTCTCGGCCCGCACACGATCAGGCCGCGCTCGACGCCCCCCAGCCGCACCTCGGAGACATTCGGAACCTGCGAAGCCGCGACCAGCTTCAACCCCGCGGTGTCGTCGACCGGAATCGTTGCTCCCGCGTCCGGAGCCAGCGGCTCGCGAAACGGCACGTTGAAGTGCACCGGCCCAGCGCCCGTCAGGGCCCGTGCGATCACCGCGCGCAGGTGGTCAAGCGACCCGGCGTCCGGCATCGGCAACAGCTCGACCCGCGCGAAACGATCGAAGAAGCGCGACTGATCCGTCGTCTGCGGCGCCCCGAACCCCTGCAGCTCCCACGGGCGATCTGCGGTCAACACCACCAGCGGTGTGCCGCCGTGCGCCGCCTCGATCACCGCCGGAAGAAAGTGCGCCCCCGCGCTGCCCGACGTGCACACCACCGCCGCGGGCCGCCCACCGCCCTTCGCGAGGCCGAGCGCAAAGAAAGCAGCGCTGCGCTCATCCGTCACCGGCCACACCTTTAGCCGCTTCGATGCAGCGGCCGTCAGCGCCAGCGGCGTCGACCGCGACCCCGGGCACACCACCACGTCTCGAACTCCCGCATTCGCAAGAGCGCCCATGATCGCCGCCGACCACGTGCCGTTGAGCCAGCTACCCATCGAGCGCTCCGAGGATCGCGCGCGACTTGCGATCCGTTTCTTCCCACTCGGCGTCCGCTGTCGAGCCCGTGACGATGCCGGCGCCTGCGTAGACCGTCGCGCGATCGCCATCGATCAGGCCTGAACGAATTCCCACGCAGAGCTCGAGGTGATCACCCCCGCGCGCCCCGATCGCCCCCGCGTACCAACCGCGATCAAACCCTTCGTGCGCCCGCTGAAAAGCGATCGCGTCCGCGCGCGGCGTGCCACCCACCGCCGGAGTCGGATGCAGCGCCTTCGCCGCCACCATCGCGTCCACCCCTTCCCGCAGCTCGGCGCGAATCGGCGTGTGCAGGTGGGTGACGTTCGCGAGCCGCTTCAGCGCAGGCCCCGCCTCGACCTCGATCGACGTGGTCAGCGGCCTCAGCGACTCGACGATCGCCTCGACCACCCACGCGTGCTCGCGCAGATCCTTCGCCGACTTCAGCAGCGCCTCACCTGTGCCCGTGCCCGCCAGCGCCTCGGTGTTCAGCACCCGCCCCTTCACGCGGCAGAGCGTCTCGGGCGTCGCGCCGACGAAAGCCTTGGTGCCTTCTCGCAGCAGGAAAGAACGGCACGCTGGGTACCGCGCCTCGAGCACCTTCAACAGCCGACGCTCTTCGATCGGCGCCTCCGCTCTCACTTCGATGCGCCGCGCCAGCACCACCTTGCCGCCGGCGAACTGCTTCACCGCCGCTTCGATCATCGCCGTCCACGCCGCGCGATCACCTGTCGAGACTTTCACTTTGGGCACCGACATCACTGGCTCGACCGTCTGAACTTGATCGAGCCGCGCGTCACCGAACGCCGCCGCGTACGTCTTCCCGTTCGCCCACCACGCCAGCACCTTCGGCAACACCCAGCGTTCCACGCCCGCGTACGTCCAGCCACCGAACCACGGGCCGGGCATCCCCAAAGGAGCGCCTTCGCTCCACGCGATCGCGCCTTCTCCTTCCGCCGCGACGCCCAAGCCAACCGCCCACTCTCTGGCGGCCGGGTGCGACCACGAGACAGACAGCACAGCGCCCCCGATCGACAAACGCAGCAGCGCTCCGGCATCGAGCGGAGCCCACGTCGCGGCGATTCGCCGCTCTGAGGCCGAATGACTCACGAGGCAGTTGTTTTCTAGGCGGTCGCGGCTATACATGCACTACAAAGTTCAAAACGACGTGAACAGCGTGAACCTGGCTACCAGGTATCGAGGGAGTGCGATGGGGTCCGACGGTCCGAGGCGGGTTTGGAGAACCGAAACATCGGTTCCCGTGCGCGTTCGTTTGAGCAGCGGCGTGGACATCGGCGACAAGGGCTTCGTCGTGATCGCGGGACCCTGCGCCGTCGAGAGTCCTACCCAGATCGAAGCCGCCGCTGAGGCCGTCGCCCGGCATGGCGCGCACGGGATGCGCGGGGGTGCCTACAAGCCCCGCAGCAGTCCCTATTCCTTCCAGGGGCTCGGCCAGCCCGGCATCGAGGCGATGTCGACCTCGGCGCGCCGCCACCACCTGCCGGTCGTCACCGAAGTGATGGACGCCGCGCAGCTTCCCGCGATGCTCGACTGCGTCGACATGCTGCAGATCGGCGCCCGCAACATGCAGAACTTCTCGCTGCTGAAGGCGGTGGGAAAGGTGAAGAAGCCGGTGCTGCTGAAGCGCGGCCTGAGCGCGACGCTCGAAGAGTGGCTGCTGGCCGCTGAGTACATTCTCGACGGCGGCAATGAGCAGGTCGTCCTCTGCGAGCGCGGCATTCGCACCTTCGAGCCGCAGCTTCGCAACACGCTCGATCTCGCCGGCGTCGCGTGGATCAAAGACCGCACCCGCCTGCCGATTCTCGTCGACCCCTCGCACGCCACCGGCGATCGCGCGCTCGTCATCCCGATGGCGCTCGCGGCCGCGGCAGCCGGAGCAGACGGACTTCTGATCGAAGTCCACCCCGAGCCCGCCAAGGCGCTGTGCGACGGAGTCCAGGCGCTGACGCCCGCCATGTTCGGCGACCTGATGGTCGCACTGCAGAAGGTGCTTCAGGCGGTCGGCCGTTCGCTGGCTGTCCCCGGCCTCGAGCACCACCGCCCCGCCCGCCCTGTGGAGGTCCGCACGTGAGCGACCAGGTTCAGTCGATGTTCGCGTCCATCGCGCCCCGCTACGACACCGCCAACGACGCGATGAGCTTCGGCCGTCACCACGCGTGGCGCCGCATCGCCGTGAAGCTCGCTGGCGCGAAGCCCGGCATGTCGGTGCTCGACTGTGCGACCGGCACTGGCGACCTCGCGCTCGAGTTCAAGCGCGCCGTCGGCCCCTCGGGCGAAGTGGTCGGCACGGACTTCTGCGAGCCGATGCTGAAGCCAGCCCCCGAGAAGGCAGCGAAGGCCGGGCTGCCGGTGAAGTTCGAGGTCGCCGACGTGATGAAGCTGCCCTACGCCACTGCCACCTACGACCTCGCCTCGATCTCTTTCGGGATCCGCAACGTCGACGACCCGAGGGTCGGCCTGCAGGAGCTCGCGCGCGTGGTGAAGCCCGGCGGCCGCGTGATGGTGCTCGAGTTCGGCCAGCCCGAAGGCCTCTTCGGCGGCCTCTTCCGCTTCTACGCGCGCTTCTTCATGCCGCTGATCGGCCGCGTCATCACCGGAAACCGCGCCGCGTACGAGTACCTGCCGCGCACGAGCGCTGCGTTTCCCAGCGGCGACAAGTTCATCGAGCTGATGAACGCGACGGGCAGCTTCTCGGACGCGAAGGCCACGTCGCTGATGTTCGGCACCGCCTGGGTCTACGTCGGCACCGTCAAGCGCTGAGCACCTTGCGGACGATCGCCCGGCATTGGCTGATCGCTTCGGCCAGCGGGAAGTCCACCCACGGCGCCTTCTTCGAGTAGCTCTTCCACTTGTTGCGGCTGCCGCGGCTGAGGCCCCACGTCTCGTCGTTGAGCATTCCGTCGAGCTCGCGCAGCGTCATCCGCCTGATCGCGAAGGCCGTCTCGACGCACGCTTTGACCCGTGAAGGATCCGTCGTCGTGTGGCGATCGATCAACACCAGGTCGGCCAGCGTCTTTGCGTGCCAGCGCCCGCGCGGCCCACGCTCGACGAGGCTGTGAATCTTCCAGCCGAGCATCATCTCGGGGCCCACCGCGCGAAACATGTGGCCGCGGAGCCCGGTCGGCTGGGGTGGAATCCCGATCGGCTCGTTGAACGAGATGTCGACCTGCAGCTTCTCGGCGCCGTCGACCAGGTGCAGCCGCAGCCCCGGCCATTCCGTCTCGGCCCAGATCGTCTCGAGCCGTTCGGTCAGTGACGGAGCGACCGACGACGCCGCCGCCGTCAGCGTCGCCACCGTCCACTCGCCCTCGATCACGAAGTCGAGATCCTGCGCGATGCGGCCCGGCACCCAGCGCGCCGTCAGCTGACTTCCCCGGAGGACCAGCTGCGGCGCCAGCGAAGAGGCCTGCAGCTGCCGCAAGAACGTGTCGAGGATCACGACGCCATCCACCCGCGATCGACATCGAGCGCCGAGTCGTAGACGGTGTACTCGCGCACGCGGTTCCGAATCGGCAGCCCGCGCGCCTCGAAAAGCGCCTTCGCCATCGATCGCACTTCGCCCGCGCGCTCCAACCGCCACACGGCGCCTTCGACCGGGTCGACCGCACCATGCGCGCCGTGCGACCCGAGCAACGCCAGCGCCGCCTCGACCGAGATCGGCCCACCGCGATGAATGAGGTTTGGCAGCGGCAGCTTTCCACCGACGCGTTGCTTCAGCAGGTCGATGGACAACTGCGCGCCGCCGCTGAACAGATCGAAGGCCACGAAAGGAACATGCGTGAGCAGGTACCGGGTGCTGTGCGCCAGCGCGAGCCACTCGCCCACCAGCCACTCGCCTTCTTTGAGCAGCCCGCCCAGCATCGCCGCCTCGCCCTCGACCCACCGCGCGAACTTCTGCCGGCCGGGATTCAACGACTCGGACGCCCGCACGCCCTCGCGGCCCAGGGCGATCACCTCGCCCTTCACCTTTGCGATCGCCACGCACGAGCCGTCGAGCTTTTCCTGCACGATCACTTCTTCGCCGTCGCGCGCCAGAGCCGTGCACCGCCGCACCAGCTCCTCCGGAGCGACCCTGTCTGCCTTCCCCGTTCGCGAGCCCGGCAGGTGCGGGATCTTGAAGTACGCCTTCCGCCCCAGCGGCTTCTCACGCGCGTCCACGGCTCTTCCCGGTGGTCATGCCTCCCGCGATGATGTGCGCCAGGCGCAGCGGCTCGGGAATCGCGCCGTGCGTCGTCGTGCGGTCGAGCATCCGCTGCGACTCTTCCAGCGAAAGCCCCGCCCGCTGCACCCAGACCTGGCCTGGCTGCTCGGGGTCACCCGCCTTTTCGATCGTCGCCCGCTTCCGCGCCGAACCAGGCACGCGTTCCAGCGCCGCGAAGAACTCTTTGAGCTTCGGCCGCTTTCGCATCACCACCAGCACCGGCAGCTCGAGCGTCTGCGACAGTTGGTGGATGTCGACCACGTTGAAGCCTGCGCAGGTGATGCCCTGCATCATCACGCCTCGCACGTGCACCAGCGCCTTGTCCTTCACCAGCGCCGCCATCACAAAGGTCGCGTCGTAGCCGTCTCGCTTCACGTGCCCGCGCACGACGATCTCGAGCCGCGGGCCGGAACAGACAGTGCCGACGAGCGCGATCTCACCCCGGTAGTCCCGCGCGAACGGCGCGTCGTCGAAGCCAATCACGTTGGAAAGAGATCTTTTGTACATGGGTCACGCCGTCTGCTGCCGCCGCCTGCGCCACGCCGCCCACAGCCTCGGGGCCAGCGCGATCGGAACCATCATCGCTCCGCCGGCGAGGGCCTTCAGCAGCGCCTCCGTGCGAGCGCCTTCGACCCCATCGAGCAACGCCGTCGCGAACCAGGTGTAGACGACGGTTGGAGGAATCGCTCCGATCGCCGACCCCACCGCGAAGTGCCACCACTTCAAGGGCGACACCCCCGCGGCGACGTTCACCGCGAGGAATGGCAGGGGCAGCTGCCGCACTGCGACCATCGTGCTGACGCCGGTTTCGCGGAGCACGGCCGCGCTCCAACCCCGCTTGACCAGCCACGCCTCGACCCTTTCCCGCCCCAGCCACCGCCCAACCAGGAACTGCACATTCGAGACGATGTTCAGGGCCAACAGGCTGACCGCCATCCCCGGGAAGTAGCCCCACACCACCGCCGATACGATCGCGAACCCCACCGCCGGCAGCAGCGCGCTGGTGCCGACCCCGTACGCGAGCACGAAGAGCGCCACCGACGCTGGGTGGGCCCCCAGCTCGCGCAGCCGGGCCACCATCACCTTCGGCTCGAACTCGTCACCCCATTTCCAGCGCACGAACAGCACCGCGCCGGCCGCGGCGAGCAAGAACAGCCAGGTTCCGGTACGGCGCATCGGGTGCAGGCAGGAGTTTCTTACTCTTTTTCGTTGAAAAGCCTGCGCCCGCGTGAAAACTCCACGACATGGCCAAAGAGACAGTCACCGTCACCGACAACCGCACCGGCAAGAGCTACGAGCTGCCCATCGAGAACGGCTGCATCCGTTCGATGGATCTTCGTCAAATCAAGACCTCGCCGGAAGACTTCGGCCTGATGGCGTACGACCCGGCCTTCCTCAACACCGCGAACTGCAAGAGCGCGATCACCTTCATCGACGGCGACGTGGGCGTGCTCGAGTACCGCGGCTATCCGATCGAACAGCTGGCCGAGAAGTCGACCTACCTCGAGGTCGCCTACCTGGTGATGAACGGCGAGCTGCCCAAGCGCAACGAGCTCGAAGAGTTCACGCACATCGTCACGCACCACACGTACGTGCACGAGAACGTGAAGAACTTCATGAGCGGCTTTCGCTACGACTCGCACCCGATGTCGATGCTCGCCTCGACCGTCGCGGCGCTGTCGGGCTTTTACCCCGACGCGAAGAACGTGAAGGACAAGCGCAGCCGCCGGATCCAGATGATGCGGCTGATCGCGAAGATGCCGACGCTGGCCGCCTTCAGCTACCGCCACACGCAGGGCCTGCCGTACGTCTACCCGGACAATGACCTCTCGTACGGCGGCAACTTCCTCGCGATGGTCAAGCGCATGGCCGAGAGCCGGTACAAGGTAAACCCGGTTCTCGAGAGGGCGATGGATGTCTTGTTCATCCTCCACGCGGACCACGAGCAGAACTGCTCCACGACGGCCACCCGCGTCGTCGGCAGCTCGGAAGTCGACCCGTACTCGGCCGTCTGCGCTGGCATCACCGCGCTCTACGGCCCGCTGCATGGCGGCGCGAACGAGGCGGTGCTTCGCATGCTCCGCGAGATCGGCTCGGTCACCAAGGTTCCCGAGTTCATCAAGAAGGTAAAAGACGGCGACGGCACCAAGCTGATGGGCTTCGGCCACCGCGTCTACAAGAACTACGACCCGCGCGCGAAGGTCATCAAGCGCACCTGCGACGAGGTGTTCGAAGTCACCGGCCGCAACCCGCTGCTGGACATCGCGGTCGAGCTCGAGCGCATCGCGCTGCAAGACGACTACTTCATCAAGCGCAAGCTCTACCCGAACGTCGATTTCTACTCGGGCCTGATCTACGAGGCGATGGGCTTCCCGGTCGACATGTTCCCGGTGCTCTTCGCGATTCCCCGCACGGTCGGCTGGGTCAGCCAGTGGGAAGAGATGATCACCGACAACGAGCAGAAGATCGCGCGCCCCCGGCAGATCTACACCGGCCTGAAGAAGCGCGACTACGTCGCGATGGAAAAGCGCTAGCTGTAGAGCGCGTCGATCTGGGGGCGGTACTTCTCTTCCGCCACCTTCCGCCGGACCTTCAGCGTCGAGGTGAGCTCGCCTCCCTCGATGGTGAAGTCGTGGCCCAGCACGTCGAACTTCTTGATCGTCTCGAAGCGGGCCACCCGGGAGTTCACGTCCTTCTCGATCGCCAAAGTCAGCCAGGCCCGGAAGTCGGCGTTCTGTGCCAGCGCGGGGGCGTCGTCCGGCCAGCCGTGCGCGCGCGCGAAGGGGCCCGCCTTCTCGGGGTCCAGCGCCAGCAGCGCCACCAGGTAGTTGCGGTTGTCGCCGACCACGATCGCATTGCCGATGGGCCCAATCGACTTGAGCAACATCTCGAGGTTTGCCGGCGCGGTCTTCTTGCCGCCCGAGGTGACGATGATCTCTTTCTTGCGGCCCGTGATGGTCAGGAAGCCGCCCGCGTCGATCTCGCCCACGTCGCCTGAGTGCAGCCAGCCCTTCTGCAAGAGCTCGGCGGTGGCCTTCGGGTCCTTGAAGTAGCCGAGGCAGACGTTCTCGCCCCGCACCAGAATCTCTCCGTCGTCGGCGATGCGCACCTCGACGCCGGACATCGGCTGCCCCAGCGTGCCGAAGCGCGTCTGGTGCTCGTTGTTCACCGACGTCGGACCCGTCACCTCTGACTGGCCGTAGACTTCGCGAAGCACGATGTCGACCGAGGCAAAGAAGTCGATCACGTCGCGGCCGATGGGCGCCGCCGAGGTCGCGAAGATCCGCGTGCGATCGAACCCGATGCGTTCTTTCAGCTTCGAGAACACCAGCCGCCGCGCCAACGCGAACTGCCCGTCGAGCGCCAGCGTCGAGTTCTTCCCCGACAGCTTGTCTTCATTCCACCGCAAGCCGACGTTCCGTGCCCACTTCAGCAGCCGCTGTCGCGTCGGCGACTGCGCCGCCATGCCCGCCTCGGCCTTGTCCTTGAACTTTTCCCACACCCGCGGGACGCCGAAGAACACGGTCGGCCGCACCTCTTTGAGGTTCTGCGGCAGCTTCTCGAAAGACTCGGCGAAGTAGACCTGGATGCCGTTCATCAACGGCCCGTGAATCGAACAGATCTGCTCGGCGATGTGAGACAGCGGCAGGTAGGAAATCAGCACCTCTTCTTCGGTGAGCGCGGCGCTCTTCGACAGGTGCACCGCTGTCCACGTCAGGTTCCGATGGCTCAGCATGACGCCCTTCGGGTGCCCCGTCGTACCCGAGGTGTAGATCAGCGTCGCCAGCGCGTCGGGCTGCAGCCCATTCACCCGCTCGTAGTAGTCGGCCTCGCTGGCCGCCTCGCCCAGCAGCAGCACCTGGTCGTACGAGAGCACGCCAGGCCGCGGCGTCTGCGGCGGCTCCATGATGATCACTTCTTTCAGCTTCGGCAGCTGCGCCCGCACCGACTGCAGCTTCTCGAGGTACGCGTCATTCTCGACCAGGGCGATCACCGCCTCGCTGTGATCGACGATGTACTGAATCTGTTCCGCGCTGCTCGTCGTGTAGAGGCCCACCGGCACGCCGCCCGCCGCCATCGCCGCCACGTCGGCCACCACCCACTCCTCGCGGTTGAAGCCGATGATCGCAAGCTTCGCGCCCACCGGAAAGCCGAGCTCCATCAACCCCAGCGCGAAGTGCCGCACCTTCTTCGCGTAGTCGCGCCACGAGGTCGGCACGTACGCCCCGCCCTGCCGCGTCCACAACGCTGGACGATCTTCGAAACGCTCTGCCTGAAGGTGAAGCTGATGCACCATTGACACGGGAATCGGCATGGCCCGCGAAGATAGCAGAGCGCTTCTTCATTCCATTGTCGTTGACACCCCACGCAGCCCTTCGTTATTTCGCGCGCCTCTATGAACATCGATTTCACGTGTGGAAAGTGCGACGGGAGCTTCGAGCTCGATTCCCAGGACATCGTCGACGGCACCGAGAAGCTCGAGTGCCCTCACTGCGACGCGAAGGTCACCCAGGCCGCAGTCGACGAGTTCAACTCGGCCATCACCGAAATGCTCGCCCAGGTCTCGGCGATGTCGAAGAAGTTCGCGATGGCCTTCGCGGTCGACTCCGAAGACCTCGATGCCGTCGCAGACAAGGACGACGACGAGGACGAAGACGACGAGGACGCGGACGACGAAGACGATGATGAGGACGACGACGAGGAAGAGGACGACGTCGAAGAAGAGAAGTAGCCCTCGGTCTTTCAGGCAGCAAAAAGCCCGGCCCCCCCTCCCAGGGTTGCCGGGCTTTCCTTTCCAAGACAGCGACTGCTTAAAGCTTGTCGGCCACGTCGGCAATCAACGGAATGCGCCAACGCGTCCCGGCCATCGCCTTCATGATCCCGAACACCATCAACACCAGGTAGCCGGGGAAGAGCACGCAGTTCGCGAGCGCCAGCGGCCCGAGGAACCCGAGAATCGTCATCACGACGAAGAAGCCACCCCCGAGCACCAGGCCCTGCTTCGCGTGCCACTTCACGAAGTCTGAGTCCTTCACGGTGAGCAGCGGAATCAGCGAGAGAATGCCGAGGTACGCCAGCACGAGCATGATCTTGTCCTGATCGCGCACCGTGTCCGTACCGCCCACTGATTGAATTTGCTGCCCTTGCTGCTGGTTTTGCGGCGTCATTCACCACTCCATTGAGGGAAAACGTCGAACCGAAGCGCTGCGGAAAGCGGCGGATTCGTAGGCTGGGCCCCAATCCAAGTCAAGGCGACAGGGGCACGCCGGCGACCCGGAACTCCTCGAGTCCCTTCAGACGCCGCAGGCCCGCACGCATCGTATTCAGCTCGTCTTTGTCGAGCTTGCCCCCGGGCACGTGGCGCACTTCAACGCGGCGCAGGCCGATGCCGTCGAGCAGCGAGATCACGCTCGCAGCGACGGCGATGCGTTCGGCAATCGAGTCGCGCGCGTCATGCGCCAGCGTGTCGACGGTGAGCAGCTCGAAGTCATCGCCTTCGAGGCCCAGCTGCACGTCCTTGAAGTCCACCGACCACCGCACGAGCTTCCCGCGCATCGGGCCGCCCGCGCGCAGCCATGCCACCACGCCCTCGAACGTCGCGTGCCTGGCAAAGAGCTCGAGCCGCGTGCGGCCTTCCAGCGCGCCCGTCGACCACAGCGCCTGCACCACCTCGTCGACCAGCTCGGGAAGAATGAACTCGACGGTGCGCAGCTGCAGCACCGTCGCCAGCTTCAACGGACTGAAGGCCGCAAACCGCGCCAGGTCTGCCCGCGGCTGCCAGAGATGAAGCTTCAGCATCTGCGGTACGAACCCATAGCCGTCGGCCTTGAGCAGCGTGTCGAGGTCGCCTTCGAGCTCGATGACGCGGCCGAGCACCGGGTGCGAAAGAAACTGACCGACCTCGGCGGCGACGCGCCCGGGCAAGATCCTCAAGGTGTCGACGAGCGCCAGCCGCGGCTCACCCACCAGCGCGGCGTAGTCGGCCGCCGGCATGTTCGACGGGAAGCAAACCGTCTTCAAGAGTCCGCCCTCGAAGCGGCACTGCTCGCGCTCCACGCGCGCACCGAGCGGGCCCAGCCATGCGCGGCCGTGCGTTTCCTGCAGCTTGGTGAGCTTCCGGCGTTCGAGCGCCGACAGCGTGCCCTTCTCGAAGAGTGAGATCGCCTCGCCGCGCGCGACGGCGTGGTTGTCTCGAGACTCGAGCAACCAGTCGGAAAAAACGAGGCGGAGCGTCCGATCGAACGGGCGCTCCGCCAGGGCACGTAAAAAGCTTTCTTCGTTCTGCTCCACGCGGGAGCAGGCTAGCCGAGCAGGTGCTTGACCGCCTCGCGCTCTTCCTCGAGCTCCTTCAAGGTCGCGTCCATCTTGCCGCGCGAGAACGCGTCGATCTCGAGGCCCTTCACGATCTCGTAGGTGCCGCCGCCCTTGCAGAGGCACGGGAAGCCGTAGACGACGTTCTCCGGAATGCCATACGAGCCGTCAGACGGCACGCCCATGGTGACCCAGCTCGCGCCGGCCCCGAGCCACCAGTCGCGCACGTGGTCGATCGCCGCGTTCGCCGCCGAAGCCGCCGACGACAGGCCGCGCGCTTCGATGATCGCCGCGCCGCGCTTGGCGACGGTGGGAATGAAGGTCTCGCGGTACCACTTCTCGTCGTTGAGGAGCTTCGGCACCGCTTCGCCGCCCGCCGAGGCGAACCGGATGTCCGGGTACATCGTCGGCGAGTGGTTGCCCCAGACGGTGAGCTTCTCGAAGCCCGTCACCGGCTTGCCCGTCTTCGCGGCCAGCTGGCCCAGCGCGCGGTTGTGGTCGAGCCGCAGCATCGCGGTGAACGCCGTCTTCGGCAGCGACGGCGCGGTCTTCATCGCGATGTAGGCGTTGGTGTTGGCCGGGTTTCCGACCACCAGCACCTTCACGTCGCGGCTCGCGCTCTTGTCCAGCGCGCTGCCCATCGCCTTGAAGACGGCGGCGTTTCCTTCGAGCAGGTCCTTGCGCTCCATGCCCTTGCTGCGGGGCTTCGCACCGACCAGCAGCGCCACATCAGCGTCCTTGAAGGCAGCAGTGGGGTCATCGAACGCCTGCATGCCCGCGAGCAGCGGAAACGCGCAGTCTTCGAGCTCCATCATCACGCCCTTGGTGGCGTTGAGCGCCTGCGGGACCTCGAGCAGGTTCAGGATGACCGGTTGATCCTTGCCGAGCATGTCGCCATTGGCGATGCGGAAAAGCAGGGAGTAACCGATCTGGCCGGCAGCGCCGGTGATCGCAACACGAACGGGAGTCTTGGCCATGGTTTTTGGTTTTGTCCTTGAGGAGGAGCTACATGTTCTTGATGATCGCCTGACCGAACTCGCTGCACTTCACCTCGGTCACGGCCGCGCCGCCGTCTGACTTCATCTGGCGGGCGAAGTCGTAGGTCACGGTGCGCTGGCCGATGGCCGCGTCCATGCCCTTGATGATGAGGTCAGCCGCCTCGAGCCAGCCGAGGTGGCGAAGCATCATCTCGGCCGAGAGGATGACCGAGCCGGGGTTCACCTTGTCCAGGTCGGCGTACTTCGGCGCCGTGCCGTGGGTGGCCTCGAAGATGGCGTGGCCAGTGAGGTAGTTGATGTTGCCGCCCGGCGCGATGCCGATGCCGCCGACCTGGGCCGCCAGCGCGTCCGACAGGTAGTCGCCGTTCAAGTTCAGCGTCGCGATCACATCGAACTCGTCGGGGCGCGTCAGCACTTGCTGAAGCGTGATGTCGGCGATCGCGTCCTTCACCAGGAGCTTGCCGCCGGCGAGCGCCGCCTTCTGTTCGGTGTTGGCTGCGTCTTCACCCGAGGCCGCCTTCGTCTTTTCCCACTGGGCCCAGGTGTACGTCTTGTCGCCGAACTCCTTCTGCGCGACCTCGTAGCCCCACTTCATGAAGGCGCCTTCGGTGTACTTCATGATGTTGCCTTTGTGGACGAACGTCACGTTGCGGCGCTTGAGGTCGAGCGCATACTTGATCGCGGCGCGAACGAGACGCTCGGTGCCTTCCTTCGACACCGGCTTGATGCCGATGCCGATGTTTTCCTTGAAGCGGATCTTGTCGTAGTCCTTCGGGAACTCTTTCTTGATGAACTCAAGGACCTTGGTGGCCTGCGCGCTGCCGGCCTCGAACTCGATGCCGGCGTAGATGTCTTCGGTGTTCTCACGGAAGATCACCATGTCGACCTTCTCGGGCGCCTTCACGGGCGAGGGCACGCCCTTGAAGTAGCGCACCGGGCGCAGGCAGACGTACAGGTCGAGCATCTGGCGCAGCGCGACGTTCAGCGAGCGAATGCCGCCGCCAATCGGGGTCGTCAGCGGCCCCTTGATGCCGACGAGGTAGTCGCGAAAGGCGGTGACGGTCTCGTCGGGCAGCCAGTTGTTCGTCTGCTTGAAGGCCTTCTCGCCGGCGAGGACTTCCAGCCAGGCGATCTTCTTCTTGCCGCGGTAGGCCTTCTCGACGGCCGCATCGATCACGTTGACGGACGACTTCCAGATGTCGCGGCCGGTGCCGTCGCCCTCGATGAAGGGGATGATCGGGTGGTCCGGGACGTTGAGCTTGACGCCGGTGAGGCTGATCTTTTCGCCGTTTGAGGCCATGAAAAACGACTCCTTGCGTTTGTCGGAAAGTTTCGAGCGCGCGCATACTCGCAAGGCGCCGCAGGCCTCGCAATCGCGTTGTCGCTTCGAAGGCAGAAGTTATAGTCGGAAGCCGTCATGAGCCTCGCCACCGAGCCCCTTCAGCGCCCCGGCGCCCTGCTTCGCCTCGATCAGGCGAGCGGCACCCTGAAGGAAAGAAAGTACCAGGTGGCGATCACCGCGGGCCCCGACGTGGGGCTGACGCGGCCGATCGAAGGCAGCATGAAGATCGGCAGCCACGCCGACGCGCAGCTGACGCTGAAAGACACGACGGTGTCGCGCTTCCACGTCGAGCTCACCGCTCGGCCCGACG
Organism: Myxococcales bacterium; assembly: GCA_038206395.1. Lineage (GTDB taxonomy): Bacteria > Myxococcota > Myxococcia > Myxococcales > Myxococcaceae > JAGSPQ01. Next base: position 219,899 of record JBBRAX010000004.1, on the reverse strand, counting down.
GCGTGCGGGTGCGCGACCTCGACAGCACGAACGGCTCGTACATGCAGGGCGCGCGCATCAACGAAGTGATCATCGAAGACCAGGGCGTGGTCACCGTCGGCAAGACGTCGATGAAGATCTCGATGGTCGAGCAGGACCTGGGCCTGCCTGCGGCGCTGAGCAGCTTCGGCACGGTGAAGGGCGCGGCGCCGGCGATGCGGCAGCTGTTCGGAATCCTCGAGAAGGTCGCTCCGACGGACTCGACGGTGATGCTGCTGGGCGAGACGGGCACGGGCAAGGAAGTGCTGGCCCACTCGATTCACGCGCGCAGCAAACGGGTCGGCCGGCCGTTCGTGGTCGTCGACTGCGGAGCGGTCGCGCCATCTCTGATCGAGTCCGAGCTGTTCGGCCACGTGAAGGGCGCCTTCACTGGAGCGATCTCTGACCGCAACGGCGCCTTCCTCGAGGCTGACGGCGGCACGATCTTCCTCGACGAACTCGGCGAGCTTCCGCTGGATCTGCAGCCGAAGCTGCTGCGCGTTCTTGAAGGCGGCCAGGTTCGGCGCGTTGGTGAGGACAAGCACCGCCGCATCGACGTGCGGGTGATCGCCGCGACGCACCGCGACCTCGACGAAGAGATCGAAGCGGGCCGGTTCCGCCGCGACCTCTACTACCGGCTCGCCGTCGTGCTGGTGCAGGTGCCGCCGCTGCGCGATCGCCTCGACGACATCCCGCTGCTCACCGAGCACTTCGTGAAGAACATGGGCCGCGGCACCTTCGAGCTGCCCCGCGGGCTGATGGCGCGGTTCGCCGCCTACCACTGGCCCGGCAACGTTCGTGAGCTTCGCAACCTGGTCGAGCGCGCGTTGGCCGGCGCGGACGTGGATCCCCTTCCGAACGAGAGCACCGCGTCGCGCAGCCTGCAGGCGAACGAGGGCATGACTGACCTGCCCTTCAAGGAAGCGAAAGAGCGCCTCGTCGAGAGCTTCACCAAGGAGTACCTGATGGGGCTCCTCAACAAGTGCAACGGCAACATCTCGCAGATGGCGCGTGAGGCCGGCATCGCCCGGAACTACGTCCACCGCCTGGTGACGAAGTACGGGCTCAAAGCCCACGACTGAAGAGGCCCCGCCGCCCCGCCCCGTTCATCCGGAAGAGAAGTCGAGGGATGATCCGCCGCGGTGCTACGGCCCGGCCTCGACCTCAGCGAACCCGGTGGACTCCCCGTCTCTGACCGCGCGATCGACGCGCGTCACCTGAAACGCCCCGTCTCCCTTCCACCGTCCTTCGAGCCAGAGCACGCACGGCCCGCCGTCTCGCGGGCACTGCTGATACGCGCGATCGGCGAGTGAAACATTGAGCGCAGTGTCATCGAGCTTCAGCTCGAGCGAGCCAATTCGCGCGTTGCCGACGGCGCGCACGGGAACCAATTCGACCGCCACCGGTAGGCGCAGCTTTCCTTTCTGCTGATCGAGCCACGACTTGAGCACGGCGGCGTCGGCGATCGCGGGACCGCGCGTGAAAGCGATCGGCGCAGGAGGCGTCTTGTTCATCGGCTTCGGCTCCGCACACGAGAGGAGCAGCAGAGGCATCAGCAGGTGTCTCATGGATCTCTGCGGCGGCTCATCCCTCGACTTCTCTTCCGGATGAACGTTGCCGTCTCTTCCTCCGCGCTACCCACCGTCGCCCGCATCGGCCCCTGCGTCCATTCCCGCGTCGACGCCCGCATCCACTCCTGCGTCGATCCCCGCATCCACTCCTGCGTCAGGCGGACCTGCGTCAGGCGGACCTGCGTCAGGCAGACCTGCGTCGGGCGGACCTGCGTCGGGCGGACCCGCGTCGGGCGGACCTGCGTCGGGCGGACCCGCATCAGGCGGCCCGGCATCCGGCATTCCCGAGTCAGGCTTGCCGGCATCGGGCATCCCTGCGTCCGGGATCCCCGAGTCTGGCTTTCCGGCGTCCGGCGTCCCCGAGTCGGGCTTTCCGGCGTCAGGCTTGCCCGCGTCGGGACGCCCGGCGTCGAAGTACGGAATGATCACCACCCCGCCGTCCTTCTTCCCACCGTCGATCTCGATTGGTTCGCCACCATCGGGCAAGCGATCGACGCGGAGCACGACGAACGGCGACAGATGCTCGACCGTGCCCGACAACGTCCGCCGCACGCGATCCAGCGGAGCGACGGGCGTCCCCAGCGGCTCCCAGTCTCCCTCGTAGCGCGTGTAGAGCCGCAGCAGCACCGGGTCGACGCCCGAGTCTTCGGCGAAGAGCTCTTCGATCTTGAACGTCACCTTCGCGGGCTTGAGGAACGCGGTGCCCGAAGGTCCGATCTCGTAGCCGTTCAGGTACACGCCGCCAGGCACATCATTCGTCGGGGTGATGAAGATCGTCTTCGAGTCGTCGAGCGCGCCCGGCGGAATCAAGATGCAGACGCGGTCGCCGGTGATGCAGACCTCGCCACCCGTGGGCCCGACGATGTTCGAGGTGGTTCCGGCGGGACCACAGCTGGCGGCGAAGACAGCCGCCGCGATCGACCCCCTCAGTGCGCGCATTGCGGGGCAGTATAGGCGTGCTTCTTTAAGGCCAGACGTCCACTTGACGGTTCTCGTGTGCGTGGCAAACCTCCCTCTCGTTGCTTTCACCCACCGCCATCGCGTTGTTGCTGATCGCCTCCGCGACGGTGCGGATCCAGCCCGGCACAGCGAAGCCCGGCGACGCGGTGCTGATCACCGTGCAAGGCGCCGACCCGCGTCACCAACCGCAAGGCCGGCTGGGCGGGTTCGATCTCGACTTCCTCCCCTACTCGGGCGGCTGGCAGGCGGTGCTCGGTCTGCCCGTCGAGCTCAAAGACGGCTCGCTCGAGCTCTCGGTGCGCCTCGTCGCGGAAGAAGCCGAGCACGACATCGACGGGACGCTGGAAGTCATCCCGCCCAACTTCAGATCCAGCGAGCTGAAAGTGAGCAAGAAGTTCACCTCGCCCAGCAAGGCGCAGCGCGACTGGAGCAAGCGCGACCAGGTGGCCTTCGACGCCGCGTTCGGCCAGGAACGAGCAGAACGCCTCTTCACCACCAACTTCGACTGGCCGCGAAACGACGTGGTCACCGCTCCGTTCGGCGACCTGCGCATGTTCAACGGCAAGAAGAAGAGCCAGCACTACGGCGTCGATCTCAACGGGGCTACCGGCGACGAAGCGTTCGCCAGCAACGACGGCAAGGTCGTGATGCAGCGCGAGTGCTTCGGCTCGGGCAACACCGTGATCCTCTTCCACGGGCTCGGCCTCTACACCGCGTACTTCCATCTCTCGAAGTTCGACGTGAAAGAAGGCCAGAAGGTGAAGAAGGGCCAGCGCCTGGGCTTGATCGGGAAGACGGGCCGCGTCACCGGCCCCCACCTGCACTGGGGCGCCAAGGTCAGCGGCCGCTGGGTCGATGCCCGCAGCGTCCTCGCCCTCGACTTCGACTAAGCGCAGGTCACCACTTCCACGGCAGGTGCAGGTGCTCGCGCGCCTCTTCGATGTTCATCGGCTCGCGACCGACGTCGCGGCCCATGCGCACGGCCTTCTCGACGAGCTCGGCGCTGTTCTTCGCAAGCTGGGTGCCCGCGGTGTCGAGGTAGAAATTGTCTTCGAGCCCGACGCGCACGTTGCCGCCCAGCGCCAGCGCGGCGCCGACCAGCTTCCACTGCACCTTCGAGATGCCGATCACTTCCCAGGCATCGCCAGGGCGAATCTGCTTCGACATGTGAGACAGCGTGTCGGTGGTGGCCGGCGCGCCGCCGAGCACGCCGAGAATGAAGCTGTACTGCGCCGGCCCTTTGAGCGCGCCCATCTGGAAAAGCGGCTCGGCGTTGTGCACGTGGCCCAGGTCAAAGCACTCGAGCTCGGGCTTCGCGCCGGCCTCTCGAATCGCGTTGAGGCAGGTGAGGATGTCACCAAACGAGTTGGGGAAGATGAAGTCGAAGACGAAGCTTTTGCGCTTCTCGGAATACTTCGCGTAGTTCATCGAGCCCATGTTGAGCGCGGCGACTTCGGGCTTCACGCGCCAGACGTACTCGAGGCGCTGCTTCTTCTCTTCCTCGCTGTTGACGCCCATGTTGAAGCCGCCGGTGCTGAAGTTCACGATCACCGGGCACCGCTTGTTGATCTCGGTCTTGATCTGACCGTACGTCTCGACAGACCAGGTGGCGTCGCCCGTCTCGGGCTCGCGGGCGTGGATGTGAACCTGCATCGCTCCGGCGTTGTACGCGCGGGTCGCTTCTTCGGCGATCTCGACGGGCGTGTACGGGATCCCGGGGTGCTGCTCGCGCTTGGTGAGGACGCCAGTCAGCGCTGCGGTGACGAGGACTTTGTCTTTGGAAACGGCCATGTCAGCGATCCTTCCAGTTGGGTTTGCGCTTCTCGAGGAATGCGGTGACGCCTTCAGCGGCGTCTTCGGCCAGCACGTTGATCGACAGGTTGGCGGCGAGCAGCTCGATCGCCTGGGCCAGCGGCAGATCTTCGGCGGCGAGAAACGCCCGCTTGCCGAGCTTCAAGATCGCCTGGCTTTTGCCCGCGAGCTTCTCGGCCAGCGCATCGACCGCGGCATTGAGGCCGGCCGGCTCGACCGCCTGATTCAACAGGCCCAGCCTCACGCCTTCTGCCGCGCTCACCCGTTCGCCCGTGAGCAGCAGCTGCAGCGCCTGCTTCCGGCCGAGGTGCCGTTGGAGCAGCGCGAGCAGCATCATCGGGAAGAGGCCGCGATCGATCTCAGGCAGGCCCAGCTGCGCTTCGCTTCCCGCGATCGCAAAGTCGCAAGCCAGCACCAGCCCCATGCCGCCCGCGAGCGCATGGCCATTGAGCCGGGCAATCGTGGGCTTCGGAAAGGACTGCAGCCGAAGCAGCAGCTGGCCGTAGCCGCGCCGCCCTTCGTGGCCGGCGAGGAACCCGTCGGCGAGGCCGCCGAGATCTCCGCCCGCGCAGAACGCTTTGGTGCCTGCCCCGGTGAGCACGACGACGCGCACCGACGCATCGGCCTCGGCCTGATCGAGCCCCTTGAGCAGTCCGTCGAGCACCCCGGGAGACAGCGCATTGCGCGCGGCCTCGCGGTTGATCGTCAGGCGCGCCGTTGCGTTCTGGTTTTCGTAGGTGACTTCGCGTTCGTCCATGGCTCTTTTACCCCAGCACCAATCGGCATCACGCCGTGCAAGAAGGTCTCGGCGACCTGATCGCGCGCGCGGTCGAGCGCCGCGTCGTCTTTCTTGTCGAGCAGGCCGAGCACGAAAGCCGTCAGGCCCATCTCGATCGCGCCGAAGAGCATCGTCGCCGCGAGCAGCGGATCCATGTCGGCCTTCAGTTGCCCCTTCTCTTTCGCTTCCTGGAAGAGCAGCGAGGCGAGGCGAATGACGTCAGAGAAGGCGCTGCCGCGGTTGACGGCGCCGCCCGAGGGGCTGCGGCCGACCTCGAGGATCAGCACCTTCACGCCCCGCGGGTCGCGCTTGTACGCCTCGAACGCCACGCCAACGACGCCCGTCACGCGCTCTTCGAAGGTCGAGCTGCGGCTGACCTGCTCGGTGAGCCTTTCCACGAAGCCAGACCACCCGCTGGTGAACACCGACTCGAGCAGCTCATCCTTGTTCTTGAAGTAGTGGTACACGAGCCCGTAGGCGACCCCTGCCTCGCGCGCGACGTCTGCGATCCGGCAGCCGTGGTAGCCCTTCTTCGAGAAGACCTCGACCGCGGCCCTCAAGATCGTCCGACGCCGGTCCTGCTCACGCGTCGACTGCTGCGCCAATGCCTTTGCGGCCATGGCGCAGGTGTATTGATTCCTGAATCAACAATCAAGCACTGCCGCTGCTACGGCAGGTTCTTGAAGATTCGGCCGCGAACGACGCTGAGGATGTTGACGATGTGCCCTTCTTCCGGCGACGCGGTGAACTTGCATTCGATCGGGACGCCGAAGCCGTAGCACTCGGGGCCGCCAGCAGAGCAGACGTTACCCGGAGGAGGGAAGCAGCCCGGCTGTGGAGGCGTCGTCATCGGCGCCGGCTTTCGATCCATCTTGTCCTTGATCAAAAAGCTGAAGACGTCGCCAGGGCCGTAACCAAAAGCCGGCCCGGTTCTGCCGCCCGAGACTTCGACGACGTCGGAAGACTCACCAGAGCAGCCATCGCCTTCACCATTTCTCGCAAGCGCATTCCACCACGGGTCCGCGATGATGAAGTTGACCCCAACCGCGTCGAAGCACCCCACGGTAATCGGCTGGCCACCGATGCCCTGAACACCACGCACGCTGGGAGCCGGATTCCGGGCAGTGATACCGACGTCCTGGAGAGCGGGGATGCCCGTCCAGAGAATGCGCTCCTGGCGCCAGATGTCCGTGTTGCCGTCCCACTTGCCGTTCTTGCCGTCCCACTTGCCGTTGTTGTTCGTGTCGATGAACTTCTCGTCGGGATCCCAGGTGCCGTTGTCGTCGTAGTCGACGAAAGGCTCAGTCAGGTCGTCGAAGGGCTCCTCATCCTGGTGGACGCCATCGTTGTTCATGTCTGTGAAGCCTTCTTCGCCCGACGTGAAGGCGACGAGCGACACCAGGTTGTCTCGCGGGTTGTTCTGGTACTGCTGCGCGGGGACGAGGTCAGGCCGGTTGCGAATAGGGTCGAAACGGCGCGGCTCCTGAAGGTTGTTGAGGTTCAGGGCAGGGACGCCGGTGTCGAAGGTGGCGATCGGGTTGACGGTCCAGGTGAAGGGGGCCATCCACAACGGGACGAGGTAGTCGCCCGTGTGGATGTCGTCGACCGTCGGATTCCAGACGAAGACCCCCGGATCGGTCTCCTTCGGAAAGGGCAACGAGGTCTTGTAGAGAATCTCGGCATTGCCGACGACGTCGGCTTGACTGGTGCTACTCGGCCCGATTGCACCGGCTTCGGTGATGAAGCCAACAATAGCTTTGGGCATGCCGTCGCCGTTGCGGTCGGCCACGTGGGCGAAGCACCTCAACTTCACGCCGGCGATGAGGTAGCGCGAGGGGTCGTACGCGCCGATCGCGTGACGGCCACCTGAGGCCTTGCCTGCGAGTTCGCCGCACTGAAACGTCAGCTGGCGTCCGCTCGCCGACGTGGCCCCGACGAAGCTGATGGGGGGGGTAGTCACTGATTTGTCGCCCGCCGTCGCAATCACCCGAACCGAGGAGACGCGCCCGCTCGCGACCAACGTCGTCGCGGCAGTGCCATCGCCCTTCAGCGAAGTCGCATTGGCCGGAGCCATCTTGATCAGTGGCTTCTCGACGTCGAGCTTGAAGGCGACGTTCTGCCCAGCCAGGGGCTGGCCGCGGTAGTCGGTGAGCTTGAAGACGACATTGACGGTGTCGCCGATGCGCGGATTCTCTGGAGTGATGCTGACGAGTTCCAGAGTTGCGACCTCGTTGCCACACCCCCACAAACCCAACACGCAGACGCCCACGGCGAGGCGAATCAGACTCGAGCTTTTCGGCATGGGGCGCATCTTTCAAGCCCCGGTGCCTCAGGTCAAGGCGCTAACGCGCGACGCCGAAGGAGCCGAAGCGCGAGATGGTGAGGGTGGCTCCGAAGTCGGGCAGGCCGTAGGTGAGTCCGCCGCCGGGGTTCTGGACGCCGCGCTGGGTGGCGGTGAGCTCGAGGCGGAAGCAGTCGCAGGCGGGGGCATAGGAGACGCCGACCGTGTGCTGGACGAGGGCCATCGCGATCTTCACCTCGAGGTCGGCGGTGAACTTCTGGTCGAGCAGCAGGGCGTCGTAGCGCAGGCCAAACCCACCCAGCTTCCAGTGGGCGCCGAAGGCCAGCGACTGGGCGCGCCCGGTGTAAGCCGTGCGAACCGGCGGAGCGAAGAGCAGATCGATGGGCCGCCGCGATCGATCGGTACCGTCGTTGATCAGGTTCTCGTAGGCCGCGAACCCCCCGTGCCCCTGCCCGTCTTCGACCGTCGCGACGGCGCCGAGCCGGGTCAGCCGCGCCAGCACGGGATCCACGCGGGCGCCCACCTCGAGGCCGACCCACCCGTACCGCGTCCCAACATTCCCGTACGTCTCTCCGGCAGTCGGCGACGCGCCCGACAACTGCACGCCCTGCCCCACGTTCAGCTTCAAGAGCTCAGCGCCGTCGCGGGTGAGGCGCTGGCGCAGCTCGGCGACCGCCTGCAGCTGGTCGGACGTGCCGGGGATCGCGGTGTCGACCTCGTCATACGGAGCGGGCGCCGAGCCCACCACGAAAGGCACGCTCCGCAGCTCGACCGCGGGAGCGATCGCATGCCGAATCGAGCCGAAGTTCCGGGCCAGCTCGGTGTCGAGGCGGGCGCCGAGAATCGGGTAGCCGCGGTGGGTGACAGTGCCGGTGCGCTCGCCCAGCCAGACGCCTTGCCGCCACGCCGCATACGGGGTGAGCCGCGCGACGACCAGCGGCAACGAGGCCGAGAGCCGCGGCATCAGCTGGAAGCGATCGCGCGCCTCGCGCTCGCCCGGATCCCAGACGCCATTTCCCTGCGACGGCTCGGTGAAGGTGCCGCACGCGGGATTCGAGCCGATGGAGTAGAGCCGCTGCGAGAGGCACTCGGTGCTCTGCCCGTTCGCGCGGCCTTCGTCGGCCAGCACGCCTTCATCGCCCGACTGCCCCCGCACCGGAGCGAGCCGCACCGCATCCGCCACCACCCCGAAAGTCACCAGCCCGATCAACTTCCGTTCGGGCAGGGCCCACGTGATCGCAGGCAAGCGATGAAGCGGCGTCGGTCCGTACAGCGGCTCGCCGGCGACCAACTGCGCACTGCCGAGCAGCGGGTAGCCCAGCTGAAGATCCTGACGCAGGCCGATGTCCACGCCGACCCAATGATCCGGGCCGCGGTGAAAAACGGTCGCGGTCGACCGCAGGTAGCCCGCTTCCTTCGCGAGCACGTCCGAGACGAAGTCGCGCTGGTAGTACGCGTCAGAGAAAAAGGACGCGTCGACGCGATTGAACCAGCCCGAGCCGAGCTCCTGCGCGTGCTGCCACGAGCCTTCGCCGCGGAGCCCGCGCGTTCCCGGCCGTGGCACAAACGGATTCAGCGGGCTGCGGTTGCCTTTGAGATCCCACAGCAAGCCGAGGCTTAGCCTTCCGGTGATGTTCGCCGTGGGCGCGTAGCGGAACTCGGTGAGCAGCCGCGGGCCCCAGATGCCGATCGCCTGGGACGGCACGCCGCCGAAGAAGCCGGGCGTGAGGGTGAGATCGAAGCTGCGGCCCAGGGTGATGAACAGCGGCTGTTCGACGATGAAGCCGTTGAGCACCGAGTAGCCGGGGCGCGGCGCGAGCAGGCCAGTCTGCCGGTTCGACAGCGGCAGCGAGATCCACGGCAGCCAGAGCACGGGGACTCCGTGAACGCGGACGGTGGAGTTCCACAACGACGCGCGGCTGTCGGCGGTGTCGATCGCCGCGCTGCTCGAACGAATCGACCAGGACGGGTTGTCGAAGTTGCACTCGCAGGGCACGAGCTCGAGCCGCTCGACCCGCCACTTGCCGTCGTCACGCACGAGGTGGTTGCCGACCAACAGCAGCGTGGTGGTGCCCGCCTTGTTGAGCCCATCGGGGGTGGTGATCGCGCGCAGCGCGGCGGGAGTGATGTTCGTCTTGCCAAGCACCTTGCCGTCGTTGACGAAGACCTCTTTCACCTCGTCGTCTTCGAACCGAACCGAGAGAACGTCGGCGATCACGACCATCAAATCGGGGCCAGTGAGCCGCAGCGCGACATGGCCGATCGCGGTGGCCGAGTTCGTGTCGCGATCCCACGTGATGCGATCGGCGTGCAGCGCGGCGTTGCCAGTGGTGAGCTCGGCATTGCCTTCGGCGTAGGCCCGGCGCGCCTTCCCGTCGTGCACGACCTGCTCGGCCGTGAGCTCGATCACCGAAGGCTCTGCCCCCAGCGCCGCGACGATGATGAACACCAGGGGCATCGGGGCGCTTCTTTAGACTACTCAGGGCCGGCTGAACTCGAGCGATACCTCGGTGCCGTCCTGGCTGGTCCGGTAGCCAACCGATTTCTTCAGCTGGATGACGACCCGCACGCTGCCGTCGGGGGCCTCTTCCGGGACGACGCGCGCGACGGCGGTGTCGAAGAAAGAAGTGTCGAGGATCCGTTCGTTGTTGGGCAGGCCGATGCGCGAGTTCTCGAGCGAGAGGACGACATTGCGCTGGGAGTCCTCGCCGACTCCGAAGCGAACGACCTCCGAGGTGCGGATGTAGACGCGCCCCACCCCTTCCTGCTGCTTGAAGCCGACGAAAGTGACCCGGGCCGGAGGGCCCGACTTCGCGGGGCGCAAAGGCTCACCCTTCGCGGCAACCACGACGGGCTCGGCCTTGGCGACGATCTTCTGCTCGGCGATCGCCCTGCGGTCACGTTCGACGCGGGCCGCTTCATCGACGCGGCGCTGCTCTTCGGCGCGCTTCGCCTCGGCCAGGCGATCGATCTTGGCCTTGCGGTCGGCCTCGGCGCGGGCCTTCGCTTCCTTCGCGCGGCGCTCGGCGTCGACCTTCGCGTCGGCTTCGGCCTGCTCCTTCGCGGCGATCGCGGCTTCGGCGCGGTCTTTCTTTTCCTGCTCGGCGCGGGCCTTCTCGGCTTTCGCAGCGGCGACCTTGGCTTGGCGTTCTTCCTTCTCGCGCTCGAGCTTCTCTTTCGCGGCGGCGGCCTTCGCTTCGGCCTTTTCGCGGGCGTCGGCCGCGGCCTGCTCTTTGGCTTCCATGGCGAGGCGAAACTTCTCTTCGGCACGGGCTTTCGCCACCGCCATCGCCTCGGCCCGGGCCAGCGCGTCGGCTTCGGCCTTTGCTTTGGCGGCCTCCCGCCTTTCCTTCGCGTCTGCCTCGGCCTGGGCCTTCGCGTCCTTCTCGGCCTGGGCGCGGGCTTCCTTCTCGGCCTGTGCGCGCGCTTTGGCTTCGGCCTTCACAGCGGCGGCAAGCTCAGCGCGGGCCTTCACCTCAGCATCCGCGCGGGCCTTCGCTTCGTACTCGGCGCGAACCTTCGCTTCGGTCTCCGCCTTCACCCGCGCTTCGAGCTCCGCGCGGGCCTTTGCCTGGTTCTCGGCGTCGGCGCGGGCCTTCGTTTCCATCTCTGCGCGCACCTTCTGCTCGGCTTCCAGGCGGGCCTTCGTCTCGATCTCTGCGCGCAGCTTCGCATCGGCTTCGGCCTTCGCTCTGGCGTCGGCGTCCGCTCTCAGCTTCGCCTCTGCGTCCGCCTTCAGCTTTGCGTCCGCCGTCGCCTTCGCCTCGGCCTGCGCCTTCGCGTCCATCGTGCCCTTCGCGTCTGCCGCGGCCTTCGCGTCTGCCACTGCCTTCGCGTCCGCCGCCGCCTTCGCATCTGCCGCGGCCTTCGCGTCGCTCGCAGCCTTCGCATCCGCGACCACAGTGCCGCTCGCCGCCGCCTTCGCATCTGCCGCAGCGCGCGCCTTCGCCTCGGCGTCTGCCCGCGCCTGGGCCTTCGGATCCCCGGGAGGCAGCTTCACGATCAGCAGGTTGTTGCTGGTGACGAGATCCGCCTCGAGATCCTTCTCGAGGCCGATCAACACGCGGGCGATCGACGCCGACGCGGACCCATAGGTCACCGTCTTGATCGCGGTGATCGAGCCGTTGGAGACCTGAATCTCTGCCGGGACCCCCGAGAAGACGGCCTCAGAGATGTCGATCACGAGCCGCGAGGGCTTCGAGAGCGTGAAGGTCGCGAAGCTCGCCTTGCGGCTGCCCTGGATCTCGACGGTGTTTCCCTTCACCTCGACGCGCGTGATCGTGTTGAGGCTGACGCGTTCCTGCGCCGAGGTCGCCGAGGCAAAGCAGACGGCGATGGCCACCGCCCAGGCTTTCATCACGGGATGGCGAAGTGCTCCATGGCGCTACAGGGTACTACGCGCCTTCAACCCGCCAACTTTCCGGCCGATTCCCTACCGGATGCGCGGCAACGACGGAGCGCGCCCGCGGTGTTGCCGCGCGTACTCGACGAGGTTCTTGATGTCGTAACAAATCTGCCGGACGTCGTGCCCCATCGTGACCTCGATGTGGCTGTTGCCCTTCACGGGGCGCCAGAGCAGGTATTCGCTTTTGGCCGACCGGTAGACCATGCGGGTCGAGTCGACCGAGGCGAGCGGATCTTGATCACCAAAAATGATCGCCATCGGCACCTTGATCTTCGAGAAGCCGCGCTTGAAGTCGTAGCCGGTGCGGTAGCAAACCGTCTCGTTGTTGCGGATCCACTTGAAGAACTGTTCGGCGACTTTGCGCGGCTCGCGCTCGCTGCCTTCGCGCAGCAGCCAGCGGATGTCGGTGGCGGCCATGCGGTCTTGCCGCGCGAGCCAGTTGACTCGGCTGGCGACGGCGCCGAGCACGGGGTTCTTCTCGGCGTACTCGAGCGCGCTGGCAGCGAGCTTCAGCCAGCTGTCGACGGGCACGTAGTTGTAGGCGAGCCGCTTTGGCGCTTCGCCGGTGACCTTGCGAGTCACCTTGTCGAGCAGCGAGCCGGCAAAGTGTGAGAACCCCCGCTGCGCGTTCAACCCCATCAGCGACACATCGACGGCCGCATGAACGCCGGGCCCCAGCAGCGCCAGCGCCTTCAGCGGCCAGCTGCCCTTGCCGAGCTCGGCCGCTGCGCCGATGGTGACGACGCCCTCGAAGTCGTCGTGGATGCCGGCGTACCCGTACCCGAGGATCCCGCCCATCGAGTGGCCGCCGTAGAAGATGCGGTCGCGGCGGGTGATCCGCTTCACGCCCGCGACCGCCGCGGGGATGTCGTAGAGGAAGTAGCTGTCGATGTCCCAGTCCCACTGGAGGTCGGGCGGGGGCTGGCGGCCGAACTTGCCGCAGCGCTCGAGCTGAAACGCGACCGAGCTCTTCCCGTGGCCGCGCAGCTCGAGGACGTGAATGTCGAGGCCGAAGAACAGCAGGTTCTTCACGAACTCGCCGCTGGTCCACGCGTGGCGGTTCTGTGAGAAGCCATGCACCAGCAGAATCGGCTCACCCAACAAGGGCTGGGTGAAGGTCTGCGGAATCGGCCGGTAGCGCGTGATCACCAGCGACCAGCCGTCGGCGGTCTCGACCACGTACTTCGTCTTCTTGTAGAGCGCCCGGAACTCGACGTCGTCGACCGTGGGCTCCCGGGGAGTCATTGGCTTGTTCTAACCCGGGCTTTTGAAAAAATCGGATATGTCGTCGCAGCGTCTTTTCCCAAGGAGAACCCGTCGATGGCACGCATCGTCAAAGGTGGCTTGATTCAGCTGGCAAACGCGAAGTCCGAAGGCTCGGTGAAAGAGATCGTTCAAGCGATGCTCGACAAGACCCTGCCGTGGGTCGACAAGGCCGGCAAGGCGGGCGTGCAGATGCTCTGCCTGCAGGAGATCTTCAACACCCCGTACTTCTGCCCCGCGCAGACGCCCAACTGGTGTGACTCGGCAGAGGCGGTGCCCGGCCCGACGACGTCGATCCTCCAGGAGTACGCGAAGAAGTACTCGATGGTGATCGTGGTGCCCCTCTACGAGCGCGAGATGGCGGGCGTCTATTACAACACCGCGGCGGTCATCGACGCCGACGGCAAGTACCTGGGCAAGTACCGCAAGAACCACATCCCCCAGACCAACGGCTTCTGGGAAAAGTACTACTTCAAGCCGGGCAACCTCGGCTACCCGGTGTTCAAGACCCAGTACGGCGTGGTCGGCGTCTACATTTGCTACGACCGCCACTTCCCCGAAGGCGCCCGCCTGCTGGGCATCAACGGCGCCGAGGTGGTCTTCAACCCGTCGGCCACCGTCGCCGGGCTCTCGCAGTACCTGTGGAAGCTCGAGCAGCCCGCGCACGCCGTCGCCAACGGCTACTTCGTCGGAGCGATCAACCGCGTCGGCACCGAGGCCCCGTGGAACATCGGCAAGTTCTACGGCACCAGCTACTTCGTTGACCCGAAGGGCAGCTTCCTCGCCACGGGCAGCGAAGACAAAGACGAGCTGGTCGTCGCCGACATGAACTTCGATCAGATCGAAGAAGTGCGCCGCACCTGGCAGTTCTACCGTGACCGCCGCCCCGAGACGTACGGCGACATGGTTCGCCAGCTGCCGTAGGTGCTGGCTACGGCCGGCGCTCGACGCGCGTCGGCTGGCGAAGCGCGTTGCGCGTCTTCTGCGACTCGAAGGCGGCAGCAAACGTGGGGCGATCGATGTACCGCCCCACGCCCTGCTGCACGTCGAGCTTCCCGTCGGCCCAGCACACCTTGCCCTGGCTCAGCGTGTAGCGGGGAATGCCGGTGACGGTCATGCCCTCGAAGATGTTGAAGTCGACCTTCTGGTGGTGCGTCTTCGCCGAGATGGTGCGGGTGCCCTTCGGATCCCAGACGACGAGATCTGCGTCGGCGCCGACAGAGACAGAGCCCTTGCGCGGGTAGATGTTGAAGATCTGCGCGGCGTTCGTCGACGTCACCTTCACGAACTCGTTCGGCGTCAGGCGGCCGGTGGCGACGCCCGCGCTCCAGAGCACGCTCATGCGATCTTCGACGCCGCCGGTGCCGTTGGGGATCTTGGTGAAGGCCTCTTTGCCCATCGCCTTCTGGGGCGCGCAGAAGCAGCAGTGATCCGTCGCAGTCGTCTGCAGCGTGCCGGCGACCAGGCCGTCCCACAGGGCTGCCTGGTGTTCCTTCGATCGAAACGGAGGGCTCATCACGTGCGCAGCCGCGAACTCCCAGTCGGGGTTGCGGTAGACGCTGTCGTCGATCATCAGGTGGCCGGCCAACACCTCGCCGTAGACGCGCTGCCCGGCGAGCCTCGCGCGGGTGATCGCTTCGAGTGACTGCTTGCACGAGTTGTGAACGATGTAGAGCGGCGTGCCGACCACGTGCGCGACCTGAATCGCCCGATTCGCCGCCTCGCCTTCGACCTCGGGCGGGCGCGACAGCGGGTGGCCTTCAGGGCCGGTGATCCCCTGGCCAAGGATCTGCTGCTGCAGCCAGAAGACGAGCTCGCCGTTCTCGGCGTGAACGGTGGGAATCGCTCCGAGCTCGAGGCAGCGAGAGAAGCTCAAGATCAGGTTCTCGTCGGGAACCATGATCGCGTTCTTGTACGCCATGAAGTGCTTGAAGCTGTTCACGCCGCGCTCGCGCGCGAGCACGCCCATCTGCTCTTTCACTGCGTCCGACCACCAGGTGATCGCGACGTGGAAGCTGTAGTCGGCGCACGACTTCTTCGCCCAGTCGCGCCACTGGTCGTAGGCGGTGATCAGCGACACGTTCGGGTCGCCGATCACGAAGTCGAGGATCATCGTCGTACCGCCCGCGAGGCCTGCCGCGGTGCCGGTGAAGAAGTCGTCGCTCGCGACAGTGCCCATGAAGGGCAGCTGCATGTGCGTATGGGGGTCGATACCGCCCGGCATCACCAGCAGGCCGCCCGCGTCGACGGTGCGGGTGCCTGCCGGGACCTCGAGCTTGTCTCCGATGGCCTTGATCACCCCGCCGTCACAGTGAACATCGGCGCGGTACGTCTGCTCGGCGGTAACAACGGTACCGCCACGGATCAGAGTGGACATCAGAAGACCTCAGGCCAAAGGGTGTTGCACCACAGCTTTCGTCAGGACTTCGGAGCTTCCGCGGCTTTCGGCTTCGCCGTGCCTTCCGCGGGAATCGCCGCCTTCACATCGGCCGGCAGCGGAGGAACCACACCAGCAAAGGTGAACATGCTGTAGCCCGGGTCGCCCGAGCCATCTTCCTTCTTCTCGCCCGTGCGCAGGTTGGTGAAGGCCGTGATGCGATCGGCGTTGCTCGGGTGGTTGTCGAACACCTTGCCGCCCGCTTCCGCCTTCGAGATCACCTTGTCGAACTCCTTCGTGTCGTAGCCTGCGAACATCATCAGCTCGAAGGCGACCTTGTCGGCAGCGAACTCGGCGTCCTTGCCCATGCCGAAGGTCTTCTTGAACGACAACACGCCGTCGGTGAGCGCATCGACGAGCGCGCTCGACGTCTTGTTGGCGCCCGAGTCTTCGAACGAGTCGCTGAAGTTGGCGTACTTGCGAATCGACTCGGGCAGCTGGTCGGCGATGCCGTACTTCGCGTACGCCGCCACCGTCTTCGCGGGCACGCAGATGTTGTGCTTCACCGACGCGTAGCTCTTGATCGTGTCTTTGTTCACGATGTGACCGATCTCGTGGGCGAGCACCGCGGCCAGCTGGGCCTCGTTCTCGACCAGGCGCATCAAGCCGGTGGTGACCACGACGTAGCCGCCGGGTGCCGAGAACGCGTTGACGCCGTCGTTCTCGATCACCCCGAAGGTCCACGCCAGCTCAGGGCGCGCCGAGTAGCTCGCCAGCAGCTTCCCGACCTTGGCCACGTAGGTGTTGACCGCGTTCTTTTTGTTCTTCAGGTCGACCTTCACCTTGTCCGGCTTGGTGGCGAGTTCAGGCAGCGCGCCCTCGACGAGGAAGTTGCCGTTCTCGCTCGCGGTGGCGACCATGATCGCGCCGCCGATGTCCTTCTCTTCGGTGAGCGGAATGTTGCCATCGGCCTTCGGGCACGTCGCGACGGCGATGTCGGCCTCGGCTTTTGCCTTCGACAACTTCTCGGCAGCGGCAGCAGCAACGGCGGCTGCGGCGTCGAGGTCGGCCTTGTTCGGGGCCCGGATTCCGCCCTTCAGGCCCGAACACCCGGCCGAGAAAACGACCAGCAGCGCTGCGATCAGGATCTTCTTCATTTGCCACCTGCCTTGGGAAGTCCTGCCTTTGCAGCATGGTCAACGACGTCTTTTTCCTTCACTGCCACGTTGATGCCCTCGAGCAGCACCACCTGCTTGCCGGCCGTGGTGAGGTCAGGCGTCTTCTCGGCGTACATCTTTCCCGACTCGGAAAGGGTGCGCGTCGCAGCGCCCGACGAGGCGACCGCGCGGGCACTGATGCCTTTGCCGTCGGCGCCGACTTCGTCAGAAGGCTTGCTGGGGGTGAGGTTCGCCTGGAGGACGAAGCCCTCTTTCGCGCCGGCCTTCACCTTGTGGAACTTGGCGTCCTTCTCGTCGGGCCCGTTCCACACCACTTCGGTGCCGGGCTGAAGCTTGGTGACGGCGGGCGCCTTGAGATCTGCCTTCTTGAGCAGGGTCGTGTCTTTCGACCGGATGTACAGCGTGCCGCCGGGCTTCACGGCAAATGCGGGGGAAGCGATCACTGCCACGGCGAGTGCCGCGCGGAATGCCTTGCTGCGCCTCATGGTCTCTCCTTCGAAGGGGGCTTAGGCGGGGCGCAGCTTAGAAGCGAAACGCGCAACAGGCACAAAATTTAGGGGCCTTCAGAGCTTCACCCACTTCAGCGACGGCTTCGCGGCCGAGCCGTTGACGTCGTAGTAGCCGAGCATCTGGACCTTGAAGAACGCGCCGTCTGTGGTCTGCACGACGTAGATCAGCTCGGAGCGGGGGGTCAGCTTGTGCTGGCCGAGGTCGTAGTAGTACCAGCCGCCCTCGAAGGTGGTGAAGATCGACTCGGCGGTGTCGACCTGGTAGCCGTCGGCTGGCGGCGCGGTGACGCCTTCCCAGGTCGCGCTCTTCAGGCCCGCGGTCTTCACCCCACCTGGCCCGCTCGCTCCGCCGTTGGTGCTGATCTTGAAGCGCTGGAAGCTCAAGTCCCACTTCTGGGCCTCGACGGCTTCCGACGCCTCGAGCTCCACGCCGGTGTCGAGGTCGAAGTAGACGAACGACGTCTTGTTGCTGGCGTCGACGACGCTCAGGGTCGAGCCGTCGGCCTGCAGCGTATGGGTGATGTGATCTTTGCCGGGCAGCGCGCCGTCCAGCGGGAACTCGTCGCGCAGATCGCCCGCGCAGGCCGTGAGAATCAGAAGCAGGATTGAGCGTCTCATCAGTAGCGAACCTCGATTCCGCCCAGCACACCGCGCGGGGGCCTGGGCAGGTAGGTGGCGTCGCCCGCATTCAGCAGGTTAAAGCCGTGAACAAAGATGCGCAGCCAGTCGCGAAAAGTCCACGACACCTGCGCTTCCAGGTCGACGTAGCCCTTGACCCACTTGGTCTCCTGCACGCCGTCGGCGTCGGCGTCGATGTAGAACGGCCGCGGCCCGACCCACGAGCTGCGCACCATCGCCTCGAGGCCGATCGATGGGTAGCGCGCGGTGAGCGACGCGTTGACCTTATGGGCGGCCCGGGCTTCGAGCGCGCGGTGCAGCACGTTGTCGCGCGTATCGAGGAAGGTGTAGCCGAGATCGAAGTAGGTGCCGCGCGAGAGCCGCGCCCGGCCAGACACTTCGAGGCCCTGGGTGTACGCGCTGGCGACATTGCCATAGCGGTAGAGCGTCGGGTTGTCGGGGTTGGGGGTGTCGTTGGTGTTGACGGTGATCAGGTTGGTCAGATCGGTGCGGAAGACGCTGGCCGAGACGAGGAAGCCCTGCAGCGGCGGGCGCCAATCGACGGCGAGGTTCACGCTCGACGACGTCTCGGGCTGAAGGTCTGGGTTGCCCTCGACGACGTAGCCGACGGACGCGTTGTCGAAGAGCAGGTACAGCTCGGTGAAGCTCGGCGCGCGGAACCCCATGCCCCACGACGCGCGAATGGTGAAAGCCGAAGTCGGGTCGAGCTTCAGCGCGAGGCGCGGGCTGGCAGCGGCGCCGAACTGGGTGTCGACGTCGACGCGGATGCCAGGCGCAACCTTCAGGCGCGGCCCGCCTTCCGAAAGAAAGTCCCACTCGTCTTGCACGAGGGCGGCGTAGCGCTGGTGCTCGGCGTGCCCGGTCGAGAGGCGCGGGGAGCTCAAGATTTCCGACAGCAGCTCGAGCCCGCCGGTGAGCGTGTGCTGGCCGACCTTCTGATCGAGCTGAAGGGCAGCTTCCCAGAGGCGGCTGACGTTCTGGGTGTACTGGTCGTAGTCGCGGGCGCCGCGCTGGTCTTGCAGCAACTGATCGCGGAAGAGGCTCTGCCGGCCGCGCAGGGTGACGTGGGTCTTCTCGGTCGGGGTGAAGACGCCTTTGAGCGAGGCGTCGAACTGTTCCTGGCGGCCGCGGCGGTCGAAGGTCGCTCCGGTGGGCGAGATGTCGATCGCGTTCTCGTCGCGGCGCAGGTACCCAATCTTTCCGGAGATCGCGATCCAGTCTTTGGGGGTGAAGACGAGCGCCGCGTCGCCATCGAACCTTCGGAAGCCGGGGCCACTGGTCGCGGCGTCGCGGGGGTCGAGATCATACGACAGCGCCTGGCGGTAACCGCCGCCCAGGCGGAGCTCGAACGGGCCGCGCTTCATCGCGCCGTGGCCGCGAAAGTCGTAGTCCTCGCGGGTGCCCGCCGACGCGCGCAGCATGCCTTCCCAGTCGTTCTGCACGCGGCGGGTGATCAAGTTGATGACGCCCCCGATCGCGTCCGAGCCATAGAGCGCGGCGGCCGGGCCCTTGACGATCTCGATCCGTTCGACGTCGCGCATCGAGTAGCGGCTCAGGTCGATGGTGTTGCCGATGCGGCCCGAGACGCGCTCGCCGTCGACGAGGATCAGCACGTACTCGGGGTCGAGGCCCTGCAGGCGAACGCCGACGCCGCGGAAGCTGTACTCGAGCTCGACGCCCTGGTGCTGCTGAAGCAGCGCGCCGAGATCGCGGGCGCCGGTGGCGTCGATCTGCGCGCGGGTGATCACCTCGGTCGGGGTGACAGCGTCTTCGAGGCGGCGCTCGGTGCGGGATCCCGTGACGACAGTCTGCGCGACCACAGGCTCGACCACCGCAGCGACAGGCTGGGGGTCGGGAGCGACGGGCTCGGGGTACGCCTCGGCTCCAGCATCAGGGGGGCTCTGTTCAACCCCGCCATCAGACGGGTCGGGAAGGAGGCTCTCGGGATGAACGGAAGCCGGGGCCGGCTCTGCCTGAAGCGCGGCCAGAAGAAGGACGAAGGAAAGACTCACCCGCCCTGTCTGGCATGGGTGACGGGCGGGTCAACGGCGGCGTGACAGAGCAATGACGAGCAGACCCAGCAGCCAGAAGGCCGCCCCGGGCACTGCCGCGCAGCCGATGCCGGAAAGGCCGGGGGTGCCGACGCCCTTGACGATGATCTTCCGGCGCAGCTGAGCGAGCTCGTTACAGGGCACCGGAGGCAAGCCCTTCGGGTACGTCTGGCAGAACCCTTCAGTCATCCCAAAGTCGATGATCCGCTTCTGCGTCTCACCCGGCGGAGCGGTGGCCTCCATCGTCGCGCCCGGGTTCTCGACGTGGTCGAACCCCACGGCATGCCCGATCTCATGGGTGAGCGTGTTCTGGATGTCGGTCGACACGCAGGTGACGGCGTCGGGGTTCGGCGCGCACGGCGGCGACGAGATGGTGGTGAAGAGGAAGCGCGAGTCATCGACATGCGGAGCGGCGTTCAGCTCGATGTCCGCGTCGTAGATCGCCCCTGTCTTGGTGCTGAAGGTGGTGGTGGTGAGCGCGATCGTGAAGTCCGAGTGGTCCCAGCACTTGTACGTGTTGGCGCACGAGCCATCGGCCAGGCACGGATCCGTCGACGGCGCGACGGTGCGGCACGACACCTCGCGGAAGACGACGACATTGCTCGACTCACTGCCGCGACCAATCTTCGTATTCGCCTGCCGCTCGCCCCGCGTGAACTTGAAGTCGCTGCAGGTGTCCGACACCGCCTGCCAGCTGGCGAAAGCCGCGTCGACCGCGACGAACTCGGACTCGCCCGGCGTGCGCGCGCTGCCCGCCGCGTCGACGACGTACGTGAACCCGCGCTTGTTCCACGTCACGCACAACACACCCTTCTCTTCGCTGCCCGGCACCACGGTGCGAATAAAGGGCTGCGCAGCCGCCATCGACGACGCGAGCAACGCGAGGGCAGCAGCGAGCTTCATCCGGCGCGAGCCCTTCGCCTCGCAAGCGCGACGAGGCCGATCACGGCCCACCCTGCCCCGGCGCCCGCCGAACAGCCGCAGCCGCGCGCGACTGGCCCCAGCTCGCCGTTGAAGGCGGGGCTCACGCAGTCCTGCGACGGCAGGTTCTTCGGGTACACGTCACAGACGAACTGCTTGCTACCGGGATCCAGCGCGCGCTTGCCGAGCTCGGTCGGAGCGGCGCTGGCGTACATCGTCGAGCCCATCTGACAGCTGTGCGCGAGGCCCAGCGAGTGGCCGAACTCGTGCGTCAGGGTGTTCTGGATGTCGGTCGCCACGCAGAGCTGGTTGTAGACAGGCTTGATGCACGGAGGCGAATCGACAGCGGTGAAGATGAACCCCGGGGTGTTCAGCTCGATGTCGGCGTCGAGGATGCGGCCGCTGATGGGGTCGAAGCTGGTGGTGGTGATCGCCAGGGCCCCGCTGTTGTGCTGCCAGCAGTCGAACTGGTTGCCGCAGTCGTCGTCCTTCCAGCAGCCGTCGCTGGGGCCGACCTTGCTGGTGCAGGTCTCGAAGCGCCAGATCACCAGGTTCTGATTGGCGGACTTGCTCGCGTACGACGCGATGCGCGACGTCGACCGCGGCCCGACGTTGAGCGCCAGCGAGCCACACGAGACGAACTCCGTCTGCCAGCTGGCGATCGCCTTATCCACAGCGGTGAACTCGGTATCGCCCGTGGTCTCGGGGTTGCCCTGGTCGTTGACGCGCCACTCGATCGTCTGACCTTCCGTCCAATACAGACAGTGGGATCTGGCGTCGTTGTCGTCGACCTTCGTGCGCGTGTACGCGGGGCAGACGGCCTGCCCGACCGTCAGCGAGACGAGCACCGCGAGGATCATGGGGTGGTCTTGTTCAGCGCCGGGCGGGTCGGCTGCACGACAGGCGAAGTGGGGGTGGCCAGCGCGGCCGCGATCTTCGTCTTCAGGTCGGCGAGCGGCATCGTCTTCAGGCCACTGACGGTCTCTTTCTGGGTCAGCGGGTCGATGAGCAGCGAGGTCGAGTGCTGCGGCACTGCGAAGGCGACCTTGCCGTCGGAAGACCTTTCGACGCGGAACTTGCCCTGCGACATCGCGGTGACGGCAAAGCGATCGGCCCCGCGGCGATCGAGGAAGACGACGACCTCTTCACCGACGGCGAAGCTCGCGGTGCCTTCGACCTTCTGGCCGACGTCGCCGACGATGCCGCCGGGCTGCATCACCACCAGCGTGGTGGCGTCGGGTTTGCCCTTGAGCACCTCGGTGATCTGGATCTCGGTGTCGGTGATGATCCGCGCGCCGTCTTTGGTTAGCCGGGGCGCGGAAGCGCGAACGGTGCCGACGACGATCACCTCGGCGGTCTGGCTGAGCGCTGGAACATCGACGGCGATGAGGGTGGTGCCGAAAGCGGCAAAGCCAGCGAAAAGGGTCAGGGACGCGAGGCGCTTCATGATTGCCGGCAACTTAACCCCTCTGGTAGTTCCCCGCGACCATGGGTCTGCGCGTTCGCTTTGCACCGTCTCCGACGGGTTACCTTCACATCGGCGGCGCCCGCACCGCGCTCTTCAACTGGCTCTACGCGCGGCGGCACGGCGGGACCTTCATCCTCCGCATGGAAGACACCGACCAGGAACGGTCGACGCCCCAATCGGTGCGGGCGATTCTCGACGGGCTCGAGTGGCTGGGCATCGACTGGGACGAAGGCCCCCGGGTCGACGGCAAGTTCGGCCCGTACTTCCAGATGCAGCGGCTCGACAGCTACCGGAAGGCCGCAGACGTGCTGCTCAAAGAGGGCAAGGCGTACCGCTGCTACTGCACGAAGGAAGAGCTCGAAGCCCGGCGGGAGGCAGCGGGTGCGGGGTACAAGTACGAGCGCACGTGCCGGAACCGCAAAGACGCGCCTGATCGCCCGTCGGTGGTGAGGTTTGCGATGCCGCTGACAGACGGCGTGGTGAGCTTCGAAGACCTGGTGCTCCAGAAGACCATCAGCAAGCAGTACGGCGACCTGGACGACTTCGTGATCATGCGTGCCGACGGAATTCCGCTCTACAACTTCGGCTGCGTCGTCGACGACCACTCGATGGAAATCGACGTGGTGGGCCGCGGGCAGGAGCACATCAACAGCACGCTGCCGCAGCTGATGCTGTACCAGGCGCTGGGCTGGAAGGCGCCGAAGTTTGCCCACTTCCCGCTGATCCTCGGGCCTGACCGCGAGAAGCTGTCGAAGCGGCTGCACCCGGAAGCCGACGTGATGGCGCACAAGAGGAACGGGATCCTGCCGCACGCGCTGCTGAACTTCGTGATCCGGCTCGGCTGGAGCCACGGCAACGACGAGCTCTTCACCCGCCAGCAGATGATCGAGCTGTTCGACTTCGATCACGTGGGTCACAGCTCGGGGGTGTGGAACCCGGCGAAGCTGGCCTCGGTGTCGGCGCACTGGATCAAAGAGACGCCGCCGGCCGAGGTGGCGAAGCACGCCCTGCCCTTCTTTGCCGAGAACGGGCTCGACGTGAAAGACGAGGCGAAGGTGGTGCGGATCTGCGCGGCGCTGAAGGAACGGGCGACGACGCTGGTCGAGCTCGCGCAGAAGGCGAAGGTCTTCTACGGGCACGGCGTGCAAATCGACCCGGCCGCGGCGGCGAAGCAGCTGGGGGACGAAGGGAAAGCGGCGCTGGCGCAGGTGCGGCAGGTGCTCGAGACGACGGAGTGGGCGGTGCCGGCGCTTGACGCGGTGATCAAGACGGTGAGCGAGGCGATGAAGATCGGCATGGGCAAGGTGGCCCAGCCGCTTCGGGTGGCGGTGACGGGCACGACCGTCAGCCCTGGCATCGGCGACACGCTGTCGTTGATCGGCCGGGAAGAGTCGCTGGCGCGCATCGACGCGGCGCTGAAATACAAGGCGCCGTGAGCCGGCTGATCACGTGGGCGCGGCTGTACCTGCGCGACCTGGGCAACGAGCCCACGGTGATCACCTGCGCGGGCAGTGCGCTGTTGATCCTCTCGCACCACCAGGCGTCGACGTCGTACTTCCGCACCCTCTTCGGCGCGACGTACGACAAGCACCCTGCGATTGGCGCGCTCACCTATTTCTACTGGTTCGGGGCGAGCTTCTTTCTGTACCTGGTGCTGCCGCTGCTCATCTCGGTGGCGACGCGGGGCAGCTTTCACCGGAAGTACGGGCTGGGCATCGGCGACTGGCGGGCGGGGCTGCTCATCTCGGCGCTGTTTCTGATCGTGATGCTGCCGGCAGTCTACGTGGCGTCGAAGATGGACTCGTTCAAGGGCATCTACCCGCTGGCGGGAGCGGGCGCGTACACGCTGAAGGTGGAAGGGAAGCCCGACGAGATCAGCTGGAAGCTGTTTGCGATCTACGAGCTGGGGTACCTCTTCTATTTCATCGGCTGGGAGTTCTTCTTTCGCGGGTGGATGCTGAATGGGCTGTTGCCGAAGCTTGGGAGGACGGGGGCGTTGTTGCTGCCGATCGCTCCGTTTGCGGTGATGCACCTGGGGAAGGCGGAGCTCGAGGCGCTGGGCTCGATCATCGCGGGGCTGGCGTTGGGGATCCTGGCGCTGCGAACGCGGAGCTTCTGGTACGGCGCGATGATCCACGGAGTGGTCGCCATGTGGATGGACTGGCTGTCAGCCCGAAGCTACCTTCTTCGTCCATGAGAGCCTGGTGGGTGATGGCGGTGCTGGCAGTGACGTCGGCCCATGCGGCAGAGATCGGGGTGCTCCCGGACTCGGCGCGCAAGGTGGCCGAGAACCGGTACAAGGCTGTCGGTGACTACGAAGCCGTGAAGAAGTTCTACAAGACGGCGCTTCCGACCAGCGCGTATCCTCGGAAAGAGATCGTGAACCAACCGGGAATCAAGGCCCACCACATCGCCAACCCGTCAGGCCGCGGCGGGTGGGAAGGCCTCAACATCTACGAGTCCAACGACGAAGTGCGCATCTATGTTGTCGTCTCGGCGGACTCTGGTAAGAGGAAGAAAAAGTAGGACCCGGTTCATTGGGGAATCGTCCAACGGTAGGACTCCAGACTCTGACTCTGGCTATCTAGGTTCGAATCCTAGTTCCCCAGCTCGAGAAGTTGTGGTTGCAGGGCAGGCGGCTGCAGCGAAACGCGACACGACTACGTACAACTCCCGCTGCGCCCCCTATTACTCCACGGCGCCGATCCCCTTGCCGTGCAGGGCAACTGCATCGCCACCCCTTAGAGTTCGGGGTCCCTCCACCCTGGCTCAGCGCCGCGAAACGGCCCCGACCATTGACCTTGAAGACCGTTCGAACTGCCGTTTGAGATACAGTCCCTGTCGGGTTAATTTCGTCTTCCGGCATGATCGCGACAGATACTACCTCGGAGACTGGGCGGGACCTGGTGGTCGCTCTGGCCCGGGCCGCCACCGGTGGCCTGGTGGACACGCGACGCGCGGCGGAGGCCTGGGGAGTTCCCAGAGCGACGGCCAGCTCGCGGCTGTTCCGCCTCGTGCGAGCAGGCTGGCTCGCCACCGTTCGCCGGGGTTTTTTCTACGTGCTGCCGCTCGAGGCGGGGACGGTCACCACCATCGACGACCCGTGGGTGCTGGCGTCGCAGGCGTTCGCCCCTTGCTACATCGGCGGGTGGACCGCCGCCGAGCATTGGGGGCTGACGGAACAGATCTTCCGCTCAACATTTGTCGTCACCGCAGGCGCGGCACGCACGACCTCGATCGCGCTGATCGGGAGCGAGTTCCGCATCGTCCGGGCATCGAAAGAACGAGTCGGTTCAGTGCAACCCACCTGGAGAGGAACGGTTCGGGTCGCGGTGTCGGATCGCGAGCGTACGCTGACCGACGGTCTGGCGAACCCCGGATGGGTCGGCGGCGTTCGTCATCTTGTCGAAATGCTCTCGACCTACAAGCGGAGCGAGCATTGGAACCCGAACAAGCTTCTATCCGCGCTCGCAGCGCACCCGAAGGGCGCAGCCTACAAGCGGCTCGGCTACCTTGTAGAGGCCGCGCTCGGCGGCTACGAC
Source organism: Myxococcales bacterium (assembly GCA_038206395.1). Classification (GTDB taxonomy): domain Bacteria; phylum Myxococcota; class Myxococcia; order Myxococcales; family Myxococcaceae; genus JAGSPQ01. The sequence goes on along the minus strand of JBBRAX010000004.1, from coordinate 194,105 downwards.
GCCGTCGTGAACGAAGCGCTCGCCTACAAGTCATCGGGCGTGATTCGACTTGATCCTCAGGTGAAGGCGACGGGGAAGATCCTCACGCGCTGGGGGCTTCGCCTCAACGTCACTCTCCCCGAGAAGGACGCCTCGTGATTCGGAAGGAAGACATCCTCGAGCGCGCTCGCGGCTGGGGACTCCGCGTCGACGTCGTCGAGAAGGACTACGTGCTCGGGTGGCTCTTGGCCGCATTGGCCCGGAACACAGAGGTCAAAACCAACTGGGTCTTCAAGGGCGGAACGTGCCTCAAGAAGTGCTACTTCGAGACGTACCGATTCTCTGAAGACCTCGACTTCAGCCTCCGTCCCGCCGCGGTGTACACACCCGACGCGCTGGTCGGCGTGCTCAAGGCGGTAGCCCAGGACGCGCACGAACTCAGCGGCATCGAGTACCCACTCGGCGACATCAAGATCGTCGAGCGCCACAACAAGCAAAACCAGCCGGCCTTTCAGGGCAAGGTGCCCTACCGTGGGCCGCTCGGTCGCACACAACTGGCGAACATTCTCTTCGACCTGACGCAGCACGAGGTGCTGGTCGATGAGGCAGACGACCGCTCCGCGTTCCATCCCTACCCGGACGACCTGCCCGACGACCTCACCATCGCGGCGTACTCGATTGAGGAGCTGTTCGCGGAAAAGACTCGAGCGCTCCTGGAGCGAACGCGCCCCAGGGATCTCTACGACGTCGTTCAGATTGTCGAGAACCACTCGGCCAGCATCGACTTCGAGCTCGCGCGCGAGTTCTTCCATAAGAAGTGCGCCCACAAGACCGTCGCCCCGCCGGGCGCGGCGGCCTTGGGAAGCTTGGTGCTCGAATCCGGCGAACTCAAGGCCGACTGGGACAAGCATGCTTGCGCATCAGCTCCAGGTCTTGCCGCCCATCGCCTCGGTGCTCGGGAGACTTGCCTCGGTCCTCGCGTGGCTCGACCCTCCGGCACCTGCGCCCGTCGTGGTCGCCCAGGCTGTCGCGAGCATGGTTGCACCGCAGCCCTTGCCGAAGCTGCCGGGCGGTCAAGCCCAGGGCACCTTGGTTGCGCCGCCATCAACAACCTATTGGGGCGCGGCTCCCGTCGAGCAGATTCGCTTCGCCGGTGCGAACCGGCTGATGATCTCGTTCACGTACAGCGGCAAGCACAGGCTCGCCGCGCCGTACTCCTTGCGCCGTGCGGCCGCGGGGCACGTGCACCTATTCGCGTGGGTGCGGGGCGACGCTCACATCAAGCAGTTCAAGATCGATGAGATCGTTGGTCTCACCGTCACCGCCGAGACGTTCAGCCCACAGTACGAGATCGAGCTGACGGGCTCGATGATTCCGAGTTCAAGAAACACTGGTTCCAGCGGAAGAACGCGACGCCGCACGTCCCGTTCAGGCGCGACATACGTTTACCGCTGCCAATATTGCGGTCGCGAGTTCAAACACGAGCGCAACAACTCAGCCCTGCGGCCGCACCAGACCGCGGACGGGTTCGGCTTCCTTGAGCGCGTGGACTACTGAAGTCACCTGAACACGCATGCTGACCCTCGGGCCCGTGGCCCACCAGTGTTCCTCGTAGGTCGAGCCGGATCGAACTGCTACGCGGTCTACGAGTTCGTCCTCGTCGAGAGGGGGTTCGGATTTTGGTTGGCGCCGCAAATGCCGCGGCAGTGCCGATGAACGCCGCGCGTATCGACCTTCTTGCGCTCGCTCTGGATCCTGGCTTCACCAGCATCAATTGCGTGGGCTTGTCGGCGCCCATCTGTTGAAGGCCAGCCGCCGCGGACCAGGCTGGAAGAAGAGACAGGCAAAGCTCGTGGAGTTGCTCACGGGGGTTCTTGAATCGGCGCGGACGCATATTGCGCCGGCCAGGCCGCCCCCGCTCAGAATCGCAGCGTAGAGCGCCCCGAAGATCCGTTGCCGGTCGTTGAGTTTCTGGTCTGGGCCGCGAAGTCGGGCCGACTCCATGACGCTCGGTCGAGTACGCCTGCAGAAACGTGCTCGGGCCGGCTCGCGCGGCGATGACCGACGAACGCAGGTGGTCGCCGGACAAGCCACCGTCGCCCGGGCGATGAAGGACGCCATCGACGTCCGCGACCTCGAGCAGGTTCGCCAGCACGCGACCGGAACAGGTCTTGATGCCCGCTTCGTCGACGAGTTCCTTCCGCCACCCCCGTGTCCCTGGGAAACGGGCAGCACGTTTTCCTCCGCGATGACCCACCAGAATAGCCACCGACGGCATGACGCCAGACTCGAGATCAGCGCAGCCAGTCGACCACCTTCAGACGCGCGACGCGGCGGAACTCACGGGTGTTGTTGGTGACAACCGTCGCTCCCGCTGCCAACGCATGGCCGGCGATCATCGTATCGAGGGGGCCAATGGTCTGCCCCCGGCTGGCAAGCTCCTGCCGGACATCGCCGTATGTCCGCGCCGCCTCTTCGTCGAAAGCAGCGATCTCAAACTCAGCGAGGAATCGGTCGAGCTTTCCGTCATTCGCCGAGCGACGGGCGCTTCGAGCCACGCCGTAAGCCAGCTCTCCGACCGTCACCGCAGAAACCAGTACCTGTGCCCGTTCGACGGTATCGAGGTGCCGGGCTACGCGCAGGAAGTTCGCCTCCTGGTTTACCAACGCGATGCACGTGTTGGTGTCGAGCATCCACCGCTTCACGGGCGCTCAACCCTCGCGGGTTGCTGACGGACGATGCCCATCGGGCCCAACTCGCCGAGCAATTTCTTGAATGCAGCCGCTGCAAACTTCCGAGGCAGAAGCATCACGACGTGGCCGACCTTCTTGATGACGACCTCGTTCTCGTCAAAACGAAACTCCTGCGGCAGTCGTACCGCCTGACTGTTTCCACTCTTGAACACGCGTGCTGTTTTCATCCAGGCCTCCGTATATTGTCAGTATATACGTCGAGCACGCTTAGAGGAAACGGGGGTGGCGATGACGCAGCCCTTGCCCTTCGCTCTGGTGCGGATCTCTTCCTGGGGCCCGCTGGACCACACCCGCAAGCCCCGCTGCCATCGCAAGCGACGTGGGCTGGCTTGAAGTTCCCGGGGTGGAAACAGTACACGCGTGGGGTGAGCCCCCTGACCACCTACCCCATTGGCACTCCCGGACGCGCGTGGGACGCCGCAGATCGTTTGACCTGGCGGTCGCGACAGACGCCCAGGCGCAGCTACGAAGCAGACGTGTCGCGCGCGATCGACCGCCTTCGCACACGCTACGACGTCGTCGAGTACGGCAGGCTGAACTACCCGCCCGACCGCTACCCGCTGTTCGCCATTCAGAGCCGCGGCTTCCGCGATGGGCTTCCCTGCGCGCTGGTGACGGGCGGCGTGCATGGCTACGAGACCAGCGGCGTGCTCGGCGCCCTGAAGTTCCTCGAGCAGAACGCCGCGGACTACCAGGGTCGAATCAACCTCGTCGTCGCTCCTTGCGTGAGCCCATGGGCCTACGAACGCATCCACCGGTGGAACTTCAACGCGATCGATCCCAATCGCGCGTTTCGCGACGACAGCCCGGCAGAAGAGGCCGCGGCGCTGATGCGGCTGGTCGCTGCGCTGGGCGATCGCTTTCTGGTGCATGTCGATCTGCACGAGACCACCGACACCGACGAGTCAGAGTTCCGCCCGGCGCTCGCCGCCCGCGACGGCGTCGAGCATGCCCCCGGAGAGATTCCCGACGGCTTCTACCTGGTCGACGACAGCGAGAACCCGCAGCCTGCGTTCCAGCAGGCGGTGATCGCCGAGGTTGCAAAGATCACCCACATCGCCCCGCCCGACCGAAATGGCCAGCTCATCGGCGCGCCAGTGGTCGCGCACGGCGTCATCAACTACCCGTTCAAGAAGCTCGGGCTCTGCGCAGGCATGACCCGCGCACGCTACACCACGACCACCGAGGTCTACCCAGACAGCCCTCGCGCCAGCGCCGAGCAGTGCACTGCCGCTCAGGTGGCGGCGGTTCGTGCTGCGATCGAGTTCGCGTTGAAGCCTTCTCTCTGAGCAGGTGCCGACGATCTACCCAATCACCGCGCGGAGGATCCGCAGGAGGACCTCGGCGGTGTACGGCTTCGAGACCCAGTCGGTGACCCCGAGGGTGCGCGCCTTCGCGGCCTTGCCGTCGGCGTCAAGGCCGGTCGAGCCGATGATCCGCACCGAAGGGTTGATCGCCTTGAGGGCGACCACCGTCGTCGGCCCGTCCATGATCGGCATCGACATGTCGGTGAGCACCGCCGCGATGGCGCCGGCGTTCGCGGCGTAGAGCGCGATCGCCTCGGCGCCGTTGGTGGCGACGAGCACCCGGTAGCCGTACCGCTCGAGCGTGCGGCGCGTGAGCTTGCGAATGGCCTCCTCGTCGTCGACAAGCAGCACGAGCTCGTTGTGGCCGCGGGGGAGCTGCGCCCGCGTGCTCGCGGCCTCACCGGGCACGTCGATCGGCACCTCTGCCGGCAGGTACACGTCGAACGTCGAGCCCTTGCCGAGCTCGCTCGAGACCAGGATGAAGCCGCCGTGGTTGCGGGCGATGGCGTGGCAGGTCGACAGGCCGAGGCCGGTGCCCTTGCCCAACGGCTTGGTGGTGAAGAACGGTTCGAAGATTCGGTCGCGGACCTCGGGCGTCATCCCGCTGCCGGTGTCCTCGACACGCACCCGCAGGTATTGGCCCGACGGCGTTTCCGCGCTCATCCCGGCGTACAAGTCGTCGACCACCACGCCCTCGAGGGCCACCGTCAGGGTGCCGCCGTTCGGCATGGCGTCGCGCGCGTTCACGCAAAGGTTCGTGAGGAGCTGGTGGATCTGCGTCGGGTCGCCGCGAATTGCCCACGGGCTCTCGCCCTTGCGGAGCACCGGCGAGATGTCCTTCGGAAAGGTGTCACGGACCATCTTCAAGACCTCGCCCGCGATGACGACCACGTCGACGTGCTTGTGAGGTCCCTGCGGCTCGCCGCGCGCGAACGTGAGCAGCTGCCGCACCATCGCCGCCCCGCGCTTGGCCGACGCCTCGAGCACCGCCAGGTCCTCCCGCTTCTCGGGGCTGGTCTCGTCCTCGCTGAGCATCGCGATCGACGTGAGGATTGGGGTCAGCACGTTGTTCAGGTCATGGGCGATGCCGCCCGCCAGGGTGCCGATGCTCTCGAGGCGCTGCGCCCGCAGCATCTGTGTCTCGAGCTGCCGCTTCTCGGTGATGTCAGCGTTCAAAGTGAGCACCGCCCGCGGCTGGCCCTCGGCGTCGCGCAAGAGGCTCCAGCGCGACGCGATCAGGCGCGAGCGCCCGGCCTTGTCGAACTTGAGGGCCTCGCCGGCCCACGCGCCGGTCGCGATCACGCGTTCATGCGTCGCGCGCGCTTGCGCGAGCCGGGCGGCGTCAGTGCCGTGGAAGAGCTCGGCGGCCTGGCGACCGACGACCTCGGCGGCGGCCCAGCCGTAGAGCCGTTCGGCGCCGCGGTTCCAGTAGGTGATGCGGTCGTCGAGATCGCGGACGAAGATCGCTTCGCTGGCCTGGTCGAGCAGGGCCGCCTGCTCGCGCAGCTTCTGCTCGGCGCGGTGGTGCTCCTCGCGCGCGCGGAGGCCGACGATGCCGAAGGCGAGATCGTCGGCCAGCTCCTGCAAGAGCTTGAGCTCGTCGGCGCCGGCCGCGCTCACGTCCCCCCCGTAGAGGCAGAACACGCCGAAGGTGCGCGAGGCCTCGCGCAGCGGGAAGCAGAGGACGCTGCGGATCCCGTGCGCCACCGCCCGGTCGACCCAGAAGCCGAAGTCGGCGTCTGCGGTGATGTCTCTGCACGCGACGAGCTCACCGGTGCGAACAGTTTTGCCGGCGGGCCCGCTGCCCTCGGGGACGTCGGGCGACCAGCTCAGGGGCAGCCCTTCGAGGTAGCCCGCGTTCGCGCCCGCGCTCGCGCGCACGCTGATCGTCTTCGCCGCGTCCTCTTCGGCGTAGCCGACCCACGCGAGGCGGTAGCCGCCGTCCTCGGCGGCGATGCGGCAGACCTGGCCGAGCAGCTCTCGTTCGGACTGCGCTCGAACCAGCACGTCGCTGCATTTCGACAACACCCGCAGCGCGCGGTTCATGCGGGCGAGCTCGCGCTCGGCCAGCATGCGCGAGGTGACGTCTTGCCCTGCGCCCTGCAGGCGGATGATGCGGCCCTCGGCATCTCTCACCGCCTCGCCTATCGAGCGCAGCCAGATCTGCCGCCCGGTGGCGGTGGTCTTCGGGAGCACGACGTCGTACGGCGTCCCGTCGCGACGGCACGCGTCCATGAGTCCGCGCACCTCCTGCCGCGCCTCGGGGCCGTAGAGCTCGACGAGCTCGTCGAACGTCGTCTGGGCGTTCGCGGGCAGCTCGTGGATGGCGCGAAGCTCGTCCGAGACGGTGATCGTGCCCTCGGGCAGCGCGATCATCCAGCCGCCGAGCCGGGCGGCGCTGCTCGCGATTCGGAGCAGATCGCGGCTGCCGCGGAGCTCGGCGTCGGCCGTTTTGCGGTCGGTGATGTCGTGGCAGGTGCCCAGCGCCCTGACGGGTTGGCCCTTCGCGTCGAAGAGCGTCTGCCACCGCTGCTCGACGAACTTGGTCCGCCCTTCGGGAAGGAGGATGCGGTGCTCGATCGAGCACGGCTCGCGCACGTCCCTCGACTTGACGAACGCGGCGTCCACAGCGGCGCGATCATCCGGGTGGACGTGCTCCAGGAACCGCGGGTGGGTCGGTTGGAACGTCGCTGGGTCGGTCTCGAAGATCCGGTGCGTCTCGTCCGACCAGGTGACCTCGAGCGTGGCGAGGGCGGTCTCCCAGCTCCCCACCTTGGCGACCCGCTGCGCCGCCGCAAGCCGGGCCCTCTCGCCCTCGAGCTGCTGCGCGAGCAGCCGTTGCTCGCGCTCGCTCTGGCGAATCGCTTCATTGGCGCGGGTCTGCTCCGTGATGTCGTGCGCGGTGCCGACGAGCTTCAGCGGCCGGCCGTCGGCCTCGTCGAAGAAGCACCGCCCGAGCACGTGAACCACCCGCTCGGTGCCGTCGGGCCGGCGCAGACGGTGGGTGAGCGAATACGGCCGACGCTCGCGGATCGCGATCTGCACCGCCTCGCGAGACTCGGCCCGGGCCTCGGGCGGGAGCAGCCGCACAAGGTCGGCGACGGTGGGCGTCGGCATCCCCGGCTCGAAGCCGACGATGTGAAGCAGCTCGCCCGAGACCGTCAGGGGGTTATTCGAGAGGTGCTCGAGGTCGCGCAGCGACAGCTCCCAGTTTCCGACATGGGCGATGCGCTCTGCTTCGGTGGTGCGGGCGAGGCTCTCGTTTCTGCGCTCCTCCGATACGCGGGGCTCGGTGACGTTTACGTGCATGACGATCGCGCCGCCCGGGCGCTGCTCGAGAAGCGGAGTGACCATCAGCTGGTACCACCGGCGCTCGGTCGGTGAATGGCAGGGGTACTCGAGGGTGAACTGCGGGGTCTCGCCCTGAAGGACGCGGCGGATTCCGTCGGCGGCGGGCGCTGCCTCTTCCGACCAGTCGCCAATCGCGGCGGCGCATACCGAGAGATAGTTGAGACCGACGCCAAAGGCCTCGCTCTGAAGCACGTTCGCCTGCCCGAAGCTTCGCCAGGCCTCGTTGACCGAGAGGATTACTCCCTGGGCGTCGATCAGCGCGATGTGCGCGGGGAGCGCGTTCAGGATGGCCAGCTGCTGCTCGGCCTCGGCCGTACTCATCGAATCGCCATCAGCAAACAAACGCGAGACCCGCTGACGGCGGGCGAGCTGTCCCCTGCGGATCCCATGGTGGGTTGGGAGGTTAAGCGATGCGCCTTACCCGTGGCGGCAGCACTGTGACAATTACGTCACAAACGAACCAGGCCGCAGGCGCCACGATTGTCGCCAGAACCTGCCGTTCGGGAACCGGCGGCGTCCGTTCGCCTTGCCACTGGTGCCACTCGACGTCCGATCGGGGGACGAACTTCTGAACTGTCGTACCGGCGCTGCGGTTCGGTTTTCACCTCCGGATCCGTCGGTCGCGCTCAAATCCGCCGACCCCACCAACCCGTTCAACAAGCTCGCCGCCAACGGCATCAAGGTCGACCTGCCGCCCGTCGGCGAGACACCGAACGGCGCGGTGGTACGCGCGATCCTCACCGTGTGGAGCCGCACCGTCGCGAAGTAGCTACTTTCTGCGCGTCAGGGTGCGGGTTCGAGGAAGGCGGCGATGTCCTGGAAGCGGGCCTTCGGACAGCAAGCGTGGGCGCCCGCGGCGAGCAGCGCTGCGTTGCCGGCTTCGTGAGCGGAGATCGCGATGATGCGAGCGACGTCGCGCAGCTCGCGCACCAGCTCGTCACCTTTTCCGTCGTCGAGATCGAAGTCGACCAGCACAGCGTCGAAGTGGGTCTGCTTCAGGTGCGCGCGGGCTTCGTCCAGCGTGAGCGCCTGGGTGACCTGGTGGCCGTGCAGGTATTGCTGCGTCGCGAGGTGCGCAAAGACCGGGTGGTTCTCGACGAAGAGGATCCTCATGGCCAGCGGGCTCTGCTCGGCGCTCATCGGCCGCGCTGGCGGCTGGTTCCGGCAACCGTGAAGCCGTTGGCGCGCGGCTCGATGCGCAGGACTTTGAATTCCGCCGGCTCGGCCGGGGTGGAGCCGAGCTTCACGTACATATCCGCTCCGAGCGCTGGCTCCATCGGGGCGTGAAACGACAGACCGCCGTCGGAGATGTCGACGCCGCTGGCGCGGAACCCGATGCCGCTCTCGATGTCGAGCACCTCGACGTCGCTGTCGAGTGAAGAACGGCTGGAGTTGCGCTGGTCAGACTGGGTCATCGTGGCTCCTGCAACAGGGTGGAAGCACGATGGTAGGGGCGCTGCGTCGACGGTCAAGAAACCGAAGTAGCTTCCGATGCCCATGGACCCATTTCTGGCGTTCGCCATTCGTGCGCTGCAGGAAGAACACCGCTGCCACACCGTCGTGCTCTACGGCTCGCGCGCGCGCGGCGAAGAGAACCCCGAGAGCGACTACGACCTGCTCGCCTTCCGCGACGACGGCCCGAAGATCTCAGACTGCCGCGAGGTCGATGGCCGGTACCTCGACGCGCACATCTACCCGGCGAAGGACCTCGACGGCCGCGAGAAGGAATTTCGCCAGCTGCACCACGGCCAGGTGTTGCTCGACCACGAGGGGGTCGGCGCACGGCTGCTCGCGCGGATCAACGAGATCATGGCCGGGCCACCCGAGCCCGTCGCGGCCGACCAGCTACAGCTGCGGCGCGTCTGGTACGAGAAGACGCTGAGGCGCATCGAGCGCGGCGACCCCGAAGGAAACTACCGCCGCGCGATGCTGCTGATGAACGCCACCGAGGACTACTTCGACTTCCGCAACCTCTGGGTGCTCGGGCCGCGGCTCAGCTTCAAGTGGCTGCGCGAGAATGCCCCCGACAGCTACGCGACCTTCGAGACGGCACTGAAGCCCGGGGCCAGCGCGGCAGAGCTCCGGGCCCTGGTGGACGCCGTCGTCATCGTCGATCGATGAAGCCAGGGTTCCGGTCGAGATTTGGTCAGGGGTGAACGACGACCTTGATGCAGCCGTCTTCCTTGCTGCGAAAAGTCTTGTAGGCGGCCGGAGCGTCCTCAAGCTTCACCTCGTGGGTAATCACGAAGGACGGGTCGACCTCGCCCGCCTCGATGCGCTTGAGCAGCGGCTTCATGTACCGCTGCATGTGGGTCTGCCCGGTCTTCAAGGTGAGGCCCTTATTCATGAAGGCGCCCAGCGGGAACTTGTCTGGCAGGCCGACGTAGGCGCCGGGCATCGAGATCGTGCCGGCCTTTCGGCAGCAGTGAATCGCCTGTCGGATTGAGTGGATGCGATCCGTCGTGAGCATCACCGCCGCCTTCGCCTTGTCGAGCACCGCGTCGAGGCTGCCGGTGCCGTGCGCCTCGCAGCCGACAGCGTCAATGCAGCGGTCGGGACCACGTCCGGCGGTGAGCTCTTGCAGCTTCTCGTACACGTCGCCGTCGTCGAAGTTGATCACCTCGGCCTTGTTGTACGAGCGCGCAAGCTCGAGCCGTTCTTTGACGCGGTCGATTGCGATCACCCTACCCGCCTTCATCATCCAGGCGCTCTTGATCGCCATCTGCCCCACGGGGCCGCAGCCCCACACCGCCACCGTGTCGCCAGGCTCGATCTCGGCGTTCTCGGCCGCCATCCACCCGGTCGGAAAGATGTCGGAAAGGAACAGGACCTTGGTGTCGGGCAGGTCGCTCTCGATCTTCAGGGGGCCGACGTCGGCATGCGGGACGCGCAGGAACTCGGCCTGCCCGCCCGGATAGCCACCCAGCATGTGCGAGTAGCCAAAGAGACCGGCGGGCGAGTGGCCCATCATCTTCTCGGCGATCTTTGCGTTCGGGTTCGTCGTGTCGCACGCGGCAAACAGGCCCTTCTTGCAGAAGAAGCACTGACCGCACGAGATGGTGAACGGCACCACCACGCGATCGCCGACTTTGAGGTTCTTCACCTCGCGGCCGACTTCCTCGACGATGCCCATCGGCTCGTGGCCGAGGATGTCGCCCTTCTCCATCGTCGGCACGTAGCCGTCGACCAAATGAAGGTCAGAGCCGCAGATGCCGGTCGATGTGATCTTCACGATGCAGTCGGTCGGCTGTTCGATCTTCGGGTCGGGGACCGTGTCGACGCGCACATCACCATGGCCGTGGTAGCAAATCGCTTTCATGTCGTTTCTCTGGTTCAGCTGAGGGCGGGGGCCTGATCCGTTTCGCCGGGCACACGATTGCGCGGGGCAGTCTCGATCAGCTTGTTGAACATCGCCTCCATCGCTTCGCCGAGGGCCTCGCGCTCACGCTTCGGCATCAGCTCGCGCACCATCGGAAAGATCTCGTCCTGCTCCTCGTGAACGTGGTGCTCGATCTGTTCCTGCAGCACCTTGACCTTCGCGTCGTACTGCTCGTTATCGGGGCTCATCTGAATCAGGTCGGCGAGGAGCCGCTTCGACGCCAGGTGCTCTTCGAGGCCTTCGGTCAGCTTGCCCTTCAGCTCGCCGACGAAGACGGCCGGGTAGAAGAGCTTCTCTTCGATCACCATGTGCGCCGCGAGGTTGTCGGCGATCTGGCGATACAGCGAGAGCTTCTCGAGAGAAGTCGTCACCTTCTCGTACTGGCTGAAGAGCGAGTCGACTTCCTTGTGCTGAGCGGTGAGCAGGGTCGTGGCGTCCATGGGGTCCCCAGGTTGTGAAGCGTTGCCGGGTCCGGCTGCACCACGCGTGCCGCACCCTTCCCGGGGGTCGGGGGCTCAAGGTGGGTCAAAATCTCCACAGGCTGCAAAGAGGCCACAGCTATTCGGGCGACCAGTAGCGGCTGCCAATGAGGCCCGGCATCAGCTCGGCGCCTTTGGTGCGAAGGAGCTCGAGGTTCTCGCTTTCGGCGCCGCCCCAGAGCGCAAACAGCTCGAGGCCTGCCCTGCCCGTGAGCGCGGCGACGACCCGATAGCTCGAAGGATCAAACTCACAGCCGTCATCGACGCGCCAGCAGCTGGGCGAATCCTTCACGCGCTTGGCGGCAAAAGACTTCATCGCTGCGGGGCCGTCGTCGGGCTCGAGCACCACGCCCACCAGCGCATCGACGCCCTTGTCTGCGAAGTGGGCGAAGTGAAGCTTCCCGCCCGCGAACGTCCCGGTGGTGAGGCACTTCATCACCTTTCGCTTGCCGAGCTTCGCGACCAACGCCGCCGCCTTGTCGCTGCACTTCGTGTCTGGCGTCGCCATCACCGTCGTGACCTGACGCGAAGCGAACGCCGCGTCGGTACCGAGAAGGCACGAGGTGTTTTCGGGGACCTTCGAACCGACGACTGCGAAGCGCGCACCCGGCAGCTGAGCGAAGTTCCGCGCCGTCTGCCGCGCGTTGTTCTTCGGGCCCTCGCGCTGGACCTCCTCGAACTTCACCGTCAGCACCGCGCCGCCGCAGGTGGCCTTCGTGAAGGACCTGGACCCCCCGGTGAGCGCGAGCAGGCGATCGCCCGCTTCGTTCGAGAAGGCGAACCCGAGCTCGGGCGACCCGGCGAGCACAGCGGCAGTCATCAGCGCAGAGAGCATGGCGCCATGAGTAGCGCGGAACCTGGATGCGGGTGACCTTTACGTCGGCATCCCTTGCGGCAGCGCCGTGTACAACTCAGCGAAAGCGGTACAGATCGGCGTCTGGGTCTACTTGTCCCGTGATGTATCCGCGGATCACCTGCGCAGCGATCATCGAGAAGGTGAAGCCGTTGCCGCCGTAGCCGAGCACCGCGAGGGTGCGTTCGTGCCGAGGGAGGAAGCCGATGCAGGGCGTGCCCGTGGGCGTGGTGCCGAACGTCCCCGTCCACCGGTAGGCCGCGCGCGGGTCGGCGCCAGGCAGCATCGCGTGAAGCTTTGCTTCGAGGTACTTCGTCTTCGTCTCCAGCAGCGCATCGCGCGCGTCTTCGTCTTCGAAGTCCTCGTCGGCCCCGCCGCAGATGATCCGGCCGTCAGCGGTGGTGCGCAGGTAGAGGTAGGGATCCGACGCCTCCCAGATCAGACATTCGCCCGGCCACAGCGCGCGCTTCTGCGGCTTCGTCGCGATCGCCCAGGTCGAGATGAGCTGGTGATCGCGCTTCGAGATCGCGAACGGCAGCTCGTAGCCGGTGGCGTACACGGCGTAGCGCGCGTGAAGTGTCTGGCCCTGTTTCGTCGCGGCGGTGACGCCGCGGGTGGTCTCGTGAAGCTTGGTCACCTCGAGTGGAGCGAGGAGCCGCGCACCCCTTTGCGTCGCCACGTTCAAGATTCCCGCAGTGAGCTGAACTGGATTCGCCGAGCAGTTTCCACCTCCGAGCAAGGCGGCCGAACGATCGAAACCGAAGAAAGCCTTGAGTTGATCGCGCAACAGAAGTTCCGACTCGAGCCCTGCGCGGCGACGCGCTTGGCATTCCTTCGCCAGCTCTTTCGCATCGAGCACCTCGCCCGCGAGGTACAGCGACTCCCGATCGGTGAGCTCGCACTCGATGCCGAGGTGATGAACACGTTCGGCCAGCGCGCGCACGGCGAGCTTCGATCGCTGGTAGTGCCGCTGCGCGTCCTTCAGCCCAACCTTTTCGGCGAGGTGGGTCAACGGCACATCGATGTCTGATTGGAGCAGCGCGGTGCTGGCCGACGACGAGCCTTGAATCGGCCCGCGGCGATCGGCTACCAACACCGAGAGTCCGGCTTCGCTGCAGAGATCGGCGACCAGGGCGCCGCTGATGCCGGCCCCGATCACGAGCACATCGATCGTCTTGCGCTTTCGCGAAGGGCCCCGGTCGACCGGTGGTCTTCGCTGCTGCCCCCAGACCGGCGTCCCGGTGTGGAGGATCTTCTTGCGGACGACGGTCATGGGACCCGAACGTCTGCACTGCCCGTGCCTGCGGTCAGTAGGAATTGTTCAGCGCGAAGTTGTCCATCTTCTTCTTGTTCAGCGACGCGTTGCCGACGGCGGTCGCGCTGTTCGCCTGGGCGACGGACTCATTGCCAGCCGTCGCGTCGGCGGCCATCGCGAAGAGGCGGCGAATGTTGTCGCCGAACAACGAAACGATCCCAATCGAGGCGATCGCGATCAGCGAGACGATGATGATGTACTCGGTCATGCCCTGGCCCCGGCGGGTGCGGCGAGCGGCGGTCTTCATGGTTTTGTTCCTGGTGGGTGGTGTGTCCGACGAGAAACAAAGTACGCGCGCGCCACGCGCTGGAGAATCGGGCAACGGGAGGTCCTCCCGATGACGGATGCCTCAGGGGCAGACGGCTTCGCAGAGCCCGGTGTTGCACTGACCTGACGCGCACTCCGTGTTCTGTTTGCACAGCCCGCCGTTGGGGGTGGGCGCATCGCAGGTGCCCGCGTCGCGACTGCAGGTGCCGGTCAGGCAGACGCTGCTGTCGTAGCACTTCTCGCCCGTCGCTCCTGCGTGGGCGCAGAGGCCCGACACGCAGGTCAGCGGGAAGCGGCAGGCCGAGCTCGCCGCGCAGTTCGCGCCGATGTCACCGGCGTTTCCGCACACGCTCGAGCCGGGCGTCATCGCGATGCACTTCAGCGGACTCACGCAGGCGCCCGAGCTGGCGCACGCGGCGCCGGCGGCCTTCTGCGCGGTGCACAGCGCGCCTTCGCAGTAGTCGCCAACGCGACAGTTGTCGCCGTAGCTGCAGGGCGAGCGGTTCGTCGCCGCGACGCAGCTGCCGGTCGCGGTGCCGACGGGCACGTTGCAGAACGCGGCGCGGGGACATTCGCCGCTGGTGTTCGAGGTGCACGCGTCGCCGACCTTCGGGACGACGCACCTTCCCACGGTGCCAACACCGCCGTCCGGGTTGACCGCGAAGCCGCGGCAGCTCAAGTCCGTGTCGCAGCTGCGGACATCGTCGGTGCACGTCTCGCCGGCGGCAACCTCGAAGTTGAAGGCCTGGCACGACCGGAGGACGTCGTCGCACGAGAGCCCCGGCGCGCAGTCGGACGACGTGGCGCACGTCCCGCCCGCCATTCTCGGCGTCGCGCAGCTTCCGCGGATGCACCGCAGGCCCGCTGCGCAGCCGTCGCCCGTGCAGGTGCCGCCCACCTGGGCGCGGGGCTGACATGACGTGGGGACTTTGGTGGTGTCACAGAAGAGCGCCGTCTGGCAGGAATCGGCAGCTGCCGGGCAGGTGACGCCCTGGGCGAGCCGCGCCTGGCAGGTGGTGTTGCTGCAGTAGAAGCCATTGGTGCACCTCGGGAGCCCGCCGCGGCAGGTCTGGCCCGCGGTCGGCAGCGCGACGCATTTCCGGGTCAGCGCCAGGTCGCAGTAGCTGGTGGCGTCGCACTGGTTCGCGCCCGAGGTGCAGTCGCCGCCGACGGCTGCGGGACCGACACAGATGCCCGTGGTGAGCTCGCAGCGCAGGCCGGTGTCGCAGGTGCCGAAGCGCGTGCACGGCTTACCCTGCGACCCGGCGGGCTGGCAGGTCTTCATGCACGAAGCGCCGCCGCAGGCTTCGTTCTCGTTGATGCAGTCATCGCTGGCGAAGCAGGCGCTGCGGCTGGCGGCGCCCGGCAAGAAGATGTCGGCGCAGGGGCCGGCAAGGGCATCGCGCGGGTCGCAGCTCAGGCTGTTCTTGATCGCTGTCGTGCACGCCTGCGCGTTCGCGCTGTTGAAGGCGATGTAGCCCTTCTCGGCCGATGGCTGGTTCCGGCAGAACTGCGGGCCGATGTACGCGACGCACTCGGCCTTCGAGGCCATCGCGACCAGGTTGCAGCGAACCGCGAACTCGCAATAGCTGTTGGCGAAGTCAGCGCAGAACGCCGCGGCGCCGCCGCTGCCGCCTCCCGCGCCGCCGTTGCCGCCGCCAGCCGAGCCCCCGCCTGCCGCGCCACCGCCCGTGCCTCCACTGTTGCTGCCACACGCCGGAGCGATGGCAACGACGAGACCGAGACAGAAGCCGAGGGTGATGGCTGAGAGGGGAATCGCGCGCATGCCGCGCTCTTCTCACGCTCAGCCGTCGGGAACAAACCGAACAGTCTGCTTCTCGCGCACGACCCAGACGCCTGCAGCGAGCATCAGCGCCGCGCCGACGGCTCCCAGCGGACCCAGCGGCTGGTGAAGCCAGACGATGCCGACGATCGCGGCGACGACGGGCTCGACGTAGGTGAGGACGCTGGCGAGGTGCGCGGGCACGGTGCGAAGCCCGACGTTGAAGAGCATCACCGCGAACAGGCCGCAGATCAGCGCCCCGGCGACCATCGAGGCGAGGCCGCCGTCGATGCGCGGAGGAAGCGCGCCTGCACCGAAGACGAGCAGCACCACGGCGAGTGAGACAGGCGCGTGAAGCGCGGTGACTGCCAGCGGCGAGTAGGCCGTCGCGGCGCGCTTGCTGAAGACGACGATGCCCGCGTAGCAGACGGCGCTGGAAGCGCCCCACGCAGCAGTCACGAGCGTCGAACCGCCCTGCTTAGGCCCGACGACCAACGCGAGGCCACCGAGGATGACGGGGGCGGCAAGCAGCGCGCGGCGTGACAGCGGTTCTTTCAAGAGTAGCGGAGCGGCCAGCGCCACCATCACCGGCGTCAGGTAGTGCGTGAGCACCGCGACGACGACGGGCCCCCTTTCGAGCGCGGTGAAGTAGGCGATCGCATTGCCAGCATCGAGGACACCGACAGCGAACACTCCGAACGTGGCGCGGCGATCGGCGAAGGCACCGCGCGAGAGCACGAAGGGTGCGGGCAGCATCATCACCGCGAAGACGACCAGCGCCGACTGGTGGCCTGCGAGGCCCGAGCCCGAGAGGAAAATCGGCCAGAGCCCCCAGAGCACCGCCGCGAGGGCGACCATCCACATGGGCGCGGGGAGTCTCGCAAACGGGGGCTGGTCACAACTGAACGCGTTTTCAGTAGAGTGCGCCGCGATGAAACCCCAACTCATCGCGAACCCGCCGAACCCCTGGGCGACCACCTCAGTGCAGTACCTGGACGAGGTGCCAACCGCGAAGGTCGAGGTCTACGAGGATCACACCCGTGAGATCCTCGCCCACAACGACAGCCCCGACCTCGGCTTCCGCTTCAGCGTGAACCCGTACCGCGGTTGCAACCATGCGTGCGCGTACTGCTTCGCGCGACCGAGCCATGAGTACCTGAGCTTCGGCGCGGGCACCGACTTCGACACGAAGATCATGGCGAAGCTTCAAGCGCCGCAGCTGCTGCGCGCGGCGTTCGAACGGCCGTCGTGGAAGGGCGAGCTGATCATGTTCTCGGGGGTCACCGATTGTTACCAGCCGCTGGAAGCGTCGCTGCGGCTCACGCGCGGCTGTCTCGAGGTGTGCGCCGAGTACAAGAACCCGGTGTCGATCATCACCAAGGGGGCGGTGATCGAGCGCGACCTGGATCTGCTTTTGCGGCTGACGAAGGACGCGACGGTGACGGTGGCGATCAGCATTCCGATCTGGGATCCGAAGATGGCGCGGGCGATCGAGCCGGGAGCGCCGACTCCGCAGCGGCGGATGCAGGTGGTGAAGACGCTGGCCGACGCAGGCGTGCATGTCGGGGTGATGGTGGCGCCGATCATCCCGGGCGTCAGCGACGAGGGCATGGGGCTGGTGCTCGAAGCAGCGAAGGACGCCGGAGCGAAGTTTGCCGGCTACGTGCTGCTTCGCCTGCCTTCGAGCGTGAAGACCGTGTTCGAGGAAAGGATTCGCGAGGCGCTGCCCCTGCGGGCGGACAAGATTCTTCACCGGGTGCGCGAGACGCGTGGCGGGAAGCTCTACGACTCGCGGTGGGGCGTGCGGGGCCGGGGCGAAGGGCCGTACGCGGAG
This sequence comes from Myxococcales bacterium, assembly GCA_038206395.1. Classification (GTDB taxonomy): domain Bacteria; phylum Myxococcota; class Myxococcia; order Myxococcales; family Myxococcaceae; genus JAGSPQ01. The sequence continues at coordinate 176,805 of JBBRAX010000004.1, read as the reverse complement.
ATGATCGCGCAGACGTTCGACGTGACCGTGCGGCGGCTCGGCCTCACCTACAGGTTCGACCCGGACCCGCCGACCACCTTCGAGCGCCCGCCGAAGGTCGTGCCCCAGCTTTCGCTGTTCTAGAAGCAACTCGTCTGCACCCAGGGGGTGGCTCCGGGGTTCTGCGGGCACCCATGATCCTTCGCGCCCAGGTTTTCGCTTTCGCGCTGCTCTGCGCGTCTTGCAGCAGCCCCGCGGTCCCGTCCGCTTGCAACGCCGAGAGCTGCAAGTTCGGGTGCTGCGACGCGATGGGCCAGTGCCGCGCCGGCACCACCAGCGCCATCTGCGGCAACCAGGGCAGCGCGTGTCTCGCCTGTCTCGACGGACTGATGTGCTCGGGCGGCGTCTGCGTCCCCCAGGGCGCCGACGGTGGCACGGGCGGCGGGTCCGGCGGTGGTTCTGCCGGCACGGGCGGCGGCGTTGCTGGCACTGGCGGTGGCGTTGCTGGCACTGGCGGTGGCGTGGCCGGGACGGGCGGCGGGGCGACCGGGGCGGGAGGCGGAAGCGCGGCGAGCTGCTCGGCGGCGAACTGCGGTGGCTGCTGCGATGGGACGACCTGCCAGTTGGGTACGGCGACGGCGAAGTGCGGCGTCAGCGGCCAGGCGTGCGTTGGGTGCGGCAACGGCTTCGCGTGCACGAACGGCAGCTGTCAGATCGCGGGCTGCTCACCGAGCACATGTCCGAGTGGCTGCTGCCAGGGCAACGTGTGCGTCACGACGCAGACGAGCGCGAGCTGCGGATCCAACGGCAGCGCGTGCGTGAACTGTGGAACGAACGTGTGTGCGAACGGCGCGTGCGCGGCCCCGACCTGCACGATCATGAGTTGCAACGGCTGCTGCCAGGGCAACACCTGCGTGCCGTCGACCAACACCATCCCGAGCGCGTGCGGCTTCGCGGCGAACCAGTGCATGGCCTGCGCCCTCGGCCAGGCGTGCAACCAGGGCCTGTGCAGCACGCTGCCGACCGATCGTTTTGCAGGCTCTCCGTGCCAGGCCAAGACCGACTGCGACCTCGGCGGCTTCCTCGGCAAGTGCAACACAGGTACGGCATGGCCCGGCGGCTACTGCCAGGACACGTGCATCGTCCTCGGCTGCAAGAGCAACGATGTCTGCGTGGCGAATGATTGTTGGGAACGCTGCCCGGCCCCGAAAGCCGGCCAGTCGACCTGCCGGAACGGGTACGTCTGCGGAGCGCTGGTGCAGGGCGACGGCGGCACGCTCACCTACGGAATCTGCGAGCCCGACTGCCACCTGCCCGGCGCCGGCTGCACCTCGGGCACGTGCAACGCGCAGGGTTACTGCATCTAAAAAAGCGACTCGGCGCGCGAGAGCAGCTTCCTCGCCTTCGCCTGCTCGATCGCATTCTCGGCAGCGAGCGCAGGGGTCGCCGCTGCGTCTGCCGCGATCACTTCGTTCAACAGCCGGCTGAAGCAGTCGCGATCTTCGCGCTGCACGCACAGCGTCGCCGCCCACTCGACCTTGTTGCCGAGAAACGCAGGCCCAAGCGTCACGGCTTTCTGAAACGCCGCCTCGCTGGCCGCCCACGTTCCGCCGCCCCGCCCTTCCGTCAGTGCCTCCAACATGCCGCGGTGTCGCAATGGGCCGCCGTAGAAGTACGCCTCGTCGAGCGCTTCCACCCTTTCCATCAGCGCCTGCACGTCTTCCCGGTACCGCAGCCGGGTGCCGACGCCCTGTGCCGAGGCCCACCGCTCGAGGTGCACCGCGAACCAATAGACCGCCGGCACTGCCTCGGAAGGGATCATGTCCGCGGTGAGCCGCATCGTCCGCCCTTCGGCCAGCGCCGAAGCGAACTCCGGAGCGGCGCCCTTCACGGCCTGCGTCGCCACGTCCAGCCCGAGCCGCGTCTGCGAATCGCGACGATCGAGATCGCCTTCGAGGTCGAAGACATCGGCCAGCAACGCCCGCGCGCGCGCCACCTTCGCCAGCACCACCGGATCCGTGGACCCAGCCGATTCCCACTTGTCGATCGCCGAGGTCAGGCTCGTCTTGTTGCCGCGATCCTTCCACAGCACATCGCCTTCGGCGTCGGCCGCCCTGCCCGGCTCGCTCAGCGCCGCCACGGTGATCGGCTCACGCCACGTCGCGTTGTACGTCGTGGCGCAGCCGGTGAGCGCAAGGGCAGCGAGCAGGAAGAGGCGCATGGCCCCGCCTTCTACTTGTCTTCCAGCAGATCCGCCGCGCTCAAGTCGGGTGCCGCGCGGCCAGACTCGTATTGCAGCAGCCCGAGCTCGGCGTACATCGGGCGGATGCGATCGCTGAGCAGCCCGATGCGCTTCAGGTTCGGAATCACCCGCTTGAACATCGTGCGCCGGAACATCGCCATCATCTCGCTGCCCAGCACCAGCTGATTCCACGCCATCCGGCTCATCTGGTGCGAGTAGTACTCGTCGTAGAACTCGTGCGCGAAGAAGCGGTTTCGCAAGAACAAACAGACCTCGAACGTCCAGTCTTCACGTTCGCGACGTTCGCGCTCGGTCAGTTCCTTGAAGTACTCCTGCAGCGCGAGCACGCCGTAATGCACATGGCGCGCCTCGTCGGCGATCACGTAGGTCAGCAGCTGCTTCAACAGCGGCTCGCGCGTCTTCTGTTGGAACATGCCGAAGGCGCCCAGCGCGAGCCCTTCGATCATGATCTGCATTCCGAGGAACTTCATGTCCCACCGGGAGTCCGTCATCAGCGCGTCGACGACGACGTACAGGTTGTCGTTGATGTCGTATTTTTTCTCGAGCTTCTTCGTCAGGTACGCGTGGAAGACCTCGACGTGGCGGCCTTCGTCCACCACCTGGGTGCTGCCGTAGAGCTTGCCGTCGAGCCACGGCACCGCCTCGGTGACCTGGCAGGCGGCGAACAGCGCGCCTTGTTCGCCGTGAAGGAACTGCGAGAGGAACCACGCCGTCATCGCGCGCTTCTGGTTCGCCTGCTCGCGCTCGCTGAGGCGTCGCCACGACTGCAGCTTGCTGACGGGCAGGAAGTCAGTGGGCACCAGCGATCGGGTCTCGTCGTCGGGGTCGACGTTGATCGTCCAGTCGAGATCCGTCGTCGCGTTCCACTGGCCGACCTTCGCCGCCTCGTAGAGCCGGGCGAGCTCGGTGTGATCGCGCAGGTATTGCCAGTCGAAGTGCGCGTCGTGCCGCACGGGCATCACCGTCGTTGGCTCGGACTTGCCGCGCTGCTGAATCAGGCCTCGATACGCCGGCCCCAGCAACGACTTGAGGACGGTGAGGTTGCCGCTCTTGCTCGCGTCCTTCATCAGCGGGACGGTGTCGAGCAGGGTTCCAATGCTGGGGATGATCATCGTTGCAGTTCCTTGGGGACGTGAAGCAGCGCTTCGAAGAGTTGGGTGACGTTGGGCGGCCGCGACGCTTCGGTCATCAGCCCGTAGGCCATGAAGGTCCAGAAGGTGTCGGCGATCTGTTCGGGCGTGCGGCCCGAGTCGGGGCGGTACCAGGTGGCGACCCAGTTCAACGCGCCAAACCCGAACTCGCGCACCGCTTCGAGGTCGATCACAGGGCGCGAACGGCCGGTGCCCGCGGCCTCGAACAGCATCCCGTCCCAGAAGGCTTCGTACCGCGAACGTTCACGCTCGACGCCCTCGCGCGCGCCGGGCGGAAGCGAGCGCCAGTCGAAGAGCAACACGAAGAGCGCGTCTTCACCCGTCAGCAGCGCCTTCAGGTGCGCCTGCATCCCGAGGCGGAGGCGTTCGATCGGGTCAGTCGCCTGGCTGATCGCCAGCTGCACTGCGGCGACCGCGCGCTCGATGCCCCGGCGCATCAGCGCGATCAGGATCTCGTCCTTGCTCGCGTAGCGGTAGTGGAGGCTGCCGGGGAGCATCTGCGCTCCGCTGGCAATCTCGCGCACGGTGGTGGCCGAGAAACCCTTCTCACGGAAGAGCTTCCCGGCTGCGAGGAGGATCCTCGAATCGGCGTTGACGATCGCTTCGGCGTTGGCCATTCGGCCAACAATCTCTCAAATCGAAGCTATGGGAGTCAAGCTCACCCTTGGTCGGTCAGCCAACTACCAGATATCGCAGCGTTCGGCGCCGGCCCTCACCATCTTCGAGCCGGCCTTGCACGAGAAGGCCTGCTGGAAGGCGTCGATGTTGGAAAGGGGGCCGATCACCCGCCAGTACGGAGGTGCATGCGGGTCGGTGGCGGCGCGCAGGCGGGCGTTCTCGGGCCGCATCTTGGTGCACCACGACTGGGCGAAGCCGAGGAAGAACTGCTGGCTCTTGTTGAACCGGTACTTCGTCTCGTCGTCTGGTTTCCCAGTGCCGGCGCCGTACCAGTTGTTCATCGCGAGGTGCGCAAGCTTAAGGCCGCCCAGGTCGGCCGTGTTCTCGCCCAGCGTGAGGTCGCCCTTCACCTTCACGTCGTCGATCGCCACGTACGTGTCGTACTGCTTCTTCACGCACTCGGCGCGCGCGACGAAGGCCTTGGCGCTGCCTGCCGACCACCAGTCTTTCAGGTTCCCGTCGACGTCGAACTTGCGGCCCTCGTCGTCGAAGCCGTGGGTGATCTCATGGCCGACGACCATGCCCATCGAGCCAAAGTTTACGGCGTCCGTCGCATCGCGATTGAAGAACGGGGGCTGCAAAATGCCAGCGGGGAACACGATCTCGTTCTTCTGCGGGTCGTTGTACGCGTTCACCGTCGACGCGCTCATCAGCCACTCGTTGCGATCGACGGGCTTGCCGATCTTCTCGAGCTGGCGCTTCACCTCGAAGCGGTTCGCCTCGATCGAGTTGTCGAAGAACGAGGTGCGGCTCGTCTTGATGCTCGAGTAGTCGCGCCAGACGTCGGGGAAGCCAATCTTGTTGTTCTTCACCATGCGCTCGAGCTTGGCGAAGGCGGCCGGCTTCGTGTCTGGCTCCATCCACGTGATGGTCTGAAGGTTCTGTTTGATCGAGCCCTGCAGCGCCTCGACCATCGCGTTGGTGCGCTTCTTCCCTTCTTCGCCGAAGGTGCGGCGCACGAACTCGCGGCCCAGCGCTTCGCCGAGATCGCCGTCGGTGAAAGCGACGCACTTCTTCCAGCGGGGACGATCGGCCTTGGCGCCGGTGAAGTTCTTCGCGGCGAACTCGAAGCTCGCGTCTTGCATTTTCTTCGGCAGCGCGGGCACGGCCTGCCGCACGATCACCCAGGTGAGGTACGCCTTCCAGACGTCCGGCTTCACGTCCTTCGCGGCGTTCGACACCTCGACGAAGAAAGGCACGTGGTTGACGTTGATCGCGACCACGCCCTTTGCGCCCATCGCCTCGAAGTACGTGTCCCACGGGAAGTTCGGCGCCTTCTCCTTCAGGCCTTTGCGGTCGACGCGGTTGTACTGGGTGTCCGGGTCGCGGCGCTCGACCTTGGTCTGCGAGGCCTTCGCGAGCCGCGTCTCGAGCGCCATGATCGCGGCGGCCGACTTCTTCGCCACGTCGGGTTTCTCACCTGACAGCGTGAGCATGTTCTCGACGTGCGCGACGTACGCCTCGCGAATGCCCTTCATCTTCTCGTCTTCCTGCACGTAGTAGTCGCGGTCGGGCAGCCCGAGGCCGCCCTGCTCGAGGCCCGCCACCACTTCGGCCGAGCTCTTCAAGTCCTGCTGGGCGCCTACGCGGAACAGCGCGCCGATGCCCGCGGCGTGCAGCGTGCCGACGACCTGGGCGAGCTCCTTCGCGTTCTTCGGAGCGGTGAGCTTCTTCGAGAACGCCTGCAGCGCCGGCAACGTGTTTTCCATCGCCGCTTCGTCGGTGCACGACGCGTAGTAGTCGCCCAGGGCTTGAGCGAAGGGCGTGCCCTCGGGCAGCTTGCCGGCGGCGGCCTCTTCGAGGATGCCCTTGAGGATCTGTTCGTTGCGCTCGGCGATGGCGACGAAGCCACGCGAGGTGATCGCGCGGTCGGCCGGAATCTCGACCGTCTTCATCCAGTTGCCGCACGCGAATTGGTAGAAGTCGCCGCAAGGGTCTGCCGCGAGATCCATCGACGCCTGATCGAGACCCGGGGGCAGCGGCAGGTTCGCTGATGGAACTTCTTCAGGCTTCGTTTCCGTCGCTGCAGGGTCCGGTTTCTGTTCCGCCTGCTGGGTGGCGCAGGAGCCGGTGAGAACCAGAATCGAGCCAATCAGTAGGGTGCGCATAGGGCGCGCACCCTACTTCGGCCTTCACTCCTTCCCGAGCATTCCATTCTTCAGATCATCATCGACCGGGGTCTTGCCCAGCCAGACGCTGAAGAGCGCATCGGCAAAGTCTTTGCCTTCGACGGTGGCCTCGGCGCCCGAGCCGCCCTTGATGGTCGTGCCCTTGCCGGGGATGTAGGTCAGCTTGAGGCTCTGGCCTTCTTTGAGGTCGGGGACGACGGCGACGAACTTCGCGAGGCGATCTTTGAGGGCCGCCATCTTGTCGCCGTTGTTCTTCTCGAAGCCGGCCTGAATGGCGTCGACGATCTTGCCCTTCTCGAGATCGCGCATCATGAACATCTCGACCTGGCGCGTCTGGTCCTTGCTGAGCACGACCGACGGATCCTGCGTCGTCTCTTCGAGGTACAGGCCGGCGACGTAGACCTTGAAGATCGCCTTGGTGCGAAGCCCCATGCCGTTGAGCTTCAGCGTCTTGCCCCCGACCTCGAGGGTGTCGGGCATCTTCACGCCCTTCAATTCTTTGGCGAGGGCCGGGAAAGCGAGAAGCATCGAGACCAACAGCGCACGTCGCAACATGGATTACCCCTGGGTGAAAAAGCGGTTAACCGTTCTTTTCAGCGAACGACTTCATCAACGACACGAGGCTGCCGATGTCCGACTCGGACACGGCGTTATAGGCGGAAACGCGAATGCCACCGGTGCTGCGGTGTCCTTTGATGCCGACCATCGACGCCTTCTTCGCCTCTGAGATGAACTTGTCCTCGAGGGCTTCCGACGCGAGGCGGAACACGATGTTCATCGTCGAACGGCTGGCGGGCTCGACGGTCGTCTTGAAGTAGCCGCCGCTGCCGTCGATCGCACCGTAGAGGGCGTTGGCCTTGGCGCGGTTGCGCTGTTCCATCTTCTCGAGGCCGCCAAGGTCCTTGATCCACTGAAGAACGTTGCGGGCCAGGTAGATGCCGAGCGTGTTGGGCGTGTTGTAGAGCGAGTTCTCTTTCGCGTGCGTCGTGTAGCGAAGGATCTTGGGGATGTCTTCGCGGCCGGTCGCTAACCAGTCTTTGTTCGCGATGGCGACGACCAGGCCTGACGGGCCGATGTTCTTCTGGGCGCCGGCGTAGATGAGGCCGAACTTCGAGACGTCGATCGGCCGCCAGAGGAAGTCCGAGCTCATGTCGCAGACGTGCGGCACGGCGCCGGTGTCGGGCAGCGCCTGGAACTGGGTGCCCGAGAGCGTGTTGTTGCTGGTGGTGTGGACGTAGGCAGCCTTCGGGTCCAGCTGCAGCTCGGCCTGGGTCGGGACGCGAAGGAACTTTCCGTCGGCGGTCTTGGTGTTGGCGGCGATCTTCACGCTGCCGATGCCCTTGGCTTCTTCGTACGCCTTGTCCGACCAGCCGTCGGTGAGCACGTAGTCGGCGCTGAGGCCGGGCTTCAGGAAGTTCATCGGCACCATCGCGAACTGCAGATGGCCGCCGCCCTGAAGGAAGAGCACCTGGTGCGTGGCGGGGATCTTCAGCAGCTCGGTGAGCAGCGAGATCGCCTCGTTGTGAACGGCCTCGTAGTCCTTGCCGCGGTGCGAGTGTTCCATGATCGACATCCCTGTCTTCTGGAAGTCGAGCAGCTCGTCGCGCGCGCGTTCGAGCGCAGGAAGGGGGAGACCGGCGGGGCCAGCGTTGAAGTTGATCACACGCATGGCGCCCGTATATCGCGGCTACCGCATCAGGGCATCGCGCTCTTTCGACCTGGGTGCTTCCGACAAGCCGTTCTCGCCGACGCCCAGCGATTCCAGCAGCGCCGGAAGGCCTTCGAAGGCGGGCTTGTTCCTGCGGGCCTCGAGCCGCTTCTTGAAGTCGGTGCGCAGCGATTCGCGCAGCTTGCCGCCCAGAGAAAGGTCGAGCTCGAGGGCGAAGAGGACGCCGGCCCAGGTCGCAGCGGTGAGGCGGTTGCCGACGCCTTCTTCGCGGATGATCGCGTCCAGCGGCTGGTTGCCGGCGAGCTCGGCGCCCCGCAGCAGCCCTTCGCGCAGCTCGGCCCAGGCGGCTTCGGGCGTGTGCCGGCCGCGGGCTGCCTCGGTGAGGTACGTGGCGAAGCCTTCAGTGAGCCAGGTGTCGTTGGGTGGAATCGCCAGGTGCAGAAGCGTGTGAAGCGCGACGGTGTCGTTCGCGAAGGTCGTGGCGTCGGTGCCGATGAGGAACGCGAGCGACCGTCCCAGCTTCTGCCCGTACGGGCTCGCCTCGTCAGATGCGACGGGGATCACGGCGATGGTGACGCGGTCGATTCGAGCGTCTTCGGCAGCAGCACGCAGCCACTCGCAGACTGCGAGATCCCCCAGCGGGTGAACGGGCCCGAGCAGCGCGACGTCGCCGCAGCGCCGGCCTCCCAGGGCGAGAAAGGCAGGCTCGACCAGCTGCTGCGCCGTCACCGTCTGCCTGGGCCAGGGAAAGAACGGGGTGGGGCCGTCGACCTTGATCGTCGCGGTGAGCTGCGGCGTGCCGACGCGCGGATGAAGCAGCACGGCGGCGGTGGGAAGCAGCAGATCACCCTCACGCTCGATGCCACGCGCCAGATCCCGGGACTCGGCGTCGACCAGGTAGCGGTAGCGCACCGCGACCCATTCGTTCGGAAGCTCCAGCGCCCCACCGGGCGGTACGGGCAAGGCGACGACCCGAGCGTCGGCGGTCTCGACGAGCACCGTCGACACAACTGGCGTCGTGAAGTCGAAGGCCGCCGGCCCCTCGCGCACCCGAAGGATCTCGACGTCGACGGTGCGGGCTTCGATGACCGTGATCCGGTACAAAAGCTCGCCCGGCGCGCTGATCGGCAGCCCTCGCGTCGCGGCGCACCCGCCCAGCAGCAACGCAAAGAGCGTCGCCGATTTCAGAACGGGTGAACGACGAGGCCCGAACGCAGCTTCGGCTCGAACCACGTCGACTTGGGCGGCATGATCTCGCCCGCGTCGGCGATCGCCATCAACTGCTCGAGCGTGGTGGGGAACATCGCGAAAGCGACCGCCGCCGAGCCCGACGACACGCGCTTCTCGAGCTCGGCCGTGCCGCGAATACCGCCGACGAAGTCGATGCGCTGGTCGAGCCGCGGGTCGCCGATGCCCAGCAGCGGAGCGAGCAGGTTGCTCTGCAGAATCGTCACGTCCAGCACGCCCGTCGGCGTCTCTTCCCACGTGCCCGGCTTCGCGGTCAGCGCGTACCACTGGCCCTCGAGGAACATCCCGAACCGGTGCACCGCGGCAGGCTTCGCGGTGGTCGTCTTCTCGACGGTGAACTTCGCCTTCACCTTCTGCAGGAACTGCTCGGGCGTCGCGCCGTTCAGATCCTCCACCAGCCGGTTGTAGTCGAGGATCTGCAGCTGGTTGTGGGGGAAGACCACCGCGAGGAAGCTGTCGTGGTTTCCGGCCCTGCCCTTGCGCAGCGCGTGCACGCGGGACGCGGCGGCCGATCGGTGGTGACCATCGGCGATGTACAGCGCGTCGATCTTCTTGAACTCGCTGTCGAGCTTCGGGTTGAACGATTCGTCGGCGACCCAGAACGTGTGGCCGATGCCGTCGTCGGTGACGAACTGGTACTCGGGCGGCTGCGAGGTGATCTGCGCGATCAACGCGTCGATCGCCGGCACGGCGCGGTAGGCGAGAAACACCGGCTCGTCGTTCGCGTCGAGGGCGTCGATGTGGTGGGTGCGGTCGTCTTCTTTGTCGGCGCGCGTCAGCTCGTGCTTCTTGATCTTCGCAGCGTCGTACTCGCCGACGCTGGCCGCCGCGACCAGGCCCGTCTGCACGTGGGCGCCCATCTGCTGCCGGTAGACGTACAAGCGCGCCGTCGCGTCCTGCACCAGCACGCCGCGGGCGATGAAGTCCTTCAGGCTCTGCGCGCCCCGGGCATAGACGGCGTCCGAGTGCTCGTCGGTTCCCTCGGGGAGCCCCACCTCGGGCCGCGAGACCTGGAAGAAGCTGTCAGGCTTTCCATCGGCGTAGGCGCGCGCCTCGGCGCTGTTCACCACGTCGTACGGCGGAGCGGCCACCTGCAACACGGCTTCCTTCGGCGGGCGCAGACCTCTGAACGGTTTGAGAATTGCCATGGGCCCGCTGGCGTTTACCTGATCTGTTAAGGCGGTGTCGTGGCCCTGCTCGAGCTGAACCGCCGTCGGCTCGTGATCGTCACCGGCAAAGGCGGAGTCGGGAAGACCACCGTCGCCGCCGCCCTCGCCCGAACCTTCGCGGCTTCCGGCAAGCGGGTGCTGATCGCCGAGATCGCCGCCCACGAAGACACGCCGTCGGCCGTTTCATTGGCGCTGGGCGTGCGGCCCCTCACCGAAGAACCACAGGGGCTCGCGCACTTGATCTGGGGCTGCCTGCTGACCCCTTCAATGGGTCACCGGCGGTTTCTGCAGGACACGCTGCCGATGAAGATCCTGGCGGACGCGGCGATGAAGTCTCAGGCGCTGAGGCGGTTCTTGATGGCCGCTCCCGGGTTCTCGGACATGGGCGTGATGTACCGGATGCTCGACTTGATGCGGCAGCGCCACCCCGACGGCGGCTTCGCGTTCGAGCACTGCGTCATCGACTCGCCCGCCACCGGCCACGCGCTCGCGCTGGCACAGATTCCCGAGCTGCTCACCCGCATCATTCCGGGCGGCCCGATTCTGCGCGCCGCGAAAGACGGCCTCGCCGTGCTCACCAACCCGCAGGAAACAGCGACGGTGGTGGTGACGTTGCCCGAGACGCTGCCGGTCACCGAGGCGATCGAGCTGAGGCGCGGCTTGCAGAAGCATCGCCTCCCCGTTGCGGGCGTGATCGTGAACCGGCTGCCGGCTGACCCGTTCACCGCGGCCGAACGGCTGGCCGTCTGCGAGGTGCTCGGAAAAGGACCCGACGTGCTGGGTCAGCGCGAGCTGCAGCGCATCGCGCGGGCGCACGCGGCGCTGACGCTGCTGCCAGACCCCGAAGACACGGTGACGATGCCCGAGCTCAACGCGACGGGCGGAGAGCTCACGCGCCGGTTGGCTGCGCTGCTGGCGGCGGAACCTTCGCCGCCCACTGCTCGCTGAGCTCCCACAGGCGCGCCGCTGCCACATCGTCGACAGCGAAAGCGCGCGGGCGGATCTCGCGGCTGTCAGCGAAGTACTTCCCGGTGACGCCTTCGACTTCGGGCGAAGACGCCAGGTAGACGCTCGTCTTCGCGCCTTCGATCTCGTCGATGGCGAAGAGGTAGGCGATCGGCTTGATGAAGCTCCAGAAGCCGGGCTTGGCGAGGAAGTCGGAAGCGACGAAGCCAGGGTGCAGGCAGTTGACGGTGATCTGCTTGTCCTTCAGCCGCCGCGCGAGCTCATGGGTGAAGAGGATGTTGGCCGCTTTGCTGCGCGAGTACTGCGCCCACGTCGAGTACGACTTCTCGGCCATCATGTCGTCCCAGTCCAGCGCGCCACGAACATGGGCCCGGCTCGAGACGTTGATGATCCGCGCGGGGGCTGACTTCTCGAGCACCGGCAGCAGCGCGTTCGCGAGCACGAAGTACGCGAGGTGGTTGGTCGCCATCGTCCGCTCGTAGCCGTCGACCGTCGTGCTGCGCCCGGGGAACATGCCGCCGGCGTTGTTGAGCAGCACGTCGAGGCGCGGGTACTTCGCGATGAACTCGGCGGCGACGCGGCGGACCTCGGCGATGGACGAGAGGTCGGCCAGCAGGAAGTCGATCTTCGGGTTGGCGGTGCGGGTCTTCAGCTCTTCCACCACGCCCTTCGTCTTCTCGGGGTTGCGGCCGATGATCACCACGTGCGCGCCCTGCTGCAGCAACGCGAGGGCGGCTTGCTTGCCGATGCCCGCCGTGCCGCCCGTGATCAACACCGTCTTCCCTTCCATCGTCCCGGTCATCCCGCGATCTCTAGCAGGTTGCGGAAATGAGATAAGGACGCCGCGTGCTGGCCGAGCTGGTGAAGTCGAAGAAGGTGATCGTTTGCTGCGGCGCGGGGGGCGTCGGCAAGACGACGACCTCTGCAGCGGTGGGGCTGGCGGCGGCACAGGCCGGACGTCGGGTGCTCGTGCTCACCATCGACCCGGCGAAGCGGCTGGCGCAGGCGATGGGCATCGAAGAGAACGCGAAAGCACCGACGCCGATCAGCCGCGCTCGGCTCGACGCCGCGGGAGTGACGACCGGAACGCTGGACGCGTGGATGCTGAACCCCGACGTGGTGTTCGATTCGCTGGTACGGCGAATGGCGCGCTCGCCCGAGCAGGCCCAGCGCATCATGAGCAGCCGGCTGTTTCGCCACTTGTCCGAGATGGTGGCCGGCATGCAGGAATTCACCGCGGCCGAGGCGCTGTACGACTTGAGCACCAGCGGCCAGTACGACCTCGTCGTGCTCGACACGCCGCCCGCGCGCAACGCGCTCGACTTCCTCGAGGCGCCGGGAAAGCTGGCCCGCTTCCTCGACGAACGGGTGATCAACCTCTTCCTGCCGGGCAAGGGCCGGCTCTCGATCTTCCGCAAGGCGACCGAGCTGATCGGCTCGGTGTTCGACAAGGTGTTCGGCGCCGAGCTGTTCGCCGAGATCCAGGAGTTCCTGGGCGCCTTCGCGGGGATGTTCGCCCCGATGCGGCAACACGCGGAAGGCGTGCGCGACCTGCTGCGCGGCGGCAACGCGGCCTTTCTGCTGGTGACGAGCCCCGAGGCAGCGGCGCTCACCGAGGCGCGCTACTTCCGCGATCGCATCCTGCAGATGCAGCTGCCCTTCGCAGGCTTCGTGCTGAACCGCAGCTGGGCGCGCGCGGAAGGCCTGACGCGGCCAGAGTCGTTCGCGCTGGAGCCGACGGCGTCGTTCGACACGATCAACGGCATGGCGAAGCTGGCGCAGTTGGCGAACGTCGAGCTGGCCCGGGTGCAGCGCGATCAGAGGTTATTGGCGAGGCTGTCGGCCGAGCTGCCGCCGGGGGCGATCGCGGTGGCCGCTCCGTATCTGGGTGACGCGATCGAAGACTTGAGTGGCCTTGCGCTGCTGGCGAAGGGGCTGGTCGGCTAACGGCTATTTGTCGACGACGACCGAGTGGGACACGAGCCCGCTCAGGAAGACGATCTGCTGCTTTTGCGCCTGCTTCAGGTTGATCAGCACGCGCGGCCGGCCTTCCATCAGCGCGAAGCCCAGCACCACGCCGAGCCGCACATGCTCAGCAACGCCTGAGATCGTGAGCACGGTGCTGCTCGTGGCGGCCTCGACAATCTCGGCGGTGAGCGTGCTGTCGAGCTCGGGCGCCAGGTAGAGGACCTGCGGCCTTTCAGCGGCCAACGTGGCGCGGAAGGTCTTCGCATCGCCATAGGCGACCAGCTTCGGCTCGGCGCCGTACTTCCCCAGCTTGCCGACCTGCGTGATCGTGCTCCCCAGCGACTGCGCGCCGCGCGTCGGCCCGTCTTTCGGCCCCGGGTGCACCACCAGCACCTTCACCGTCTCGGTGCCAGCGGGAACGAAGTTCTGCACGTAGGTCGACATCTTCGACAGCAGGTTCACCTGCAGCTGCACGGGCAGATCATCGGCGCCGGCGGCAGTGCCCACGAAGAGAAGCGCAAAGACGAGGACCCGGGGCGCCATGATCAGAGCCGCACGTTTGCTTCCAACATCGCGCTCAACGGAGCGACCGGGTTCGTCGAAGCCCCCACCCCGCCCGTCGGCAGCGGCGCGCTGCTGTCACCGATGCGCACCGACGTCGGCACCGTGCCCAGCGAACGGCCCGTCACCGTGATCCGCATTCCCACCCGCGGCGCCACCTGGTGCTCGATCGCCGCGCGCACATCGATCGACCACGGCAGCGTCGGCCCATCGAGGTTGCGCAGATCGAGAAGCGTCGCCTCGCTGGCGTAGTTGACCCTCATCCGCGGCGAGTTCAGGTTCGCGGCCACCGACACGCGCGGCCGGCCCTCGCCCATTCCCAGCGAGACGTGGCCCGTCGCGTAGAAGTCAGGCATCGCGTCGGCCGGCAGGAACACCGAGTCAAAGGCCTTCGAGCCGTAGCGATCGAGCGCCGTGCGATCGATGCGCTGATCGCGAAGCTGCTGGTCGGTGGACTGCGCGATGTCGGCCGGCAACCGCAATCGGCCCGGCGCGTAGTTCGCCGAAAGCGCGTACTCGAACGCCTTGTACGCGCCCTGCCAGGCGAAGTTGGCGCCGGCGCTCCAGACGGTGCGGATGTTCGCGAACTGCGACGAGAAGGCGCCGTTGACGATGATGCCCCGGGTCGTGATCAGCCCGTCCCACACCGCGGCGAAGACGGCCAGCTGCAGGTTCTGCGCGCCCCACCGCTGCGCCACCCCGAGCTCGCCCGAGTAGACGTGCTCGGCCATGATGTTGGGGTTCGCGGTGAGGAAGTTTTCGATCTCGAGGAAACGTTCGGTGATGCTCGGGTTGCGGAACCCCGTCGAGAAGACGCCCTTCACGGTGCCGTTCGTCCACGGGTTCGCGGTGATCGCGAGCCTTGGAGACAGCGCCCAGCCGAGGAAGCCGACGTCGCCGCGCAGGCCCGCGTTGATGCTCGCGTACTTCGCGCGCCAGATGTGCTGGATGTACGCCGCCGCATTGGGAAGCGGGGCGACGATCGGCTCGTCGTAGTCGACGTTGCCGCCTTTGGTGGCCACGACGCCCGAGGTGATCACGCTGCCGTCGAGGAACAGCTGTGCCCCCAGGGTGGTGACCTGAGAGCCGTCACGGTTCCAGTCCCACGTCAGAATCGGCTCGATGAACGGGCGGAAGTTCACGTAGTGAAGCGTGTCGGCACACTGATCGACACGCACCGTCGCGCGGCACTTCGCTGCGTCGTTGTGCACCGGCACCAGCGTCGCGTACGAGTCGAACACCACCATGTACGCGCGCAGCGAGAGGTCGCCGCGGGAACCCACCTGGTCTGCCCACATCGCGTCGAGCATGTACTCGGGCTCGAAGGCGCTGCTCTTGCCGCTGGCCTCGATGGGGCCCGTGCCGGTGGTCTGGCCGATGGCCACCGTCGTCATGAAGGTCCACTTGCGCCAGGTCGCGCGCGCGAACAGCCGGCCGTGCACGTCGCGGTTGAAGACGTCTTCGCGCTCGAAGGCGCCGAAGCGATCGGCGTAGGGCGAGACCCCAAGAATCGGGCGCCACGCGCTGCGACCCTGCTGGCGATCCCACCGGGCGGCGAAGTGCACCGCGAGATCGAACGGGTCGCCGCGCCAGGTCAGCTTCGTGCCGCCGTAGACCGCCGCCCTGCCCCAGACTTCGCCCCACGTCGCGTCCTTCGCCCACTTGTCGGCCGCGGTGCCGCCCGAGAGCTGAGCGACCACGTGCGCCTCTTCCAGCGACGAGCCCTTGCGGGTGACGATGTTGACCACGCCGAGCATCGCGCTGTTGCCGTAGATGACCGAGCCGGGCCCGAGGACGATCTCGATGTGATCGACGAGCTCGATCGGCATCATGTACTGCTGGGTTCCGCGCGCCGTCTTCGCGCTGCCGCCGGCCTGGTTGCCGTCGATCAAGATCGCGATGTGCAAGCCGATGTTGTCCGACAGGTACCCTCGCGCGCCGAACGCCGCGTTGAGCCGCTGGTCGTACTCGTAGCTGGTCATGCCGTGGCCGAGGTACCGAATCGCCTCTTCCACCGACTGGATGCCGTACCGCTTCAGGTCCGTGCCGCTGATCGACCAGGTGGTGCCGGGCGCGCTGCTGCCGCTCTCTGCGGTGCGGGAAGCCGCCGAGCCGACCTGTTCGGCCAGCAGTGCCTCGAGACCCGACTCGTCAGGAGCGGCTGGGTCGAACACCACCGCGAAGACGCCGGCATCGACTTCTTCGAACCCCGCATCGGGCGCCTCGACCACGTCAGCCGGCACGCCCGCATCCTCGGGCGCGTCGGGCTCCTGGGCCGTGGAGCGAATCGGTAGAAGGAGGAGAAGCGCAGCTGCCACCGCTCCCCCAATTCGCGGTCGTACGTCTTTCGCCATGCTGTGCACCAACTCTCGCTTGGCCTGCGGCCCGGCGAAAGCAGGAAATGAAATGAAGGTGATTTGTGGGTCTATGCTTCGCGGGAGGTCGAGAACTTGGCGAACGATGAAACCCGCTGGCGGCTGCTGCTGGTCGACGACGACAAGGACATCGTCCGAATGCTGGCGGACTACCTGGGTCGCGAGCTTCACGTCACCACCGCGGCCGATGGAACCGCCGCGCTCGAGCTGCTGGGCAAAGAGCCCTTCGACGCGATCGTCGCCGACCACATGATGCCGGGCCTCACCGGAATTCAGCTGCTCGAGAAGGCGGCCGAGCTGCGCCCCGATGCCGTGCGCGTGTTGCTGACCGCCTCTGAGCGCATCGACGAGCTGCGCGATGCGATCAACAAGGCCCGCGTTCACCGGTTCCTCAACAAGCCGGTGCGGCTGCTCGAGCTCAAGGAGGTCGTCCACGGCGCCCTGCGAGAACGCGCGCTCGAGCTCGAGAACAAGAAGCTCGTCGACGCGCTGCATCAGAAGAACACGCTGCTGACCCGCGCCCTGTCGGACCTGCAGGATCACGAACGCAAGCTGCACCAACAGGTGATGGACGCGACGGCGTCACTGCGGGCCGCCAACGCCGAGCTCGAGAAGCTCGCGCTGCGAGACGGGCTCACCGGCCTCTACAACCACCGCTACTTCCAGGAAGCGCTGACCGCCGAGCTGGCCCGCGGCGCGCGGTACGGGAACCCAGTGGGCCTGGTGTTCCTCGATGTCGATCACTTCAAGAACTACAACGACCAGCTCGGCCACCCTGCCGGCGACGAGCTGCTGCGCCAGCTGGCGCGGATCCTCACCGACACCGGCGACCTGCCCGAGCTGCGGTTTCGTGGGCGCATCACCGACATCGCCGCGCGCTACGGCGGCGAAGAGTTCGTGCTGCTGCTGCCGCAGACCAACAAAGAAGGCGCGGTGATCAGGGCCGAACGGCTGCGCGCGTCAATTGCCGAGTTCAGCTTCGTCGACCAGCACGTGCAGCCAGGCGGGACCTTGACGGTCAGCGTGGGCGTCGCCGCGTTTCCCGACGATGCGCTGGTGAAGGACGCGCTGATCAGCGCCGCCGACAAGGCGCTGTACGCCGCCAAGCACGCCGGCCGAAACCGCGTCCGCGTCGCGGGAAACCCGCCTACGGAACCCCCTCAGATGATCGACTGAGGCCCTAAGGCTTAAGTGAAGGCGACCATCGCGAGCGCCCCGCCCAGCCCAGCGGCCAGGGGTACCGAAAGGTTGTCGTCGATGCGAAGGCTGAGCAGCTCAGCCAGGGCGCCGAACAGGGCCGCGGCCGCCGAGATCGCGAGCGCCGCACCGACGCCGACTTCCCCGTGCAGCATCCGCAGCAGCCCGAACGCGACGAGCAGGCCGCTGATGAAGAAGGTCAGCGTGCCTTCCAGCGATCGCCCGTGCATCAGCTTGATCCGCCCGAAGCGCCGGCCGACGAGCGCTGCGAGGGGGTCACCGACGCCAAGGATTCCCACCGCCACGACGCAGAGCACGGGCGAACGGGTCAGGGTGAGCGCGACGAGCGCAGTCGCGTACCAGGTCGACGAGTTGATCCGCGTCGCCTCGTGCGCGTGGGCGATCGGCTTGAAGAACGCCATCAGGATCTTGTTCACGGCCGGCACGTACCGCCGGCCGATTTCCATGCACCAGAACGTCACCGCGTAGAGCAGCGCCGCGTACGTCAGCATCGTCGGGGTGGGGATGACCTCGATCAGCACGATCGCGAAGGCCGCGCCGGCGACATGAAACGCGCTGCGGGCCCAGTTCGTGGGGCGCAGGGTCGGCACGTGAATCTTCTCGGCGCGCAGCGAGGCGGCGATCTTCTCGTACGCCGGCTGAAGGCTCTTCTTGAAGGTCAGCCACCGCGTCTTCACGTCGGGCGTGGGCTGCTCGAGGTGGGCGAGGTTCATCTTCAGGGCGCCGGCCAGGTCGACCAGGCGTTCACGCTTCTCGAGGTCGCCTTGCAGCGCGTTCAACCGGACCTTGAGGCTCCCGGCCGCGTCGTCCTTCCAGCGAACGGGGTCGATCTCGCTGAGGACGCCATGCAGCTTGAGGACGAGCGCGCGGTCGGCAACGGCAATCGGGTCTGGGGTCACGAGGGCAAGCTAGCCGCTGCCAGCCCGGCACGCAGGAGTGAATTGGCGCCCTCCTGACACAGCGATGACGATCTACAGAACGGAGGCCGAGATGAAGCGATCCAGTCGGTATTGGCGCTTCTCGCCCGTGTTGATGTCGACGCAGCTCAGCAAGGTCAGGCTGCGTTCCATCAAGATGCTCTCGATCTTCACGTCGCGCGCGCTCTCGTTGTTGTCCGTCTTGAGGTAGCGCACGCGCAGCGCCCGCTGGCTGAACCACGCCTCTTCGACGGCTTTGCGCACCGGGGGCAGCGAGTTGGCGGCCGGCACTCCCACGAACTTGAGCTCGTTCATCAACGAGAGCAGCTCCCGCTGGGTCGACGCCGACAGCGCGCCGCGGATCTTTTCCAGCGATTGTCCCAGCGACTCGGCGAAGGGCACCAGGCGCATCTGTACCGCGTGGTTACAGACGGCGATCATCACGGCCGCCTCGCGCGCGCTCAAGTTGATCGGCGGCAGCGAGTAGTGCTTGTCGAGCGCATACCCGCCGCCCCGCCCCTGCTCAGAATGCAGCGGCAGATCGGCCGACCGCAGCAGGTCGAGGTCGCGGTAGATGGTGCGCAGCGTGACGTGGAACCTTTCGGCCAACACCGAGGCGGTCACCCCCGTCTTCCGGGCCCGCAGGAACTCGGTGATCGCAAAAAGGCGGGCCTGCCGTCGCATCGCACTTCAAACCTGACACAACGCTGACACAGCCACCAGCGATGTTGCGCTTCGAAGGCGACGGCGGAATTCACCGCCCGCCTCACGATGAATGGAGCTGCACATGAACAACGCAATCAACTGGTTCGAGCTGCCGGTGATCGACATGGCCCGGGCGACGAAGTTCTACGAGTCGATGCTGGCCGTGACGCTGAAGTCCGAAGTCTTCGCCGGCACCCCGAACGCCATCTTCCCTGCCGATGACCTGGCCGTGGGTGGCGCGCTGATCTACGACGCCCGCCGCAGGCCGAACCCCGACGGGCCGTTGGTCTACCTGAATGCCGGCATGAAGCTCGACGACTGCCTGTCGCGGGTCTCCTCTGCGGGCGGCAAGGTCGTGCTGCCGAAGACCGACATCGGCGACCCCGGGTTCATCGCCCTGGTGCTCGACACCGAAGGCAACCAGATCGGGCTCCACCAACCGCGGGCGCAGAAGTAGGGTCGCGGCCTTTCCTCTTTTCCCCGGAGCGACCGTGGCGCTGCAGATCGAAGACCTGAAGATTGGAACCGGAGCCGAAGCGAAGGCCGGGCAGGACGTGAAGGTGCACTACGTCGGCACCCTCACCAACGGCTCGAAGTTCGACAGCTCGCGCGATCGTGGCGAAGGGTTCGAGTTTTCGCTGGGCGCGGGCGAGGTGATCAAGGGGTGGGACCAGGGCGTCGCGGGGATGAAGGTCGGCGGGATGCGCAAGCTCACGATTCCGCCCGAGCTCGGCTATGGCGCGCGTGGTTTCCCGCCCGTGATCCCTGCCAACTCGACCCTGATCTTCGAGGTCGAGCTGCTCGAAGTCGGTTAACCAACAAGCCCGGCTCGTCGCGCAACGGCGAGCCGTTTTTCTTCCACCTTCAGCGTCGCGGCGTCGACCATCTCGTCGCCGTAGACGATCGCGCCCAGGCCCAATTTGTCGGCCTTCTGGTAGCTGTCGAGAATCGCCTTCGCGCGCGCGATCTCTTCCTTCGTCGGAGTGAACGCTGCGTGGATCCCCGGCAGCTGCGACGGGTGAATCGCCCACTTTCCGTCGAAGCCCAGCTGCGCCGCGTTCGCTGCGTCGCGCGCGAGCTGATCGAGATCCTTGAACTGCACAGTCACCGAGTCGATCGCGTCGAGGCCGGCCGCTCTCGCCGCGGTCAGCAGCTGCATGCGCGGGTAGTAGAAGAGGCGATCAGCGTCCTGCCTGAAGTCGCGCGCGCCGAGGTCACCGGCGAAATCGGCCACCCCGAAGATCAGCGACGCGAGCCGCGGCGACGCGCGCGAGATCTCTTCGACGTGAAGAAGGCCTGCCGCGGTCTCAATCAGGACCTCGAGACCGATTCCCCCCGGCGGCAAGCCCTTCGCCAGCTCGACCTGGGTCATCAGCCGATCGACGAAGCGCACGTCATCTGCGGTTCGCACCTTCGGCAGCACCACCACGTCCACGTTCCGGCCCACTGCCTCGAGCACGTCGATCACGTCGCGGTAGCACCACGGCGTCTCGACCCCGTTCACCCGGTACGCGCGCACCTTGCCGCCAGAAAAAGGCACCGCGCCCAACGCCTCGATCACCGTCTTCCGCGCCGCGTCCTTCTGCGACACCGCGCACGCGTCTTCGAGATCGAAGATCACCTCGTCTGCTTCCGAGGCTGCCGCCTTCGCCATCATCTTCAGCGAGTGGCCGGGACACGTCAGCTCGCTGCGCCGCACGGGGGAAGTCACGACCAGCTTCTTCCCACACCTTGGCGCTTCCATGTACAGGTGCCGCATGAACGAGAACGCGCTCAACGCCAACCTCGGCCACCGGCTGCGCGCGCTTCGAATGTCGAAGAGCATCAAGCAGTCGGACGCCGCCCGCGAGCTCGGCGTCAGCGCCGCGTACTTGAACCTGATCGAGAAGGGCAAGCGCGTCACCCCCTTCCCTCTTCTCTGGAAGGCGCTGCGCCTGTTCCAGGTCGACCCCGAGAAGTTCATGGGCGAGCTGGGCGAAGGGCGCGTCGACGAGGCGCTGGCCCGGCTGCTCGACGAGCCGCTGCTGAAGACGCTGAACCTCGATCAGGAATCGCTGCAGTCGCTGTCCGCGGAACCGAAGCTCGCTGGCACCGTCGCCGCGCTCTTCAACCTCTACAAGAACACCCGCACCCAGCTGGAAAACGTGATGGCCCAGCTGTCGGCGGAAGATCGCACCCGCAGCAGCACCACCGAAGGCGTGCGGCTCGACTACTCGCCCTTCGACGAGGTCACCGACTTCCTCCAGTCGCACCAGAACTACTTCCCCGAGCTCGAAGAGGCCGCCGAAGAGCTGCGCGCCGACTACAAGCTCGAACGGCAGATTCTGTCGTCGCAGCTGGCCGCCCTGATCAAAGACCGCTTCGGCTTCGCGGTGGAATACGCAGACGCCACGCCGGGCAGCACGGTGGTGCGCCGCCTGGATCCTGAGCGCAAGGTGCTGACGCTGTCTCCGAACCTGACGGAACAGCCGCTGAAGTTCCAGCTCGCCGCTTCGCTGGGCCTGCTGGTGATCGACAAGGCCCGCCTGCTCGACCGCATCGTCGGGCAGCCGACCCGGCACGCCGAGACGCCGACCCTGATCAAGGTGAACCTCGCCAACTACTTCGCCGGCGCGCTGATGCTGCCGTACGGCGACTTCTTCGCGCAGGTGCAGCGCACCCGGTACGACCTCGAGCTCTTGAGCAACATCTTCAACGTCACCTACGAGACCGTCGGCCACCGCGTCTGCAACCTCGCTGACCCGAGGCGCCGTGGCCTGCCGTTTCACTTCGTGCGCGCCGACATCGCCGGCAACATCAGCAAGCGCTACTCGGGCACTGGCCTCAAGTTCGCGCAGGGCGGCGGCAGCTGCGGGAAGTGGGCGGTGCACCTGGCGTTCTTGAACCCGTCGCAGCTCACCCGGCAGTACTCGCAGATGCCCGACGGCTCGACGTACTTCTGCTTCGCGCGCGTGCAGCTGCAGCCGGTGGAAGGCTCGATCGTCCGCGGCACGGCGTACTCGATTGGGCTCGGCACCCACGCCGAGAACGCGAAGTACCTCGCCTACGGCCTGACCACGGTCGACTTGAACCGAGACGCCGTGCCCACCGGCGTCTCGTGCCGCTTCTGCGAGCGCAGCGACTGCAACCAGCGCGCGGCCGCCAGCTACCGGTTCGCCTTCTCGTTCGACGAGTACACCAAGAAAGACTGCTTCTTCTCGCCGCTGCTCAACCACGAGGCGCAGCCGCTGCCCCGCCCGCCCCGTTGACATCGGGGTCAATCGCGAGCCGAATGCGCGGCCAAAATGCGCACCTTCGCCGCCGCCGTCAGCTTCGTCCTCCTCTCCTGCGGCCAGTCGCCGTCTCCGGCGCGCTTCGAGCCGCTGGGTCGATTTCCCCCGCCGGTGACGACGGCGAGCCCAGCGGCCGCTCCGTTCAATGGCGAGGTGGAAGTCACCTTCACCACCGACTTCCCGTCGACCATCTTCGTCAGCCTTGACGGCGCGGATCCGCGCATCACCACCAAGGGCCGCATCGAGGGTGAAGGCCCGCTGAAGGTGAAGCTCACCGCGACCACCGAGGTGAGGTACTTCGCGAGCGCGAACGGCCGCGACGAAGAGCTTCACGTCGAGAAGTGGGTGCGCGCGGGCCCGGCGGTCGGCACGATCAGCGGCGTGGTGGTGGTCGGAGCCTTCGGCATCGGCAAGCAGGTCGGCGTCACCCGCAACGCGCAGACGGTGAAGCTCACCAAGCCCACGAAGGCGGAAGAGATCCCCTTCACTTTCACCAAGCTCGCCGCAGGCGCGCACCGGCTCAGCGCGATTCTCGATCGCGACGACGACGGCCAGCTGATTCCGTTTCTCGATTTTCAGTCGGACGCGCTGACCATCACCCTCGACTTCTCG
This sequence comes from Myxococcales bacterium, assembly GCA_038206395.1. Lineage (GTDB taxonomy): Bacteria > Myxococcota > Myxococcia > Myxococcales > Myxococcaceae > JAGSPQ01. Next base: position 153,925 of record JBBRAX010000004.1, on the reverse strand, counting down.
GATCCGTACAAGGCGAGCGCCGAGAACGTGAAGCTGTACCTGGGCGCGTCGCCTCCCGAGCTGTGCACGATCGCCGGCACGATCACGCTGCCGAAGCCGCCGCTGGGTCAGAACCTGCAGATCTCGGCGATCAGCCCCACCGGCTTCCTCGGCGGCGCCGACCCGCAAGCCCTGCTCACCCAGCTGCAGGGCGGCTATCGCATCTTCACCAACCCGCAGCAGACCGCTTACCCGTACGTGCTCACCGACCTGAAGCCGGGGCAGTACGTGCCGGCCCCGCTGCTGCTGGGCTTCGGCGCCGGCGGCATCGCGATGAACTTCCTTTCCAACCCGCTGAAGAGCGTCAACTGCGTCGCGGGTGAGACCGCGATTTCGGATCACGCGTTCGGGCCGATCACGATGAATGGCACCGCGACGGTGAAGGAAGCGTCGGCCCCGACGGGCGGCTTCAACTACGGCGTGATCGCGGCGCGCAGCGTCAGCCTCACCACCGGAATTCAAGCGGTGCTGATGCCGGCCGTGTTCTCGCGCGACCAGGCGACGGGCGACTTGAGCGGCGCCTTCGGAGCGCAGGCCCTTCGCTCGAACAGCAGCTTCGCCGTTCGCGTCTTCGTCAATGGAGCGACCGGCACCACCCTGGGCAACCCCATCGTCGATGCGCTCGCGTGGGTGGTGAATCCCTTCGCGCCGCAGCCGGCGCACGCAAACGTGCTGCTGTCGACGACGGATCAGACCGTCACGGTGACGGTGCCGTAGCTGCCGTCGGCCCTTCGAAGATCGGATTCGAGGCCGGCGCTCCTTCGGGCAACACCTCGAGGAACCGGCCGCGCGATCTCGCGGTGAAGCTGCCGCGGCGAATCATCCCGCCCAGCACCGTCAACGCGGCGCGCGTGCGGTTCAAGCCGGTCTCGACGGCGCTCCACACGTCGAGCCCGGGCGCGCGGTACAGCTCCTTCACCGACAGCCGGGCACCGGGCAGCGCCTTGAGCCGGCCGAGCGGGCTGCTCAGCGCCAACGAGAAGAGGTAGAGCCCGCGCACCCAGCCGTCGACCTGAACCTTTGTGGGCGCCTCGCCCAGCGCATCGTACGAGCTCACGCGCATCAGCTCGTACATGCCGCGGCCGATGCCGCGCGTGGCGCTGGCCTTTCGAATCTGCAGGCGGGCGCGGATGGCTGCGGTGGCGACGGTCGCCGGGCCGTGAAGCTCTTCCAGGTAGAAGAGCGACCAGGTCCACTCGATGCGCTGGCGGCAGGCGGTCTCGCTCTCGCCCTGGCGGCGCTGGGTCACCATCAGGCGCTGGGCGATGGGCTCGAGCGAACGGGCGATGCACAGCTGGGTGAAGTAGCCGGCCAGGAAAGCGAGCCCGGCCTCGGTGCCGACCAGCGCTCCGTTGGCGACGAGCTCGGCGGCCTTGAGCCCGAAGGCCACCGGCGCCTTCTCGCGAAGCAGGCGGCTGTAGTGTGGCGCCTCGCTGCGGCCGAACCAGGCCTGTACGCCCAGTGAGAGGCCTCCGAACCAGGGCAGGTCGGGCAGCGCCGCTCCGAAGCGGGCGTACTCGAGATCTTCGCCAATCGCCCGCGCGAACTCGGCGGGCAAGGTGCTTGCGTGGGCGGCCAGGCGGTCGACTGCGGTCAGGTTCAAGAGCAACGCGGGCATGTTGGAGTGGGGAATCTTGTGGCCCTTCCCCGGGGCTTGGCTACCATCCGGGCGGCTTTTTCTCATCATCCTGAAGGAACCGACCCACCCATGAATTTCTCCTTTGCTTCGGGCGACGCCTCGCGTGCGCGCGCTGACCTCCTGGTTGTGCCCTTGTTCGATAATGAGCTGACCGACAAGAAGAAGCAGCCGAAGCCGCTGCTGTCTGCCGACAAGAAGCTGCGCGGTCTGATCCTGAAGACGGCGGCGCAGGAAGGGTTTCGCGGCAAGGCCGAGCAGTCGCTGATCCTCCACACGCACGGGAAGTTGGCGGCCGGCCGGGTGATGTTGCTGGGCCTGGGCAGCCGGACGCGCTTCACGTCGGAAGTGCTGCGGCTGGCGTGTGGCCGGGCGATCAAGGCGGCCAATCGCCTGCGGCTGAGGTCGGTGGCGTTTGCGCTGCCGATCGTTCGCGAGGACGAGGCGGCGCTGAAGGCAGTGGTCGAAGGCTTCGAGCTCGGCGCGTACCGTTACGATCGCTGGCGCACGACCAACCGCGAAGAGAAGGCGGCCCCGCGCGTCGACAAGGTGACGCTGCTGCTGCCCGACGGCGTGAAGAAGGACAAGGCGCAGGCAAAGGCGCACGACCCGATCGTCGAGCTCGCGCAGCGCGTCGCCCTGGCGACCAACTGGGCCCGCGACATGGTGAACGAGCCGCCCGGCACAATGACGCCGACGGCGCTCGCCGACGAAGCGAAGAAGATGGCGAAGGAAGCGGGCCTCAACCTGCAGCTGGGCGACCGCAAGAAGCTCGATGAGCTGAAGATGGGCATGTTCATCGGCGTCACGCAGGGCAGCAAGGAAGAGCCCCGCCTGATCCACCTGAGCTACGTGCCGCAGAACCCCGAGCACGCGAAGCGGCCGCACGTCGCGTTGATCGGCAAGGCGATCACCTTCGACTCCGGTGGCCTGTCGCTGAAGACCGCCGAAGGCATGGTCGACATGAAGACGGACATGGCCGGCTCGGCCGCCGTCCTCGGAGCGATGTCCGTGATCGCCTGGCTGAAGCCGCCCTTCCCCGTCCACGCGTACATGGGCGCCTGCGAGAACATGCCGTCGGGCACCGCGTACCGCCCGGGCGACGTGCTGGTGTCACGGCTGGGCAAGACCGTCGAGATCACCAACACCGACGCAGAAGGCCGCCTCGTGCTGGGCGACATCCTTACCTGGGCCAACGAGAGCAAGCCGGCGCTGATGGTGGATCTCGCGACGCTCACGGGCGCGTGCATGATCGCGCTGGGCCACTACATCGTCGGCGCGTTCGGTGAAGACGACCAGGCCGTGTGGAGCCTGCTCGAGGCCGCGCGCGGCGCCGGAGAAGAGCTGTGGCGCATGCCCGTCACCGATCTGCAGAAGGACGCGCTGCGCAGCGAAGTCGCCGACATGAAGAACTCGGGCGAACGCTGGGGCGGCGCGATCAACGCGGCGATGTTCTTGAAGGAGTTCGTCGGCGAGACCCCCTGGGTCCACCTCGACATCGCCGGCCCCTCGCAGAGCCCGAAAGAACGCGGGTACCACAGCAAGGGCGCCACCGGCGTCGGCGTCCGCACCCTCGTCGAGCTCATCCGCCGCCGCACCCACGAGCTCGAGAACGCGCAGCTGGGCTAACCCGGCAGGGCGCGGCGCACCGCTTCCTTCAGCCCCTCGAACTCAAACCGTTCGATCGCTTGAGCGCGAGGCAACCACTCGAAGGCCCGGTGCTCAGACGGGTCGAGGCGGGGCTCGAAGCCTTCGGGGGCCTCGACCGCAAACGCCGTCTCTTCGATCAACAGCGGCGGCTGCGTCTGACGCATCGCGAACGCATGCACGTAGTCCAGCGGCCGGACCCTCGCGGTGAGCCAGGTCTCTTCCGACAGCTCGCGCTGCGCTGCCTGCGCCGCCGTCTCGCCGGCATCGATCTTCCCCGTCACCGGCTGCCAGAAGCCACCGCGGGCCTCGGTGCGCTGCAGTACGAGAACGAACCCGCTGCGGTGCGCCACGACGCTCACAGTGCGCAGCGGCGGCGCAGCGTCCACCATCGGCGACCCGAAGACTTCACCGAAAGTCTGCGCGAGCACGTCTTCGACCTCGGAAATCGGCACCTTCCGCCCGAGCTCGGCTTCCATCGACGTCACGCCCGCTTCGCGAATTCCGCAGGGCACGATCAGCTCGAAGTGCGAGAGGTTCGGACTCACGTTCAGCGCGAACCCATGCCGCGTGTACCAGCGCGACAGGTGCACGCCCAGCGCCCCGATCTTCCGCGCGCCGCCCAGCTTCGACTCAGCCAACCACACGCCTGGCCACTGCGGCATGCGCGTGGCGGTGATCCCGAAGTGCTGCAGCGCCACGATCAGCGTCTCTTCGATGCCCCGCACGTACTTCCGCACGTCCTGCTTTCCCGGCACCAGGTGAATCAGCGGGTAGCCGACGATCTGCCCGGGCCCGTGGTACGTGACGTCGCCTCCGCGATCCGTCTCGAACACCGACACGCCCAGCTTCGACAGCTGCGCCGCTGGAGTCAGGATGTTCGACGCCTTCGCCGCCCGACCCATCGTCAGCACCGGCGGGTGCTCGAGCAGCAGCAGCGTGTCGTCCACCGCCCCCGCCATTCGCGCGCGCTGCAGCTGAGCCTGCAGGTCGAGCCCGTCGGGGTACTCCACCCTGCCCAGCCGGTAGACCGTGGTGCTCACTTCAACATCTCTTTCGCGGCCTGGATGCACGCGATGCAGATGAAAGTCCCCGTCGGCGCCGCGACCAGCCGGCCGACTTCTGTGCTCGGCCTGCAGCAGAACGAACACCACGCCTCGAGCTTCGGGTCGGCCAGCATCGGCCCGCGGTCGGGCATCACGCGCGGCGTCTTCGGCCCCTGGAACAGCTGGGCTTCGAAGGGAATCACCGGATCTGGCACCACCTGCAGCGGCGGAGCATCCTCGTCCTTTCCCTCGAGCCGGCGGATGTGCCGCAGCAGCTTCATCGCCTTCATGCCGAGCTTCTGGTCGCGGTAGATCTCAGCCGCTGATCGGAGCAGCCGAATCGCGTCGGCCTTGTCGCCCTTCACTTCCGCCGCCTGGGCTTCGGCGAGCAGCTCGCGAACGTCGCTCAGTGGCCGCCGCCCATGTCACCGCCCGCGCGGGCGAACGCTTCCTGGAACTCCTGTTGCTGTTCCTGCAGGTGCCACGGCAGCGCGGCGTAGACGTCTTCGAACAGCGTCGAGCTCGGAGGGTTCGGCAGCGCCTCGACCTCTTTGATCGCCGAATTGATCTCTTTGAGCAGCTGGTCGCGCAGCTTCGCGTCGCTCGCGTCCGTCAGCGCCTTTGCCTTCATCAGCTTCGCGCGGGTGCGGTCGATCGGGTCCTTCAACTTCCACGCATCGACCTCGGCCTGATCGCGGTAGCGCGTCGGGTCATCGGACGACGAGTGGGCACCCATGCGGTACGTCTCGCACTCGATCAGCGACGGGCCGCCGCCGTTGCGCGCGCGCTCGACCGCGGCCGCGCACGCCGCAAAGACCGCCTCGGGATCATTTCCGTCGACCTTCACGCCCGGCATTCCGTACGCGACGGCCTTGATCGCGATCGACTCGCTGGCCGTCTGCCGGTGGGTCGGGATGCTGATCGACCAGTGGTTGTTCTGGCAGACGAAGACCACCGGCGCCTTGAAGACAGCGGCGAAGTTCATCGAGGTGTGGAAGTCGTTGCTGCTGGTGGCTCCGTCGCCCATGTACGCCATCGCGACAGTGTCGTGTTTCTGCAGCTTCGCGGCGAAGGCGATGCCGACCGCGTGTGGCAGCTGCGAGCCGATGCACGAGCCCCAGCTGACCTGGTTCACTTCTCTGCCCGCCTGGTGCGAGGGCATCTGGCGGCCCTTGGTGATGTCGCCGCAGTTGCCGAAGACCTGGGCGATGTACGGCACCAGCGGGAAGCCGCGCATCAGCATCACGCCGGCCTCGCGGAGCGCGGGCACGACCCAGTCGGTCTTTCGCAGGGCGTAGGCGCTGGCGCAGGTCGCCGCTTCCTGCCCCGAGCACGTGCCGTAAAAGCCGATGCGGCCCTGGCGCTGCAGCGTCATCATCCGCTCGTCCAGCACGCGGATTCGCAGCATCGCGGTGTAGACCTCGAGCAGCTGCGCGGTCGTCAGTGCTGACGCGTGCGTCACGCCGTTCTTGTGAACTCCGTTCGCCTTCGCCGCAGCGGGAGCGGCCGCCTTCTTCTTCACGTTCCTCGCGACTTGAGGCCGGGCCATGGGATCAGGCCATCTCGAGGAAGAGCAGCTCGGGGTTCACCAGGTACTTGATCACCGCGTACGCGAAGTCCGCGCCGACGGCGCCGTCGATGACCCGGTGATCGAAAGAGAAAGACAGGTACATCATCTGCCGCACTTCGATCTGGTCGTCCTCGACCACCATCGGGCGCTTGCGCATCTTGTGGATGCCCATGATCGCGACCTCGGGGTGGTTGATGATCGGCGTCGCGAAGAGGCCGCCCGTCTGGCCCAGCGAGGTGATCGTGAAGCCGCCGCCGGTGAGCTCGTCCATCTTGAGCTTTCCGTCGCGGGCCGCGTTGCCGAGCCGGGTGATCTCGCCGGCCAGCGCCTTCATCGACAAGCGATCGACGCCCTTCACCACCGGCACCGTCAGGCCCGAAGGCGTGGCGGCGGCGATGCCGACGTTCATCTCGCCGCGAACGATCAGCTCCTGGGTCGCCTCGTCCATGTTGGCGTTCACTTCCGGGAACTCGCGAAAGGCGCCTACCAGGGCTTTGCAGAAGAACGGAAGGAACGAGATCTTCGTGCCGTCCTTCAGCGACGCGTTGATCCGCTCGCGCACGCCGACCAGCGCGGTCGCGTCGATCTCTTCGACGAAGGTGTAGTGCGGCGCGGTGAACTTCGACTTCACCATCTTCTCGGCGATCTTCTTCCGGATCCCCCGAATCGGAACCCGCGTGTCGCCCTTCGCCACCTGCAGCGGAACCGCCGGCGCTTTCGCCGCCACCGGGCCTGACCCGTTCATCGCCCCGCCATTTCCGATCAGTGCCTCGACGTCGACCTTCGTCACGCGCCCTTGAGGCCCCGAGCCCGACACCGTCGCCAGATCGATGCCGTGCTCACGGGCCATGCGACGCGTCACCGGCGTCGCCAGCACCTTGTCGTTCGCCTCGGCGCGGATCGCCGGAACCGGCGCGGTGTGACCGTTGGTCTTCGGAGGAGCAGCGACGGGGGCAGCCGCAACCGGAGTCGCAGAAGATCCTTCACCCAGCTCGAGCGTCACCAGCGCGTGGTGGACCTTGGCGATCTCGCCTTCCTTGCCCCAGGTCTTGGTGACCTTGCCGCGCTTGGGGCTGGGGATGACGACGGTGGCCTTGTCGGTCATCACCTCGACCATCGGCTGGTCTTCTTTGATCTCGTCGCCGGCTTTCACCAGCCACTTGACGATCTCTCCCTCGACGACACCTTCGCCGATGTCAGGAAGCTTGAAGTCGTAGAGCGCCATTGTCGTTCCTTGTCAGACGATGAACTTCGCGGTGTCCTCGATGCCCTGGAGGATTCGCGGTGCCAGCGGGAGGTACTCGTTTTCGAGCGTGTACGGGAAAGGGGTGTCCCACCCGGTGACCCGCTTCACCGGAGCCTGCAGGTGCACGAAGCACCGTTCTTGAATCAGCGAAGAGATCTCACCGCCGAGGCCGCACGTGCGCGGCGCCTCGTGAACGATCACCGCGCGGCCCGTCTTCTCGACGCTGGCGACGATGCAGTCGATGTCCAGCGGCCACAGCGTGCGCAGATCGATGAGCTCACAGTCGATGCCCGCTTCGGCGGCCTTGTCGACGGCCAGCTGGGCTTCGTGAACCATCGCTCCCCAGGCGATCACCGTCATCGCCGTGCCCTCGCGCACCACCTTCGCTACGCCCAGCGGCACTTCGTAGTCGCCTTCGGGAACCTCACCCTTCGACGCGCGGTACACCCGCTTCGGCTCGAAGAAGATGATCGGGTCCGGCTGGCGCATCGAGGCCAGCAGCAGCCCCTTCGCGTCATACGGATTGCTGGGCGCGACCACCTTCAAGCCCGCCTGGTGGATGAACAACGCCTCGGGGCTCTGCGAGTGGTAATGCCCGCCGCGAATGCCGCCACCGAACGGCGTGCGGATCACCACCGGAGCGGTGTACTGCCCGCCCGACCGGTACCGCAGCTTGCACAGCTCGCTGACGATCTGATCGAAGCCCGGAAAGATGAAGTCCGAGAACTGAATCTCAGGCACCGGCTTGAGGCCGTACATCGCCATGCCGATCGCCGTGCCGATGATGCCGCCCTCGGCCAGCGGGGTGTCGATCACGCGGTCAGGGCCGAACTCTTCGTACAAGCCCGCCGTCGCACGGAACACGCCGCCAAACTTGCCGACGTCTTCCCCCATTACGATCGTCCGCGGGTCGCGGCGCATCTCGACGCGCAGGGCGTCGTTCACGGCTTGCAGCAGATTAAGGGTTGGCATTCGCCGTACGCTCGCGCTCCATCAGTCCACGCAAGAAGAACTCAGCCGCACGGTAGGACGAACGAACCAGCGGCCCCGCCGCGACATAGAGGAACCCGTGGCTCTCTGCCACCTTCTTGTACTCGTCGAACGTCTCAGGGCTGACGAACTTCTCGACCCGCAGGTGGTACTGCGACGGCTGCAGGTACTGGCCCAGCGTCAGCACATCGACCCCGGCCTCGCGGCAATCCTTGAAAGCCTGCTCGAGCTCTTCGGGGCTCTCGCCCAGGCCGACCATGATCGACGTCTTCGTATAGAGCTTCTCGGGCCGCTGCTTCAGGTACCGCAGCACCTCCAGCGACTGCTGGTACGTCGCCCGGCGGTCGCGCACCTTCGGGGTCAGCCGCTCGACCGTCTCGATGTTGTGGGCGACCACGTGCGGCCGCGCCTCGGCCACCGCCGCCAGCGCGTCTTCCTTGCCCTGAAAATCGGGAATCAGCACCTCGACCGTCGTCTTCGGCGACTGGGCCTTGAGCTCGCGAATCGCCGAGGCAAAGTGCGAGGCGCCACCATCTGGCCGATCGTCGCGATTGACCGAGGTGACCACGATGTACTCGAGGTCCATTTCCTTCACCGCGAGCGCGAGGTTGACGGGCTCCATCGGATCCAGAGGAGGCGGCGCGCCGACCTTCACGTGGCAGAACCGGCAGGCCCGCGTGCAGACCTCGCCCATCAGCATCACCGTCGCCGTGCCACCGCCCCAGCACTCGGCGATGTTCGGGCAGCGCGCTTCTTCGCAGACCGTGGCGAGCTTGGTGCGCCGCACGATCGCCTTCATCCGTTCGTAGCCGCCGCCGCTGGGCACGCGCACCTTCAGCCACTCGGGCTTCCGGCTGGTGTCGGCGATTTGCGGCAGCGCAAAACGATCGGGGGTCGCCATCGTGCGGGGGATGTATTGACCCCGGCAGCCCGGGTCAAGCACGTCGCACCAGACACCCGCCTACCTTTACCCATGCCGCAAAGCCGATGAAAGCGTTCGGGCTTTCGGCGATTTCACACCCACCAGGGCTCGTGGGTCCTGTTCAGCAACATGGCCTACGAGTTCACGATCGTCCGACTGAAGAAGGGTTCTGAAAACAGCATCTCTTTCCCCGCAGATCTGGTCGAGCTGCCGAAGAATCCCATCGCCGGAACCTTCGATGAGGCGACCCGCGCGCGGATGATCGAGGCGATCGCCCAGTTCCCGAACGCGGTGCCGGTGAAGGGCATCAAGAACTGTTTCCTGATCGAGACCGTCGAGGGCGGCCGCCTCGAGGCGTGGATGACCAGCGACGGGATGCTCTTCCTCGAGAGCCAGGTCGGCCTCGAGCTGCTGCTCGAGCTCTTCGCCCACCTGCGCCTCGTCGCCGATGATCTGGCGATCGAAGACGTGCAGCACGGCCTGCTTCACAGCCGGAACAGCTTCGCCGGCTGGCTGTGGAACACCGAGCAGCAGGCCGCTGCCGCTTGAAGCCTAGATGTGAATCGCGTGGCCGAGCGTCGCTTCGGCCGCTTCCCTGATGATCTCTGACAGCGTCGGGTGCGCGTGCATCGTGCGGGTGATCTCTTCGGTGGTGGTCTCGAGCTTGAGCGCGATGCAGGCCTCGGCCAGCAGCTCGGTGGCGTGGGGCCCGACCAGGTGAATGCCGAGCACCTCGTCGTACTTCTTGTCGCTGACCACCTTCACCATCCCCATGCCTTCTTCCGAGATCGAGGCCTTGGTGATCGCGCTGAAGGGGAACACGCCCGTCTTCACGTCGTGGCCACGCTCGCGCGCCTTCTTCTCGGTGAGGCCCACCGACGCGACTTCCGGGTAGCAGTAGGTCGCGCTCGGTACGAGATCGTAGTTGATCGGCGGCGGGTTCTTGCCGGCGATGTGCTCGATCGCCACGATGCCCTGGGCGCTCGCGACGTGGGCGAGCATCGGGTACGGCGTGATGTCGCCGATCGCGTAGACGTTCGGCTCGCTGGTGCGCTGGTTCGCGTCCACCGTGACGAAGCCGCGATCGAGCTTGATGTTGGTCTTGTCGAGGCCCGCGTCGTTCGTCACGGGCGAACGGCCGACGGCGGACAACAGAATCTCGGCCTCGAGCACCTTGGTCTCGGTGCCGGTGTTGACCGTCACCTTCACGCCCTTCGCGTGGGACTCGACCTTCTCGACCTTGGTGCTGGTCATCACTTCGATCTTCCGCTGGCGCTTGAAGATCTTCTCGAGCTCCTTGCTCGCGTCGAGGTCTTCGATCGGCAGCAGGTTCGGCATGAACTCGACGATCGTCGTCTCACTGCCGACGTGCGCGAACACCGAGGCGAACTCGGTTCCGACGGCGCCCGCGCCGAGCACGATGATGCTCTTCGGAATCGTCTGGATCTCGAGAATCGAGTCCGAGTTCATCACGCGCTTGTGATCCACCGGCACGTTCGGCAGCGACTTGGGCACCGAGCCCATCGCCAGCAGGATGTTCTTCGTCTCGAGCATCTGCTTGCCGCCACCCTCGTTCAGGGTGACCTCGACCTTGCCCTTCCCGGCGATGCGGCCGTGGCCCTTCACCACCGTGACCTTGTTCTTCTTCATCAGGAAGTCGATGCCGGCCGCGCCCTTGTCGACGACCTTCTGCTTGTGCTTCTGCGCCTGCGCCCAGTTCACCGTGGGGCTCGACAGGTCGATGCCGAACTCAGCGGCGTGAAGAATGTGGCTGTACAGCTCGGCGGTGTAGAGCAGCGACTTGGTCGGAATGCAGCCGCGGTGAAGGCAGGTGCCGCCGAGCTTCTTGTCTTTCTCGATCAGCGCCGTCTTGAGGCCCAGCTGGCCGGCACGAATCGCCGCCACGTAACCGCCAGGGCCAGAACCGATCACAACCACGTCGAAGACTTCAGCCACGGGAATTCCTCCTTGAGGATCGCGAAAGACGGCCGGGCAGATACCACCGCCAAACATGGGTGCAAGGAGACTTCGATGACGGCATAACGGCCTCCTGTGAAACGCTTCCCGGTGCGAACCATCGTCCTGATGATTCTGGCGACGCTCGCGTTCGTCTGGATGTACTGGCAAACCCACCGCGCCGCACCGCAATCGGCAGCTCCTCAGCCGGTGGAAATCGTGCCGTGAAGGTCGCGATCGCGGGCGGCGGAATCATCGGGTTGTCGATCGCGCTCGAGCTGCGTGGCGCTGGAATCGACGTGGTTGTCTTCGACAAGCATCCGCACGGGACGCAGACGTCGCTGGCGGCCGGAGGCATGCTCGCTCCGCAGAAAGAGGCCCATGCGCCGGGGCCGTTTCTCGAGCTCTGCCTGCGCAGCCGCACGCTGTGGCCGGCGTTCGCGGCGAAGGTCGCGGCGATCAGCGGTCGGCCGTCGACGTACCTGGAAAGTGGAATTCTCACCGCGGCCTTCACCGACGACGAGACCCACAGCCTCGACGCCACCGCCGCCTGGCAGCGCGCCTGCTCGCTGCGAGTAGAGCTGCTCTCGGGTGACGAGGCCCGGCGGCTCGAGCCGCAGCTGTCGCCGCGCGTGCTGATGGCCACGTACTTTCCCGATGATCACCAGGTCGACCCGGTCGCCTTCATGCCCGCGCTGGCCGAGGCGGCCCGCAGGTCGGGAGTGCGGCTGGTGACGTCGGCGGTTCAGGAGCTTCGCGATCAAGCAGTCGTCCACGCAGACGGAATCGAGACCGCCGACCACGTGGTGCTGGCGTCAGGTGCCTGGTCGTCGCAGATCGCAGGGTGTCCGGTGCAGGTCGAGCCAGTGCGCGGCCAGATGATCGAGCTGCGGGGCGCGTCACTTCCCTCGAAGATCCTCGTCGGCCCGGGCTGCTACCTCATTCCCCGCGCCGACGGCCGCGCCATCGCGGGCACCACCCAGGAACACGCCGGCTTTGAGGTCGCGACCACGGCCGAAGGCATCGCCGCGATCACCGCCGCCGTCGGTTCGCTCTTCCCGGCCCTGGCGGAGGCGCCGGTGAGTCGCAGCTGGGCCGGCCTGCGTCCCCACGCCTCGAAGGGCCTGCCGGTGATTGGGCCGGGCCCCTCGAGAAACCTGGTGCTGGCGACGGGCCATTTCAGAAATGGGGTGTTACTGGCTCCGGTGACTGCCAGAATCGTCGCTCAGCTGATCCAGGGCCAACGCACGTCGGTGGACCTCAAGCCCTTCCGGTACGACCGCCCTTCCTCCTAGAGTCAAAGAGAACTGTGGAAGCCATCCCTCCCGTCCCTCCTCGCATTCTGATCGTCGACGACGACGAGTCGGTGCGCGACGTCATCTCGGTGCTCCTCAGCGAAGAGGGCTACAACTGCGCCGTCGCCAGCGGCGCCGAGATGGCAGTCGACCTCGCGCTGCAAGAAGACACGCCGCTGGTGATCAGCGACATGAAGATGCCGGGCCGCGATGGCCTGTGGCTGCTCGAGACCTTCCGCGAGAAGTTCCCCGACACCTCGGTGATCATGCTCACCGGCTACGGCGATACCGAAGCAGCCGTCGACTGTCTGCGCCGCGGTGCCGTCGACTACCTGCTCAAGCCACCGAAGCTCACCGACCTGATCCGCTCGATCGAACGCGCGTTGGCAAAGCGCCGCATCGAGCTGGCCCGGAAGCGTTACCAGAAGAAGCTCGAACGCAAAGTCCGCGACCGCACCACCGAGCTGCGTTCGGCCCTGAAGAACATCGCCAGCACCTACCAGAACACCCTGCTCGCGCTGGTGACGGCGCTCGACGCCCGCGAGCACGAGACCTCTGACCATTCGCAGCGCGTCGTTCAGTACACGACGGCCGTCGCGATGCGGATGTCGATCAAAGGCGCGGAGCTCGACGAGATCGGCCGCGGCGCCCTGCTGCATGACATCGGCAAGATCGGCGTCCCCGACGCAGTGCTGCTCAAGCCCGGCAAGCTGACCCCCGAAGAATGGGTCGACATGCGCCGGCACCCGGACATCGGCCACCAGATGATCCAGCAGATCGAGTTTCTCTCGATTCCCGCGAACATCGTCCTCTCGCACCAGGAACGGTGGGACGGCCAGGGCTACCCGCGCAACTTGAAGCGCGAAGAGATCCACATCGGCGCTCGCATCTTTGCCGTTGCCGACACGCTGGACGCGATGACCAGCGACCGCCCGTACCGCAAGGGCACCACCTTTGCGAACGCGGTGCAGGAAATCGCGCGCTGCGGGGGCACCCAGTTCGACCCCGAAGTCGTCCGCGCGTTCCTCGACATCGGCGAAGAAGGGCTGCTCAAGATCAAGGCCGAGATGGTGGCGAAGAAGGCCGAGATGCTGAAGCGCAACGAAGAGCTGCTGCGCGAGAAAAAAAAGGCCCAGGATGACGCCGTGTCTCTCGTCGCTCAGCCGTTGGGCGCCATCGCTGCTGCCCCGCCGGAAGAAGAGCCGTCGAAGCCGAGCGCCCCCGTTTCCCCGTGACGCTCGACGCCTTTCGTCGGCCGATCTCGAGCCTGCGGGTCAGCGTCACCGATCGCTGCAACCTTCGCTGCGCGTACTGCATGCCGGAAGAGGACTACGTCTGGCTGCCCAACAGCGAGATCCTCTCTTTCGAAGAGCTCGATGCGGTGGTCGCCGCGTTCTGCGGGGCTGGTGTCGATCGCGTGCGCCTCACGGGGGGCGAGCCGCTGGTGCGAAAGCAGCTGCCCAGGTTCGTGAAGCTGCTCGCCCTCCGACCGCAGATCAAAGATCTCGCGCTGACGACCAACGGCGTATTGCTGGCCGACCAGGCGCAGGCGCTTCGCGACGCGGGCCTTCACCGGATCACGGTCAGCCTTGACACGCTGAAGCCGCAGCGGTTCTTCAACCTCACCCGGCGCGCCCACCACGCGCAGGTGCTCGAAGGCATCGCCGCCGCGAAGTTTCCAAAGGGCGTGAAGCTCGACACCGTCGTGATGCGAGACACCAACGACGACGAGCTGATTCCGCTGCTCGAGTACGCCGGCACGCAAGGGGCCGAGCTGCGCTTCATCGAATACATGGACGTCGGCGGAGCGACCCGCTGGTCGCGCGCCCAGGTCGTCCCCCGGGTCGAGATTCTTCGCCGCCTGTCGGATCACTTTGGGGTGATCGAGGCGCTCGCGTCCGACTCGCGCGCCCCCGCCGAGCGGTTCAGGCTTCCCGATGGCCGCGTGTTCGGGATCATCGCGTCGACCACCGCTCCGTTCTGCAGCACGTGCGATCGATCGCGCGTCACCGCCGACGGCACCTGGTTCACCTGCCTCTATGCCGAGAAGGGCACGGACCTGAAGGGGCCCCTTCGCCGCGGCGAGCCGCTGCTGCCGCTGATCACCGAAGGCTGGTCGCGCCGGGCCGACAAGGGCGCGGAAGATCGCCTCGCGATGCAGCAGCGTTCGGCGCTGAAGACACCCGGCCAGCTTCGGGCCGACCCGCATCTCGAGATGCACACCCGCGGAGGTTGATCGGCATGCCGCTGTCCGACTTTCTCGTCGCGCACGAGCACGAACTTCGCGAAGGCGCGGTGGTGTACCTGCCGGTCAACCCAATCGAGTACCACGGGCCCCACCTGTCGCTGCTGAACGACCACCTGATCAGCGTGGGCCTCGCGCGCGAGCTGCACGCGCGGCTGGACAAGGGGCCGCTGCTGATCGCTCCGGATCTCGATGTCGGGTTCGACCCGACGCCGGGGCCGGGCACGGTCGTCACAGCGCTCAAAGACGTGAGGGCGGCGGTGGTCAGCGCGTGTGCCGCGCTCGCGGGCGCCGGGGCCCAGCGGGTCGTGCTGATGACCTTTCACGGCAGCCCGCTTCACGCCCTCGCGCTCGAGACAGGCGTCGAGCTGTTGCAGCGCCGCAAGGTGAAGGTGCTCTCGCCGCTGAACCTGCTGCTGCAGCAACTGCTCGACTTCGACGCCGGCAGCGACCCCGCGATCGAGGCTGCCTTCGACACGATTCCAGATCTGGCCGCGAGGGAACGCGCGCGACGTGGGCTGCCGCTGGATTTTCATGGCGGCTTCTTCGAGACGTCGGTGGCGATGCACTACGCGCCAGACACGGTGCGCGACAGCTTTCGCAGCGTGCCGCCCTGCCCGTCTTTCACCGCAACCGGGATCTACGCCGCCGCGGCGAAGACTGCGCGCGCGCTGGGCTTCACCAACCGCGCCCAGGAAATGGAGCTCGCCGGCGCCAGCATGGCCTGGTTCGCCCTGCGCCCATTCCCCGGCTACACCGGCGAGCCCGCGCTGTCTTCACCCGAAGCTGGCGCCGCATTCGCACGGGCGATCATCGACCGCTACGCGACTGCCGCGAAAGCGGTGCTTTACGGAGACGCGCTCTCTCCGCGCCCCATCTTTTCGTGGCTCGACAGCCTGCCCTTCACACCCGCGAATCCGCCCGTGCCGCTCGCGGCCGTTCAAACGTTCTGAGCCGCTTTGACTGCCCGCATGGGGAAGTCGTCAGATCACGCGAAACGAGGCGAGCCGCTTTGACTGCCCCGCATGGGGCAGTCAGGCGAGACGAGTGAGCCAAGATCACGGCGCCAACACGTTCGCCCACGTCGGATCGTTGTCCTTCCATCGCGTGACCCACTGGAGCAGCGTGGGGCCGCCCGGCGCCGTGACCGAGAAGAGCCCGCCCAGCATCGTGTGCGACGAGCCCGCGAGCAGGAAGTACTTCGCGTTGGTGGTCGGCGTGTAGCGCATCGTCAGCAGCGACCGCGTCTGCGTCTCGTAGTCCGCGGCGCTGTAGCCAAAGAACTGCCGCAGCGTCTGGTCTTGCGTGTACGCAAGCAACGCGAACCGGCGCGTCGGATACGTCGTCGACAGCCACGCCGGGTACTTCGTGAAGTCGGTGAGGCAGTCGACGCACGTGGCAGGGACCACGAGGCCCCACGACGTCGTCCAATCGTTCAGCAGCGTTCCGCTGGGGTTCACCATCTGGCCGCTGTCCGCGAGCACATGCACTTCGGCGGAGGAGAAAGCCGTGGCGACCTGCTCGTAGTTGATCTGTGCCCCGAAGGCGCCGGCGCTCGAGCCCGAGAGGTAGATCTTCGTCGCGTTCGGGAAGGTGAGCTTCAGCCGCTTCAAGTACTCGGCGACGTTCGCGCGGCCTTTGTGGTGAAGCTTCTTGTTCGGCATCGTCGAGTCGTAGACCTGAACCGCGTCGCCCGCGTGCACGTCACCCGTGCAGTACGGCACGTAGACGAAGTTCGCAGTGCGGAACGGATTGGTGGTCATCGCGCGGTTGAACACCGAGCCGTTCTTCGCGGTCTCGTTCGCGAACTGCGTCGAGCCGTAGCCGCCAACCACGTTCGCCGCCGAGCCCAGCGTGAAGCAGGTCAGGTTGTTCCAGCAGGCACCGCCGCCTTGCAGGTAGATGACGACGTCGGTGCTCTGCGTGGTGAGGTTCACGCCGATGCCGGTCGCGACGCCGTTGCCGCAGACGGCTCCGGGGAAATCGACCCACGTCCACGTCTCGTTTGGCGCCGTGATGGCAGTCGGCGTTCCACCGCCCGCTCCGCCGCTGCCACCGCCCGTGCCGACGCCACCGCCCGTGCCGACGCCGCCACCCGCGCCAACACCGCCGCCCGCGCCGACGCCGCCACCCACGCCAACACCGCCGCCAGTGCCGACGCCGCCGCCCGCGCCGACGCCGCCGCCCGCGCCAACACCGCCGCCAGTGCCGCTTCCGCCACCCGTGCCTGCTCCGCCGCCTCCTCCCGTGCTCGAGACGCCTCCGCAGCCCACGGCAAACGTCAGGACACAGCCAAGAAGGATCCGTTTCATCGATGCACCTTTTGCCAGGGACGTGGGCCTCAAACGGGCCGAAACCTACGTGCTAATCGATCGCCACTGAAGACCTTCAAGGCCGATGTCACTGTGGAGCAGTTCGGTTCGAGGCGACCACTGACTTCTCCGACACCTTTCGCTGCAACTGTTCCATCTGCCGCAAGACCCAGGCGGTCATCCAGCCCGTCGCGCTCGTCGACTTCAAGCTGCTCTCGCCAAATGATGCGTTGCTCGACTACCAGTGGGGCAAGAAGTCGATGCACCACTACTTCCTGCGGCACTTGCGGCATTTCGTCCGTTCGCGCACGTCACGATGAAGGACGGCAAAGAATTCCAGGGCATTAACGTGCGCTGCCTCGATGGCGTGGACCTCGGCAGCCTGACCACCAACAAGGTCGACGGCGCCAGTTTCTGACGTGGTACCACCGGGCCCATGAAGAAGGACTTCATCGAAGAGCTGAAGTGGCGACGCATGCTTCACGACGCCACCCCTGGCGCCGCCGAGCTGCTCAACAAAGAGATCGTCACCGGCTACATCGGCTTCGACCCCACTGCCGACTCCCTGGGCGTCGGCAACCTCGTCCAGGTGATGATGTTGCTGCACTTCCAGCAGTGCGGCCACAAGCCCGTCGCGCTCATCGGCGGCGCCACCGGCATGGTCGGCGACCCGTCGGGAAAATCGGAAGAACGCAACCTGCTCGACGAAGCCGCGCTCGCCCACAACCTCTCGAGCCAGCGCAAACAACTCGAACGTTTCCTCGACTTCACGCCGGGCCCAAACGCCGCTGAGATCGTCAACAACTACGACTGGATCAAAGGCATCTCGTTTCTCGAGTTCATCCGCGACGTCGGCAAGCACATCACCGTCAACTACATGATGGCGAAAGACTCGGTGAAGAAGCGCATCGCCGGCGACGACCGCGACGGCATGTCTTTCACCGAGTTCTCGTACCAGCTCATCCAGGGCTACGACTTCTTCTGGCTCTGGAAGAACAGGGGCGTGAAGCTACAGATGGGCGGGTCGGATCAGTGGGGAAACATCTTAACCGGCACCGAGCTCGTGCGCCGCAAGGGCCAGGGCTCCGCGCTCGGCATCACCACCCCGCTGATCACGAAGGGTGACGGCAGCAAGTTCGGCAAGACCGAGAACGGCAACGTCTGGCTCGATGCGAAGCGCACGTCGCCGTACGAGTTCTACCAATTCTGGCTGAACGCTTCGGACGACGACGCGAAGAACTACATCCGGATCTTCACCCTGCTCGACCGCGCCACTGTCGAAGCGCTCGAGGCTGAGCACACCGCAAACCCGTCTGCCCGCGCGCTGCAGAAGCGCATCGCCAGCGACATCACCGTTCGCGTTCACGGCAACGACGAGCTCACGGTCGTGCTCGCCGCCACCGACGTGCTGTTCGGCAAAGGCACCCTCGCCCAGCTGCAGTCGTTGACCGACGCCCAGTTCCTTTCCGTCTTCAAAGGCGCCGGGGTGCCGCAGGCCGAGCTGCCACGATCGCTTCTCGCCGCCGGCCTGCCAGTGATCGACCTGGTCAGCGACCACGCGAAGCTCGTCGCCTCGAAGGGTGAGGCAAAGAAGCTGATCCAGGGCAACGGGCTCTCAATCAACAAAGAGAAGGTCACCGATCTGAAGGCCGTCGCCGACGCGAACCAGCTGATCAACCGCAGCTACCTGCTGCTGCAGAAGGGCAAGAAGGACTACTGCCTCGTGAAGTTCGTCGACTGAGCCGGCAAGCTCATGCAGTCAGCGAAGCGAGGATCCCGGCGGCCGCGGCTGCCGGATCCTTCGCTTCGTAGATGGGCCGCCCGATCACCAGCAGGTTCGAGCCCGCCCGAATCGCCGCTTGTGGCGTCTCGACCCGCGCCTGGTCGTCCTGCGCCGCGCCCGCCAACCGGATGCCGGGCGTGCAGAGGACGAGCCGCGGCCCGACCACGATTCGCACCGCTGAGACTTCGCGCACCGAGCACACCAGGCCGCCGACCTTCGCCTCGGCCGCCAGCGCGGCGAGCTTCCCGACTTGAGAGACGACCGAGGCCGTGACGCCCGTCGCCTTGAGCGCGTCGTCGTCCATCGACGTGAGCACCGTCACCGCGAGGATGATCGGAGGCGCATGCCCAGCCGCTTCGGCGCCCCGGGCCGACCCGCGCACCGCCGCCTCGAGCATCGCCTTGCCGCCCGACGCGTGCACCGTCAGGTACGCCACCCCGAGGGAGCCTGCGCGCGTTGCCGCCAGCTCGACCGTGTTGGGGATGTCATGCAGCTTCAGATCGAGAAAGACGCGAGCGCCCCGATCGACGAAGGCCTTCACTGCGGCCGGGCCGTGCTCGACGAAGAGCGACAGCCCGACCTTGGCGACTCCGACATACGGAGCGACCTTCTCGTAGACGGCCAGCGCTTCCGGCAGCGGAAGATCCGCCGCCAGCGCGAGGTGCGACTTCACGGCTACTTCAGCTCGGCGTCGATCACTTCCTTGAACGCCTCGAGCGGCTGCGCGCCCGACAACATCGTGCCGTTGATGAAGAACGCCGGCGTCCCCGTCACGCCCACCTTCTTTCCGGCCGCGGTGTCTTCCTCGACGATCTTCTTCATCTTGCCGCTGTCGAGGCACTCGTTGAACTTCGTCGCATCGAGGCCCAGCGTCGTCGCGTACGTCTTCAGCTCTTCCACCGACAGCTTCTCCTGGTTCTTGAAGAGCATGTCGTGGAACTCCCAGAACTTCTTCTGCTCGTCGGCGCACAGCGAGGCCTCGGCGGCCTTCGGCGCCTTCTCGTGGAACTCCAGCGGGAAGTGGCGGAACACGAGCTTCACCTTGCCGGCGTACTGCTCCATCACCTGGTCGACGGTGGCCGACGCGCGGCTGCAGAAGGGGCACTGGAAGTCAGAGAACTCGACGATGGTCACCTTCGCGGTGTCCGGGCCCTTCGACGGGCCCTTCGCCTCGACCTGCTTCTTCGGCTTCGCCGGCTCTTTGAAGGTGACGACAACGTTGTTCGCCTTCTTCAGATCCTCGAACACCTTGGCGGCGACGTCGCGACCCTTCTGCTGCTTCATGAAGCCGACCAGCTGTGGCTTGATCGTCTCGAGGGTCGCGCCCGGAGGCATCGACGCCTGGTTCTTCGCGAAGAAGTCAGCCATCTCTTCGTCCGACGGGTCCGGGATCTTCGATTCGATCTCGGCCTTGATCCATTCCTCTTCCTTCTGGTTCTTCTTCGCCGCTTCGGCCTTCACCAGTGCCTCGAGAATCAGGCGGTCGATCGTCTGACGGCGCGCCTGGAACTTCTTCTTCTCGAGGTCGAGCAGCTCGTCGGTGATCGCTTCATCGACCTGCTTGAGGGTGATCTTGGTGCCCGTGCCGTAGGTCGCAACGACCTGGTCAGGCGCCTCGGAAGGGGCGGTGCCCGAGCCGACTGCCTTGTTGCCGTTGCAAGCCGCGAGGGCGAGAGCCGCGAAGAGAATCGTGCAGTGCTTGAGAGTCATGTCGCCGCGTATATGCGGCGGCCCTGACCCGTGCAACGAATCTACGCGGCGTGGGGAGCGAGGACTGCCGCCAGATCGTTGAACACCAGATCCAGCTGTTCGACGTCGCGCGCGCGGGCCCGGACCACTTCGTAGTTCAGCGGGTCCGACAGCACCTTCATCACCAGCTTGTGGTTCAGCGCATGCCCACTCTTGTACACCGTGAGGTGGCCCAGCACCGGGCGGCCCATCAGCGCCACGTCTCCCAGCGCGTCGAGCAGCTTGTGCCGCACGAACTCGTCGGGGAAGCGGAGCCCTTCGGGGTTCAGCACCGAGAACTCGTCCACCACGATCGCGTTCTTCAGCGAGCCACCGCGCGCGAGGCCGTTGGCCTGCAGCTTCTCGACGTCCTTGGCGAACCCGAAGGTGCGCGCGCGAGAGATCTCTTTCGCGTAGGTGCTTTCCTGAAACTCGAGGCTGTAGGTCTGGTCGGAGATCAGCGGGTGCTTGAAGTCGATGGTGCAGTCGACCTTGAGCTTCTTCGCGGGAGCCAGCGTCGCAACCTTGTCGCCATCGCGCACCGTCACCGTGCGGCGAATGACGAGGAAGCTCTTCGCCTGGTCCTGCTCGCGAATGCCCGCCTCGATGATCAGATCGGTAAACGGGGCGGCGCTGCCATCCATGATCGGGACTTCTGGGCCGTCGAGCTCGATGCGCACGTTGTCGAGCCCCAGCCCCG
Source organism: Myxococcales bacterium (assembly GCA_038206395.1). Lineage (GTDB taxonomy): Bacteria > Myxococcota > Myxococcia > Myxococcales > Myxococcaceae > JAGSPQ01. Next base: position 132,810 of record JBBRAX010000004.1, on the reverse strand, counting down.
ACAGCGCCGAGATCAAATGCTCGACCGTGCCGACCCGCGCGTTGTGGCGGCCCAACGTCGTTGCCAGCGCGGTCGACACCACGAAATCCGCCCGGGCCGGAATCGACGGCTTGCCCGGGAGGTCGGTGCGAATGAAGACAATGCCATGATCAGCGGGCGCAGGGAGCAGCCGTAGCCCCACCCGAACCCCCGAATGCAGGCCGACCCCTTCACAGCTGGTCGGCCTTTTGAGGGTTCTCTGAAAGAAAGATGGGCCGTTCATGGGGGGGGGCGGCTTGTGCCGCGCTGCGTCTTACAGCAACGCTAATGCCATGAGATCCGGCCCTACTCACCAAAAAACCTGCGGAATTACTCAGTGGAACATCTTCACTCCACTGAAAATCTGAAAAAACCCGACATGCGTGCCGTGAGTTTTCGAGGGGTTGCGACACGTCAAAGATGTCGCGCTGGCTAAAACAGGGTTGATTGGCCCTTGGGCGGCTTGCGACCGAAGTACTCGAAGGCCCGCAGGGTCGCGACGCGGCCCCGGGGGGTCCGGTGCAGGAAGCCCTGCTGGAGCAGAAAGGGCTCATACACGTCTTCGACCGTGTCCCGTTCTTCTCCCACGGCCGCGGCGATCGTCTCGACGCCCACCGGCCCGCCGTTGAACTTGTCGATGATGGTGAGCAGCACCCGGCGATCCATCTGGTCGAGGCCGTTGGCGTCGACGTCGAGCCGCTGAAGCGCCGCGTCGGCGAGCTTCCGGGTGATCGTCCCGTCTCCCTCGACCTCGGCGAAGTCGCGCAGCCGCCGCAGCAGCCGGTTCGCGATGCGCGGAGTCCCCCGGGCCCGCTTCGCCACTTCGCGCGCCCCTTCGACGTCGATCGTCACGCCCAGGATGTCGGCGCTGCGCAGCAGGATCCGTTCGAGATCCGCAGGCGTGTAGAACTCGAGCCTTTCCTGAATCTGGAAGCGGTCGCGCAGCGGCGAGGTCAACAGCCCGGTACGGGTGGTCGCGCCGATCAACGTGAAGGGCGGCAGCTCGATTTTCATTGCGCGGGCGGCCGGGCCCGTGTCGATGGTGACGTCGAGCCGGAAGTCTTCCATCGCTGGGTACAAGTACTCCTCGATCGCCGCCGCCAGCCGGTGGATCTCGTCGATGAAGAGCACGTCACGCGGCTGCAGGTTCGTGAGCAGCCCGGCCAGGTCGCCCTTCTTCTCGAGCGCCGGGCCCGACGTGACGTGCAGCCCTACGCCCATCTCGGACGAGATGATGTACGCCAGCGACGTCTTGCCGAGGCCGGGAGGCCCCGAGAACAGACAGTGATCCAGCGAGTCGCCGCGCGCCTTCGCCGCCTTGACGTAGATCTTCAGCTTGTCGACGACCGCGGTCTGCCCGACGTAGTCGCCGAAGTTCTTTGGGCGAAGCGACGCCTCGAGCCGAACCTCGTCAGTGGCGACTGTGGGACTCAGGGACTCGTTCCGCGCCATCGGCGCGCGAGGTTGTAGCATGCGCCCGCGAGGGGGCTTGAACGATGCGGAGTGCAGGCGTGGTGATTCTGGTGATGCTTGGCGCAGGCTGCGTGACGCAGCGAAGCCTGACCGTGGGTCAGATGGCTTCCGCCGTCGGCCGCGGCGGTGGCGACCTCAACGTCTTCACCGGGGCGATGTACCAATCGCAGACCGCTCCCGCCACGACGTCGAAGGACATCGCGGGCAACGAGGTCAGCAACCAGGTGAACAGCAAGGGCCTGTCGATTCCCTGGTTCGAAGCCAACGCCAACTACGGCTTCGGCGATCACCTCGCGCTCAACGTCCACCTCGGGCCCGCGGGCATCCAGCCAGGCCTCAAGATCACCCTCAACAAGTCGCCGATCGCCAACATCGCGCTGCTGCCGCAGGTCGGGCTCGGCTACGCCTCATACAGCCAGAGCATCACCGTCGCCGATCAATCGGGCCGCGGCGAAGAGACCAGCCCCACCGCCACGACGAGCTTCATCTTCAGCGTCGGGCTCAAGCTGCTCATCTCGCACCAGTCGGGCTTCTACGTAGGGCTCGGCTACGACTTCATGTACACGCGCAACTCGCAGCTCAGCACCACGGGCACCAACCAGACCCGCGTCGAGTACCAGACGCTGCTCACTTCGCTGCAGCACCAGATCTCGGCGGGGGTCGGCTTCAGCGTGAAGGTGGGCATGCTGAGCATCCGGCCGGAAATCGGGTTCGCGATCGCGCCCGGCATCAGCGGATCTCGCGCGGCGTACGACAGCCAATCGAACTCCACCACCACGCTGTCGGCCTCGGGCGGCTTCGGCTGGGCGTTTGTCGGTGGCTTCGGGTTCGCGCTCACCACCCCGCGCACGCGCGACGACAAGGGCGCCGAGGAAGACGACCGCAACGTCGGCGGCAGCGAGGAAACAGAAGAAGCACCGCGTGAGCGCTTACGGGAGGACGACATTTGATCTTCGAACCCCTGGCAGGAGGCCTGTGCGAAGCGTGGGCCGAAGGGTTGCCCAGCGAGCGTTTGCGGAAGCTGAGAAAGGCGGCGCTCGCCACGCGCGAAGGACTGCTGGCCGACGGGCCCGTGCACGCGTGCACGACGTTCAAGCTGGTCACCTTCCCCTACCCGACCCTCTACGCTTTTCTGGGCGGAGCGCTGTCGCCTGCGCCTTTCGTGATGATGACGAACCGGATGCAGGTGGCGCAGTTCAGCCACGAGGGCCGGACGAAGACCCTTTTGTTCAACCCGTCGGACTACGAGCGCAACAAGGCAGCGACCTTCTACGCCGACCTCAGCGCGAAGTTCGGCAAGCTGCTCAGCGAACGCATCTTCCCGACCTACTACGGCACCGTGCCCGAACAGCTGCACCGCGTCGGCTTGTCGCCGGCCGACGTCGACTTCATCGCCTACGACCACCTGCACGTGCAGGATCTGCGGGGCTGGCTCGGGCCCAACGCGCTGTTCCCCAACGCGAAGCTCCTGGTGATGAAGAGCGAGTGGGACACGGTGGTCGACCTGCACCCCATGAACGCCGTCTGGTACGTGCCCGGGGGCGTCGAAGGAATCCCCGCGGAGAAGATCGTGTTCCTGGGCGGCGACGTGAAGCTCGGCAAGGGCCTGGCGATCATCAGCACCCCCGGCCACACGCGCGGCAACATGTCGCTGGTGGTGGTGACGCCCGACGGCCCGTACGTCGTCAGCGAGAACGGCGTCGCGGCCGAGAGCTACACGCCGCTGCAGTCTCAGATCCCCGGCGTGCGCAGCTACGCCGAGCGCATGGGCACCGAGGTGGTGCTCAACGGCAACACGCGCGAAGACTCGCTGGATCAGTATTCGTCGATGGTGGTCGAGAAGCTGATCGCCGGGCCCGCGAAGGAAGACCCAGGCTTCGTCGCCTGCTGCCCGTCGTCTGAGCTCACCGCCTCGATGCTCGCGCCGGGCCTGCGCCCCACTTTCAGCTTCCGTCCCCCCGAAGTCGGCACGCTGGTTCCGACCGCGAAAGGCTAAAAGGTCAGCCCCATGAAACTCGAAGTCTCTGCCGAGATCCCTTTTGCCCGCGCGCTGGTGTTCGAGATCTACCGGGACAAGCTGCCCGACCTGGTGAAGTACCTGCCGAACGTCCGCGGCATCACCCAGGTGTCGCGCACCGTCGAAGGCAGCACGGTCAAGCTGCTCAACCGCTGGAAGGGGGGCGGCGACATTCCCGGCGTCGTCCGCAAGTTCCTTTCAGAAGATCTGCTCGAGTGGGACGACCACGCCACCTGGCACTCGGACTCGTTTACCTGCGACTGGCGAACCATCGTCCCCTCGTTCAAAGACGCGGTCGATAGCTCGGGCCACAACCGCTACGACGAAGTCGGACCCAACGTGACCCGCCTCACCATCGCAGGAGACTTGAAGGTCGACGCCGGCAAGGTGCGCGGCGTGCCACGGTTCCTCGGCAGCACCATCGGCCCGGCGATCGAGTCGTTTCTCGTCTCGTCGATCAAGCCGAACCTGATCTCGGTCGCCAAGGGCGTCTCAGAGTACATCCGGGCGAATCCGCGTTAGCCGCGAAGGATCTTCAGCGCCTCGCGAAATTGCAGCTCGAAGGCAGCTTCTTCGCCCAGGCGATCGGTGGCCGCCTGCGCCGCCGACTCCGCCTGCCCTTCTTTGTAGCCGAGGTTGACCAGCGCCGAGATGAGGTCGCCCGCGGGCGTCGTCGCCGGACGCGAGCCCGACGGCTGCGGCTTGCCCTCGAGGCTCATCAGCTTCGCCTTCTCTTTGAGCTCGAGCACCAGGCGTTCGGCCGTCTTCCGGCCCACGCCCCGAATCTTCGTCAGCCGCACCACTTCGCCCCGGCGCAGGACCTCGATTAGATCGTCGACCTCGAGGCCGCTCATCACGTTCAGCGCCATCTTCGGGCCGACCTGCGAGACAGACGTGAGGGCGAGGAACAGCTCTTCTTCCTGCTGGGTCGCGAAGCCGAAGAGATCCAGCGCGTCTTCCCGAACGACGGTGCGGATCCACAGCGACGTCTCGCTGCCGAGTTCGGGCAGCTTCGCCAGCGCCAGCTGCGACATGAACACCCGGTAGCCGACGCCGTGAACGTCGATCACCGCGTCCGACCCGTTCTTCTTCGTCACCAGGCCCTTCAACGACGCAATCACCGCTTAAGCCTCACGCTGGTACGAAGGCTTGAGCCGCGACGCGAACGTCGTCATCGCGGCTTTGCGGTGCGGCGTCTTCTTCGACGGCGAAGGCTTGAGCCCGATGCGCGCGTGGCTCAGGTGGCACAGCGCGACGGCCAGCGCGTCGTACGCGTCGGCCCGCTCGAGCTCGGCTTCAATCTTCAGCGCCGCGCACACCATGCGGCTCACCGCGTCTTTGCCGTCGTTGCCGCCTGCCCCCACCGATCGCTTCACCCGGGCCGGCGCGTACTCGTGCACCTCGAGCCCCGCCTGCGCCGCCAGCAACAGCGCGACCCCACGGGCATGCCCGAGGATCAACGCGCTGCGCGCATTCTTGTGGGTGAATACGCCTTCCACCGCGACCGAGTCGGGCCTGAACGCTTCGACCGCCAACGTGAGCTCGACGAAGATCACCTTCAGACGTTCAGCCAGCGGGCCTGGGCCTGCGCGAACGACGCCATGACCGACGTGAATCAGCCGGCCCTGGCGTTCCTCGACGATGCCGTAACCGAGGTAGTGACTGCCGGGGTCAATCCCAAGAACGCGCAAGCAACTCCCCTCGAAGGACCAGTGAACAGGTGTTTACCCCCGCCCGTCCTGCGCGTCACGAAATCAGCGCTTCAGCAGTGCCTTTGCTTCGTCCGCGAAAGGCCCATTGGGCTCGAGGTCGAGGTACTTCTGGATCTCGGCGGTCGCCTCGGGGCGCTTCTTGGCCTGAATCAGAATCGTCGCGCGCAGCAGGTACGCCCGCGCCACCTTCGGGTCGATCGACAGCACCGTGTTGGCCGCCTCTTCCGCGCCCGCGATGTCGTTGCTGTCGAAGCGCGCCAGGCCGAGCAGCATCCAGGCGTTGGTGTTCGAAGAGTCCTGGCCCACCAGCTTCTCCAGCGCCGCCGTCGCCTCCTTCAACTTCCCTTCGTCGTACAGCCGCGTCGCCGAGACCAACGCCAGCGCCGAGTCTTCGTTCGACAGGGTCGGCTCGTCTGCAATGACTTCCACCGCCGCGACCTCGGGCAGGTGAATCGGAGGCGCCTCGTTGGGCGGCACCGCGACGGGGGCCGTCACCGCCACCGCCAGCTCACTCGGCTCGTGCTTCGTCGCCAGCTGCCACGCCGTGATCGCCGTCGCGCCAATCAACAGAATCGCGATCACCGACCAGCCCAGCGCACCGATGCGGGTCGGCTCGGTCGCGGCCTGCGCCTCTGCCTCGTCCAGCTCGGCCTCTTCTTCCGTCTTGAAGCCCAGCACTGCCTGCGACACCGAACGCTCGGCCGCGACCGTCGAGGCGGGCGTCTCGACGATGTTGAAGAAGGCGTGTTCCAGCGATGAAGGGGCCTCGACCGCTAAAGCTGGCAGCGGAACCGCGACCTCGACCAGCGGAATCGGCGCCGCCAGCGCCGTCTCCATCGGTCTTTCTGCCGGCGTCTCGCCGACGGTGAACTCGAGCAGATCGGTGGCGAACACCGGAGCGCCCTCGTGCTCAACCACTGGCTGGATGTTGAAGGCCGTCAGCTGCGCCTGCACTTCCTGCGCGAGATCCTGCTGCGGGTAGGCCTCGACGGTGCGCGTGGTCGACCAGCCGGCCGACGGATCTTCCATGTCCAGGCCCGAGCCACCAGCCACGTCTTCCCAGTGCTCGTCGTTCGCCTGCGTCTCGGCCAGCACCTGAATCGGGGCGGCGTTCGAGACGAACAGAGACTCCATTCGCTCGACCGCTTCGGTCGGCTTCGGCTCGAAGAGGTGCGGATCCTGCTTCGCCACCCCGCCCGCTTCCGTCTTCAGCGCCACCACCACGCCCATCAGGTACAGCCGGGTGGCGATCTCGAGCGACACCGTCTCGTCCAACGGGCTGTCCATCAGCACCTGGCGCACGTCGCGCAGGCCGTCGAACAGCCGGACCACGCCGTTCACCGCGTCCGGCATCGAGGGCAGTGCTTTGCCCAGCGCCGAGAAGTCGAGCCCAAGCTTCGCGTCCAGCGGCAGGCTGCGCACGGTCAGCTCGTCCCACCGCTGCAGCCGGGGGAAGACGACGGTGACGAGCTCCTTCTGGGTGCAGTGGAAGGCGGCGTCGAACGCGAGACTGCGGGCGATCACCTTGTACGGGCCGCGCGAGAGCGCCAGCGATCGCACCAGGCCGTTGATGCCGTGCAGGCCGTCGAAGCTCGCGTCCAGCACCTTGCCGCGGCGGTAGGCGATGTGGCCGCGGCCGCCTTCGAGCTCAAAAACGCCCGACCGCGACGTCGCAAGCACCGCGCGAAGAACGTGGGCGATTGGAGCGGTGACCGTATCGAGCGTTCGGCTGTTGTCCTTCGCCACGGGCAAAAGCTGCAGGCGCGCCAGGGTCGCGATGTCGCGCGCGTAGGCGGGCTTGAGCAGAATCTCGTCGGCGCCGACCACGCGCGACAGCTGGTGAAACTGGGGCTCGTCACCCTTCGCCAGCAGCAGCACCGGAATCGAGCCCGTCTGACGGTCACCGCGCAGCTGGGCGACGAAGGAAAAGCCGTCTTCCTCGCGCAGCTCGCTGGCCACCACCATCAGCTCGGGCAGCCCGTTGCCACCGTTGAGCAGGCGCATCGCCTCGGCCGAGCTCGACACCGCCAGCGTCTGGAACCCTTCCCGGCCCAGCGCGACCGCGAGCACCGAACGGGCGCTCTCGTCGGCATCGACAATCAGGATCTGGGGCGGTTGGGGGGTACCGGAAGCCTTCAGAGGCGAGGTCTGGGCAGTGGCGGGAAGCACGACCCGACCCTACATCAGCGACCTTCTTCAGCGCGAATCGGCCAGGACGCGGGCCTCGAGACCCGCAAACCTCGCGTACTTGCGCTCGAGCGAAGGCAGCGCCGACAACCCGTGCTCGTCGATGAGGCTCTTCGCCAGCAGCTCGAGATCCGCAGGGTCGACCTCGTGGAACTGAATCACCCAGCCGCGCTCGCTGCGGGGCGCCGCATGGGCCTTCGCCTTGAACATCTTCGCCCGCCCCGGCAGCGCGACGTAGAGCGTGACGTCGCTGCTGAACTTGCCGATGCAGGTCAGCGGCAGCATCGCTCCACGCGGAGAGATCTCGAGCCCGCGTCCCAGCGTCGAACAGCCTTCCGATTCGACGAACCAGTCGACATCGAGGCCGAGGCGCGGGTAGCGGCGTCGCTGCAGGTAAGCGGCTTCACGACGGCGCGTACGACGATCATCGGGCAGTGCGCTCATGCCACAAGGCTGTAGCGAAAATTGGAGCTCGTCAAAAAACACGCTTACGGTGCGCGCGTGATGATCCTCCCCGCTCTCGTCGCCGCGCTGTCGCTTGCCCAGGTCTCAGAGGCTCCGGCCGCCAAGGTCGAGAAGCCTATCGAACCGTACGTCTCGTCGATGACGGATCGCCGGGTCGGAGGCGTGCTCGCCCCGGCCGCGATGCCCCCTGGAGCGATGAGCCTCTACGCCCTGCTGGGCGCCCCTGAGCTCGGGGCCGGCTTCCGCCAGGGCATCTCGTTCATGGAGATCGAGGTCCGGCTCTTGTTCAACTACCTGCTCGCGTCGGGCGTGCTCGAGGTCGGCGGCAAGTTCCCCGTCTACGACAAGGGCATGGTGCAGCTCGCGCCGACGCTGGCGATTGGCCTCGAGGCGAACTCGGGCAGCCGGTACTACGACCGCGCGAACTTCGCGTACGTCGCGATTCGGCCGCGCGTCGGCTTCGTCACCAGCCTCCGCTTCAGCGACACCCTCGCCGGCCTGCTGCAGTTCGAGCTGCCGTGGTCTTTTTCCTTCACCTCCCAGGGCACGCACGTCGTCCCGACCATTGGCGCTGGGGCCGAAGTGCACCTGGGCGGCAACATGTCGGGCTTCCTGATGGCGAACGTCGGGCTCGACGCGATCAAAGAGCCGCTGGGCGTGATCCAGTACCGCACCGCGTGGGCGGTGCGGCTCGGCCTCGGCTTCCGCCTCTTCTAGAACTGCACGTAGAAGGCGCCCAGAAACTCGCCGTCGAGGCCGTTGCCCTGCTGGTCGATGAGCAGCGTGCGCAGAATCAGCTGGTACGGCCCGACGACGAAGCCGCTGGGCTCGGCCGATGAGATCTGAACACTGAACTCGCCATCGGGATCCTGCGCCGTCACGGGCCTGATCTGCGATGGCTCGACCTGAATCGTCAGCGGCATCTCTCTGCGGTCGCGGTTGCGAACCACGATGCCGGCGCGCAGTGAGTCGAGCTCCATCTGCTCGGAAAAGGTGATCACGATGAACTGCTTCGGCGCCACCGACTGCAGACCCGCGTCGCCGCCAATCGGAGGCACGATCTGCGTCATCCGCGGCGATTTCTCGTCGAGCTTCCCGTACAGCGGCGCGCCCGGGCTGAGGCAGCCTGCGAGAGACAGCCAGAGGCCTGCGACAAGAGCAGCGCGCTTCACCGGCACCCCTTCGTCACCAGGTCCTCGTTGGTGTGGCACTTCAGGCACGCGCGATCGTTGCTGCCCGCCAGCGCCTTACACCGCGCGGTGAAGTTCGCCGGGTGGGGGTTGGCCGCGCGCGTGCCGCCGAGGGCAGTCGTCGCATGGCACGACGTGCACGACTCTTCCCGGTGACACGCGATGCACGACTTGATGTCACGCGACGCGGCGACCGAGTGGTGGTTGGCGGTGTAGGGCGCATTGACCCAGGTGTTGTAGTCCGGGTGAACACGCACGTTGCGGGCCCGCAGCGACGGATCCGCGTCGGGGCCGATGCCAGCGCGCTCGTGGCACGCCGCGCAGAACGACTGGAACCGGTGGCAGCCTTCACAGCGCAGCGAGTCCTGGCGCGCCTGCACCGGGTGCAACGAGATGTAGTCGTTGGGGTGAATCGAGAGCGGCTTCTGCAGCCCGTCGTGGCACTGCATGCAGCTGCCTTCGGTGTGGCACTCGAGGCACAGCGCCCGGTCGAGCTTGGCGCGCGTGCCATGGGAGAACTCGAAGCGGGGCCCGTGATCGAGGCCGAAAGGGTCGCCCTGAATCGGGCGCAGCGTGCCCGACGTGAACTGCTGCGCGATGCGGCCCGTCTTGTCCGTCACGTGGCACGTCGCGCACGCAGACGCCGCCGTCTTGCCGTCGTGGCACGTCAGGCAGGTCTCCATCTTCGGCAGCTGGAGGCGCGTGGCGAGGCCGACCTCGCGCATCGTGTTGGTGACCGAGCTGTTGTGGCAGGTGTCGCAGCCGATCTGCTTGTCCTTGTGGACCTTGTGGTTGAACAGCAGGTTCGCGGTCGGGAAGCTCGCCTTGGCCGGCTCCTTCTGGGTCTTCGGGTCGAACCCCTTGTGACAATCTTCGCAGGCCGACTTGGGGTCGACGACCTTCCCCTTCGCGGCCTCATCGATGTCGTGGCACGAGTCGCACTGGGGGTGCGCCGGCAGCATCTTGTCGGTGGCGCGGATGCTCTTGTTGGCGTCTTCGTGGCACGCCACGCACTCGACGTCGGCCTGGAAGTGCAGCTCGTGGCTGAAGATCAGCGGGATGCGCTGCGGCGGGTAGATCGCCTCGCTGCGTTCCCGCTTGTTGGCGGCCACGGCGAGACCCGCCCCGAAGAGCAGCGCAAGGCTTGCGAAAAGGACAAATCGCTCTCGACGCAGACGCATCACGACGTGCGCGCACAGTACCAACGGCGCGCAACCTCGGGGGGAATTCTACCAGCGGAAGTTCAGCAGCGACGCCTGCACGCCCACGGACATGCCCAGCCGGGTCTGCGCGACCAGCGGCGACAAGGTCGGCATCCCGAGCGCGAAGCGGCCGTCGCGATCGCGGCTGATCGCTCCGAGCTGACCCATGCGGGGAGACTTGGTGAGGTTGATCACCGCCATCTGCACCAGCGGCACGATGCCGATCGAGCCGATGAGCAGGAAGATCTCGTTGCGGCCCGACATCGCGGTCTGGTGCTGGCCAAGCATGCCGTTGACGCCCGCGTTCGGCGCGCGACCAAAGGCGAAGAACAGGCCGAGCACTGCCGCCTGCGCCCCGAGCCCCGCCAGCGCCGCCGGCCACGCGTCCGAGTGGTAGTAGCGGCTGCCGTTCGCGAGCGAGAGCTGGGTTTGCGAGACCGCCAGCGGCAGCGCCGAGAAGATCAGCACGAAGATCACCGTGCTCACCGTTGGGTCACCCAGCATTGCGTTGTCCGTCACCATCGGGCGCAGCAGCAGGAAGTACGGAATCAACGCCACGCCGGCGCTGGTCAGCATGCCGAACAGCGACTCGCTGAGCATCAGGCCCCACTCCAGCGGCGGCTTCTCGTCGAGCTTCGCGCGCGGGGTGCCGTACGGAGAGTACGGATACTGGCTGCCCGGCTGCTGCGGCATGTACGCGGGCGGCGGCGGCATCACGCTGGGCGGCGGCGGCGTGCCCGGCTGAACCAGCGCCGAGCTCGGATCAGGCGCTGGCATCGGCGGAGGTCCCACCGGCACCAGCGGCGGCGGGCTGAAGTCTTCGGCCGGAACCGTGGCCGGGGTCTCCTGCGCGAGCGCAGCGCCAGACAAGACGAGGAAAGAAAGGAGGACCAGCTTGGGCATGTGGCTCACTTCAGTGTCCGGCCAGAATTGATTCGATCACAGCACGGCGATGGCGTCGATCTCCACCCGTGCCCCTTTAGGTAACGCCGAGACCTGAACTGTCGAGCGGGCGGGCGGATTCTCCGAAAAGTAGCGGGCGTACACTTCGTTCACCTTCGCGAAATCATTCAAATCGACCAAAAAGATCCCACACCGCACGACGTTGCCGAAGCCACAGCCCGCCGCTTTCAGCACCGCTTCGAGGTTCTTCATCACCCTTTCCGTCTGGGCGGTGATGTCGCCCTCGACCAGCGTCTGGGTGGCCGGGTCGAGCGGAATCTGGCCCGAGAGAAAGACAGGGCCCTGCCCGATGCGAACGGCCTGGGAATATGGGCCGATCGCTTGGGGTGCGTGGTCCGAGTGAAAAGCGCTTCGCTGGCTCATACGCGAGAACCCTAGCCCGATTCGCGAATATTCCCGCCCATAGGCGCGTCGGTGGCGGCACCTTGAAACCAATCGCGTTGGGGCTGTTGCTGCTCACGGGCTGCACGGCATCGCGGGGCACCGAACGGTTTGTGATCACGGGTGACGCGCAGACCTTGAAGGCGGCGGCGATCGACGCCAGCGGGAAGCTGGGCTGGACGACGGTGGGCGGCGAGTCGGGGAAGTTCGAGATCGTCGCGTACCCGCGGCAGTCGCGCGTGTCGCGGGCGGTGCTCAACGTCACCGCCGAAGATGACGTGCTGGTGATCGAAGGCGAGCGCGACAGCGGCCTGGCCTTTTTACCCGAGACCTCGCGCATCCTCGCCAGCGTCACCGCCCAGAGCCTCGGCCAGCAGACGGGGGGCGCTGCCGTCGAGAGTCGGTCGAAGGCACTGACGCTCGGGCTCGACCTGCTCTTGCCCGCTGCCGGCGCCTTCTATGCCCTTCGAGGCGACCCCTACTTCGACTCGGGCGCGTCCGTCGGCATGCGCGGCTTCTGGTGGGAATTCTGGGGGCGCCTGGGGCTGGACATCGCGGCTCAGGCCCTGCTCGTCGAGCTCGTGCTGCTGCGGCGCCTCGATGGCTCGCAGGTGCTTCCAGCGTGGGCGCTGGTCGCTCCGATCTTCTTGATGGTCGCCTCGCGCGTGAACGCGATGATCAGCGACTGGATCCAGCTCGACTACCGCAACAGCTACGCGCGAAGTGGTTTTCACGCGCCGCAGGAGCCATAGGCCCACGCCCCAAAGACCAGGCGAGGCGATTCACACTCAACCGATTTCTGAGGCTAAAGCGTGGGGGATGGATCGAGTCGGAGCGTTCTTCGCCGAAAACACGCCGCGCAGGGCGCTCGCGCTGCTGATGTTCGTCGGGCTGCTGGTGATGTTCCGTTCGCTGCTGATGCTGGTGGTCTTCTTCGTCACGTTCGAGCGCGGCCTGGGCCTCAGCTCCGAGCTGATTTCCCGGAGGCTGAAGTGGAAAAAGCAGCGCGTGCTGCTGGGCCTTCTGGGCGTGCTGGCCGTGATCCTCGGCGCGCTTGGAGTGTGGGGGGCCAGCAACGTGCGGCCCTGGGTCACCGAGGCGCGCACCACCTGGCCGCTGCGGCTGCAAGAGCTCCGCGTCCACCCGCGCGTGATCCAGCTGCAGGAATACCTGCCCGACACCGACAAGCTGATCGAGTCGGCCAGCCACTACGCCGCCGACGCGGTGAAGGTGCTGTCAGCCGTCGGCCACATCGCGCTCTACGCGGTGATCGGCCTCATCCTCGCGATCGTGTTCCTGCTGGGCGAGGCCGAGCTGCTCGAGTGGCGCCGTGGCCTGGTGCAACGAACACTGCTCGGCACCCTGGTGCGGTGGTTCGAGTACGCCGCCGAGGCGGTGAGCGTCACGGTGCAGCTGCAGTTGATCGTCGCCATCTGCAACACCGTCTTCACCCTGCCGATTCTCTTCGTGCTGGGGATCCCCGACAAGCCGGCGCTGATGGTGCTGATCTTCGTCTCAGGCCTGGTGCCCGTGATCGGAAACGTCGTCTCCGGAGCGATTCTCTCGGTGCTCGCGTACATCGCCAGCGGCCCGATCGGCGTCGTCATCTTCCTCGTGCTCACCTTCGTGCTTCACAAGGTCGAGGCTTACTACCTGAACCCGCGCCTCACCGCGCGCCACGTGAAGCTGCCGGGCTTCCTGCTGATCGTCAGCCTCATCGCGTGGGAACACCTCATCGGCTTCAAAGGGCTCTTCCTTTCGTTTCCGTTTCTGTTCGTCGCGCTCAAGATTCGCGACGAGCTCCGCGCCGAAGACGCGGCTGCCGGGCATCCGCCCGACGAATCATCTACTGTGTCCGCTTCGCTTCCCCTTCCGAAGGCCACCGAGGTCGCTGCGTGAACAGACTTTCTCTCGCCATCGCTGTGCTCACGGCCGCCTCTGCCTCGGCGCACTTCAAGATCACCAGCCCCGACGGTGGCATTCAGGAGTGGATTCAGACCAACGGCGCCGGCGACCCGCAAAAGCAGAGCCCCTGCGGGGATTCGAGCGGAACCCAGACCGGGTTCGTGAAGACGGTGGTCGCCGGTTCCAAGCTCAAGCTCAACTGGATCGAGACCGTGCCCCACGGCGGTCACTACCGGATCTCGATTGCACCGAACCGCGCGCAGTTGGTTGACCCCGTGCCGGTGATCACTTCGAACAACTGCGTGAGCCTTGCGATCCAGAACCCGCCGGTGCTCCCCGTCGTCGCTGACGGCGTTCACGTCCACGCCCAGACCGGAACACCCAACATCCCTTACGAGACCGAGATCACGATTCCGGACACTCTCGGAGCGAACACACTGCAGATGATCCAGTTCATGCGCCCCCACGCGCCAAGCTGTTTCTATTACCACTGCGTCAACCTCAACATCGTCGCACCCCTTGATGCAGGAGTCCCGGACGCGGGCGGAGCTGGCGGAGGAAGTGGCGCGGGCGGCGGCAGCGGTGCAGGTGGTGGCGTCGCAGGGGCCGGCGGTGGAACTGCAGGCACCGGTGGAGGCACTGGCACCGGCGGTGGAACTGCAGGCACGGGCGGCGGAGCGATGGGTGCGGGCGGCGGCTCGGCAGGCACGGGCGGCGGCGCGATGGCGAGCGGTGGCGGCTCGGGTGGAACCGGCGGTGGCGGCTCGGGTGGAACCGGCGGTGGCGCAGGCACGGGCGGCGGATCGGGCGAGGCCGGCGGCTGCGGCTGCACCAGTGGCTCGGCCTCGGCGACCAGCCTCGTGCTGATGCTCGCGTTCGGGCTGATGTTGCGCGCGCGGCGCCGCGAGTAACTAAATCCGTTCGACGGAGTGAACGCCGTTCAGCTTCTCGATGCTGCGCATCAGCTCGGTGAGCTGCTTCAGATCGCTGATCGTCACTTCGAAGGTGTTCACCGCGCGGTCGTCACCCGTCGCGCGGCAGTTCGCCTGCGAGATGTTCACGCCCTTCTTCGAGAACGTGTTGGTGATGTCGGCGAGCAGGCCCGGGCGATCGGCCGTCATCACCCTCAACGTCACAGAGCGCTTGAAGTCGGCGCGCATGTCCCACGCCACGTCGACGCGGCGCTCAGGGTCCGTCGCCAGCGCTTTCTCGCAGCCCGCGGTATGCACCGTGACGCCGCGGCCGCGCGTGATGAAGCCGGCGATCGGGTCGCCAGGCACCGGGTTGCAGCAGCGGGCGAACCGCACCAGCACATCGTCGACGCCACCGATCGTGACCCCGGTCTTCGAAGGCTTGCCGACCAGCTTCCGTGCGAGCTCCGACACCGACGGCAGGGCCTGCATCGCCGAGAACAGGCCTCGCGATTCGCCATTCGCTGCGCGTACCGCGTCCTTCGCAGCCGCCTCGCGGGTCTCGGCCACCTTCTCGGCCGGCACCAGCTTGTCGACCACCTGGCTCGGCTGAACCTTGCCGTAGCCGATCGCCACCATCAGGTCGTCTTCGGTGCGGAAGCCGAAGCCTTCGGCGTGCTTCTTGAGCTCGCCCCCTTTGATCAGCTTGTTCAGGTTCAGGCCGAAGCGCTTGAACTCTTTGTCGGCGAGCTCGCGGCCCAGCTGCAGGCTCTTTTCGCGCTGCTGAAGCTTGATGAAGCCGCGGATCTTCTGCTGCGCCCGGCTGGTCTTGACGAAGGTGAGCCAGTCTTTCGAGGGGTGCGCCTGCGGGCTCGTCAGCACCTCGAGCTGATCGCCGTTCTTCAGCTTGTACCGCAGCGGCACGATCTTCCCGTTCACCTTCGCGCCGACGCACTTGCTGCCGACGTCCGAGTGAATCGCGTACGCGAAGTCCACCGGCGTCGCTCCACGCGGCAGGCTCTTCACGTCACCCTTCGGCGTGAAGACGAACACCTCGTCGGTGAAGAGGTCGACCTTGACGGTGTCGAGGAACTCTTTGGGATCCTTCAGATCCTGCTGCCATTCCATCAACTGGCGCAGCCAGGCGAACTTCTCGTCGTCCTTCGAGATGACCGACTTGCCTTCTTTGTAGACCCAGTGCGCCGCGATGCCTTCTTCGGCGATGCGGTGCATCTCTTCCGTACGGATCTGCACCTCGACGCGCTCGGACAGCGGCCCGATCACCGTCGTGTGCAGTGACTGGTACATGTTCGGCTTCGGAATCGCGATGAAGTCCTTGAAACGGCCCGGCACCGGCTTCCACAGCTGGTGCACCATGCCCAGCGCCTCGTAGCAGGCACCGATGGTCGGCACGACGATGCGGAAGGCGATCAAGTCGGGCACCTGCTCGAACTCGATGCCCAGCCCCCGCATCTTCTTGTAGATGCTGTACAGGTGCTTGAAGCGCCCCGTAACCTTCCCCTGGATCTCGCGCTGCTTCAGCTGCACTTCCATCAGCGCGATCACGTCTTCGATGAACTTTTCGCGGTCTTTGCGGCGGCGCGCGATCTTCTCGGTCAGCTCGGCGAACTCGTTGGGCTTTAAGTACTTGAAAGAAAGATCTTCGAGCTCGGTCTTGATCCAGCTGATCCCGAGCCGGTTCGCCAGCGGCGCGTAGATGTCGAGCGTCTCTTGCGCGATGCGCGCCTGCTTCTCTTCCTTCATGTGATCCAGCGTCCGCATGTTGTGCGTGCGGTCGGCCAGCTTCACCAGGATGACCCGAATGTCCTGGGCCATCGCGATGATCATCTTCCGGAAGTTCTCGGCCTGCTTCTCTTCTTGCGACAGCTGCGCGGACGCCGAGAACTTCGACAGCTTGGTGACGCCGTCGACGATCGCGGTGACCTCTTCGCCGAACAGCTCGCGGATCTCTTCGTTCGTCGCCAGCGTGTCTTCGACGGTGTCGTGCAGCAGGCCCGAGACGATCGAGGCCTCGTCGAGCTTCAGCTGCGCGAGAAGCCCTGCCACCTCGAGCGGGTGGATGAGGTACGGCTCACCGGACTTCCGAATCTGCCCCTGATGGACCTTCGCCGAATAGACGTAGGCCTTCTTGATGATGTCGAGGTCTGGATCGGGGTGGTAGCTCGCGACGCGCTGAAGGATGTCGTTGAGGCGGATCAAGGGGGAGCCGCAATCGTAACCACACGGCGCCGGCTGGGCAACGCCGCCGCATCGCGTCAGCGTTTGCGCTTCACCTTGCGCAGGGCCTCAGATTCGTTGACTATCCCGCGCCGAAAATCATGGTCGCCCTCCTCAAAACCCACCTCGGTGTCGTTTGCCCCGCCTGCGACTTTTTGAATGTCGTCCATGCGGTCAAGTGCATGTCGTGTGGGGCGGCCACCGACGGGCCCACCACGACGCCGATGCCGCGCACCGACAAGCACCTGGCGCACGTGCCCGACCCCGTCGCGCCAGCGGCGGTCCCCCCCGGCCTCAAGCGCGCGAACACGGCGCCTCCGATGGAAGCGATTCCAGACGCGGAGGTCACCCCGCCTCCTCCACCCGAGCCCCAGCCCGCCGCCGCCACCCAGATGAAGTCCCTGGCCGGCGCCCCGCCCCGCCCCACTTTTCAGTCGTCGTCGCAGCCCGCCGCGCCCGCCGTTGTTCAGGACACCGGGCCGAAGTTCGGGCTCTCGGTGCTCGCCGGCCCCGCGCGCGGTCAGCGCTTCCGCCTTGGGGTGAAGGGCGCCCAGGTCGGCCGTAACCGCGGCGTGATCCTCTTCCCTGACGACCCGTTCGTCTCGCCGCTGCACGGCACCTTCACCATCAAAGAAAACAAGCTCTTCGTGCGTGACGAAGAGAGCACCTCGGGCATCTACGTCAGCATCAACGGGCAAGAGACGATTCCGGCTGACAGCTTCTTCGCCACCGGCCTGCGCCTGTTCCATTACGTCGGCGCGCTCGAGCCGGCCCCGCCCTTCGTCCCCGGCCGCCTGCAGATCTACGGCGCGCCCGTGCCCACCAACCAGGTGCACTACGCGGTCGAAGAGATCCTGCTCGGCGGCCGGCCCGGCCGCGCAATGATCACCGGCGGCCCGATTCTGACCATCGGCCAGACCAAGTGCGACCTGTCTTTCCCCGCGGACGACGGCATGGCCGCGCGCCACTGCGAGCTGTCGCCGATGCCCACCGGCGCGATGATTCGCGATCTGTCGGGCGGCCTCGGCACGTACATCCGCGTGACCAACGAGCGCCCCCTGAAGGCAGGCGATCGGTTGCGAATCGGCCAGCAGACGCTACAGGTCGAGCTGCTCAGCTGACCGCTACTCCGGCATCACCTGCTTGATGTACGCGCGCGCCTTTGACGTCGGAGCGTCGGCGAGGTGGCGATCAAACCAGTGGCGGGCCTCGGCCACTTCGTCCTGCTGGTAGTAGAGCTCGCCCAGCTTCAGCGCGACCTCGGGCGAGGGATCCTTCGAGAAGGCTTCCTTGTACTTCGTGATCGCCATCTCGGCGTCGCCGCGGCGCCAGGCCGAGTCGCCGTCGTGGCTGAGCCGGGTGGCAACCGTGGGGTCGCGCATCGCCTCGGGAATCTGCTGGTCGTAGAGGCGCGTCAGATCCACGGTCGGCTGCAGCTTCGGATCCTTGATCTTCACCGGCGCGTTCGGCGGCGGCACGAACGCGGCCTCTTCTTCCTTCTGCTTCATCACGGTGTGAATGAAGGCGCCGGCCACACCGATTGCGACCAACACCAGCACCACGGTGACGATCTTGAAGGCGAGGCCGCTGCGATCGGGTACCGGCGGGCGGGCCTGCGGATCCGTGGCGTCGATGCCGACCACCATCGCCGCCGCTGAGGAGCCATTGGGGCGATGCCGCTGGTGGTGCGTGGTGCGATCGACGCT
Source organism: Myxococcales bacterium (assembly GCA_038206395.1). Taxonomy (GTDB): domain Bacteria; phylum Myxococcota; class Myxococcia; order Myxococcales; family Myxococcaceae; genus JAGSPQ01. The sequence continues at coordinate 114,442 of JBBRAX010000004.1, read as the reverse complement.
CTCGTAGGGCCGCGACGGAGCCTCGCGCAGCGCCTTCAGCTGCGAAGGATCCGCGCGCTGCGTGGTGTCGGCGCCCCAACCCGGATCCGTCATCGGGTTGCTGGTGACGCGGGTCTCCTGTTGCTCGTTGGGCGTGGTCCGCCGCTGGTTCGTGCCCGAACGGCGGGGCGAGCGGCCGCCAGCGCGCGACTCTTTGTCGATCGCGATCAACTCGGCGCGAAACTGATCGGCCGTCTGAGGGCGATCGTCTGGGCTCTTCGACAGCGTCTTCATGATCAGCCTTTCCATCTGCTGGCTGATGCGGGCGTCGGGGCGGCGGCGCGAAGGCAGCGGCGGCTGCTCGGTGAGGTGCTTGGTCGCAAACCCGACCGCTGACTCGCTGTCGAAGGGCAGCATGCCCGTGGTGAGCTGGTAGAGGATCACGCCGACGGCGTACAGATCGCTGCGGTGATCCAGCGTCGCGCCGCGCGCCTGCTCGGGCGACATGTACTCGGGTGTGCCGCAGACGAAGCCCGCGCGCGTGAGGGCCGGGCCGTCTTCGCCCGACGAGTCGGTGATCTTCGCGATCCCGAAGTCGAGCACCTTCACGAAGTCGGGCTCGCCGCGGCGCTGCTCGACCATGATGTTCTCGGGCTTCAGGTCGCGGTGGATGACGCCTGCCCCGTGTGCATCGGACAACGCCGAAAGCACCTGGCCCACGATCCGGATCACGCGCGACTCGGGCAGCGGCCACTCACGGGAAAGGATGTGGTGCAGATCCTTGCCCGAGACGTATTCCATCGCGATGTACATCGCGCCGTCTTCGGCCTGCCCGAAGTCGAGAATCGAAATCGAGTTCGCGTGGTTCAGCCGACTCGCGGCCTTCGCTTCGCGCTGAAACCGCGCCACGGTGCGCTCGTCTGAGAGCAACGCCTGCCGCAGCACCTTCAACACGACGGGTTTTTCGAGGACGAGCTGGGTGGCCTTGTAGACCTTGCCCATGCCGCCTTCGCCTATCAACGCCTCGACGCGGTATTTCCGAGCGACGGTCTTACCGATGTAGTCGTCAGATGCCACAGGCTTGGGGTGAACTTTTCCACGGCTGGCTCCCAATCGCCAACGAAGTGTTGCCAACGACGAACGGCTCGCCCTTTGGCACAGGCTTGATATAGCTGGCGCGGTTCATGGCTCCCGCTCCACGCCCTCGGGTTGCGATTCGCGTCGTCCGTGCCGACGGTGGTCCCGAAGCGTTGATTCCGATGCGGGGCGATGTGCTCCTGGCCGGGCGCCAAGGCGATCTGTCGCTGCCGGATGACCCCTTCGTCGCCGATACCCAGGTGCGGTTCTTCTTCTCGGGCTCGCGCCTGGCCATCGAAGACGTGGGCGGCGGCAATGGGGTGTTCACCCGCCTGCGCACTGAGCGCGAGCTGTCGACGGGCGGCGAAGTGCGCCTGGGCCGGCAGCGCATGGTGCTCGAGCCGATTCCCGCGCTGGCCCCCGCCGCCGACGGAGCGACCGCCTGGGGTTCCCCCGACATGGGCTTCCGCTTCCGCCTCGTGCAGCTGCTCGAGGGCGGCGTGCGCGGGGGCGCCTTCCCGCTGAAAGACGGCGAGAACATGCTGGGCCGCGAGCTCGGCGACATCACCTTTCCCAGCGACGGCTTCATCTCGGGCCGCCACGCGGTGCTCACCGTCGCGGAAGACCGTTTGATGGTGCGAGATCTCGGCTCTTCGAACGGCACGTTCTTGCGGCTCACCGCGCCAGCGTTCGTCGACAACGGCGACCAGTTCTTGATCGGCCGCCAGCTCGTTCGCGTCGAGCTGCAGTAGCCCCTTTCACTCTAGAAGCAGCTTCCCAGCGGCACGTCGGCGGCGATGAGGTCGATCGCCTGCGGCAGCCCCGCGACCGGGGTCGGGAACACGGAAAGGAAGGCATCGGCGCGCGTGGGCAGGAACCCACCGTCAGGCACGAAGAAGGTGATTCGCCCAGACACCTTCTGGGCCACCACGCCGCTGAGCGCGGTGAAGTCGGGCGAGCACCCGCCATCGCGCTGCGACACGACCGCCGTCTGCACTTCCCACCCCGGCGGCAGGCTCAGCTCGGCTTCCGTGTTCGTGCCGGGCGACGCCAGCGAGACGAGCGTGCACAGGCCACGGGCTGGCTCGCTGCGGCGAATCGTCAGGTGATCGAGGCCGCCGCTGTAGACGCAGGCCGAGTAGGCGCCACCCGGCGAGCAGACCCCAAACGCGGGGTCAGGCCTCGCGGTGCACCGCTGGCCCTCGCCGCAGGTGTTGGTGCTCGCCACGGCCGCGCAGAGACGCTGACAGGTCGACTCGGCGCCGCCGACGCAGGCGTGGCTCGCGACGCAATCGAGCGAGAGCGTGCATGGGGCGCCTTCTCCTTGCGAGCCAACCGGGGCGCAGAAGGGGAAGCCCGCGACGCGCGGGTAGCAGGCCTCGGTGGCCTTGGGACAATTTTGCAAGAAGAGGTCGCAGCCCGGCCCCGCATCCACGCCGCCCGCATCAGGCTCGACGTGGGTGGGCAGGTCTCGCCCGCAGGCGCAGGCGAAGGCGAGGAGCACGCAGGCCCGTCGCACGGCAGCTTAGCCGTACGACTTTTCTTTCTTTTCCTGCTCTTCCTTGCAGCGGATGCAGAGCGTCGTCACCGGGCGGGCTTCGAGCCGCTTGGCGCTGATCGGCTCTTCGCACCGTTCGCACACACCGAAAGTGCCGTCTTCGATGCGAACAAGGGCCTTTTCGATCTTCTTGAGCAGGAACTTTTCCCGATCACGAAGACGGAAGACCATGCTCTGCGCGTACTCGCTCGAGGCGAGGTCGATTTCGTCAGGGAGGTCGTCCGTGTCGAAGTTGGACTCCTCCATCAACGTCTTCTTTGCGCTCTGCAGCAGTGCCAGCTTGCTGTCTTCCAGCATCTTTTTGAAACGCTTCATTTCCTTCTGATTCACGAGCGCGGCCTCCCGAGGTGTTCCAAAAAAAGGCCAAACAGCATTAGACAGGCAGCCATTCTGTGTCAAGGTAAGACGACCTAAGTATTCGAAACAATTCCTGAATGTCAGACAATTCGCGCTTCGATCGAGAATTCCTCAAGTCGGCCCTGCAGCTGGCGACGAACGTTGACGTCGATCATCTGCTGTACATCGGCGACATCCCCATCCCTCCGGCTGATCTGCGCGGCCGCCGCTGCCGCAAGAAGCTCATCTACGCGGTGACCCTAGAAGCGTTGGCCCAAGATCTTCATTCCAAAAAAGAGCGCGCGCTCGTCATCCCCGCCTACGACTACTCCCGCATCGAGCGCGTGAAGGTGGCGATGGTATCCGCTTTGTCTCAGGGAGCGTTCAAAGAAGGAGACATGGTGCTCTGTCTGACCGGGCGAATCGGCAGGCACATCGACACCATGATGCAGATGCGCATCGGCAGCTCGCTGGACGATCGGGTGGCGATCGAAGGCGTGAAGCTGGGCGACGAGTTCAACTCGCAGGTCGTCGACGCGATGATTCAGCTCGCGCTGCAGATCGGCCAGGAAGGGTTCGAAGGCCACGCGGTCGGCACGATCATCACCATCGGCGACCACAACAACGTGATGGAAAAGAGCCGCCAGCTCACCATCAACCCGTTTCAGGGCATCTCGGAGTCCGAACGAAACGTGCTCGACCCGCGCATTCGTGAGGCGATCAAGAACTTCTCGGTGCTCGACGGCGCCTTCGTCATTCGCGAGGACGGCGTGGTGCTTGCGGCCGGCCGTTACCTGTCGGCCCAAGATGACGACGTGAAGATTCCCCTCGGGCTCGGCGCCCGCCACGCGGCAGCAGCCAGCATCACTGCGTCGACCCGCTGCATCGCGCTGGTGGTGAGCCAGACCTCGGGCGCGGTGCGGCTCTTCAAAGAAGGCAACATCGTGCTGGAGCTTCACCAGACCGCGCGACGGACTTAGAACCCGCTTCAACGCCGTCCCGAACTTTCAAGGAGACTTCACCGTGGCCAAGATCAAGCTCGACATCCCCCACTCACTCGCCGCCGACGAAGCCAAGAAGCGCATCGAGGCGCTGTTTGCGTACTGGGGCCGGAAATACGGCGTGAAGGCCACCTGGGCGAACGAAGTCGCAAGCTACCAAGGCAAGGTGATGGGCATCAGCTTCGACGGCAAGCTGGCTGTGCTGGCAGGGAAGATCGCGGGTGAAGCCATCGACCCCGGGTTCCTGTTGCGCGGCCAGGCGAAGAAGTACCTCGATCAGAAGTTCGCCCACTACCTCGACCCGAAGAAGACGGTGGCCGACCTGGCCAGCGACGACTGAGGCTGCTCGACGCCATTGTTGCTGCGCCCGGCCGGGACGAGCCGAGGCTGGTCTATGCCGACTGGCTGGAAGAACGACAGGATCCCCGCGGCGAGCTCATTTCGCTGCAGGTGGCGCAGGCGAAGCTGATTCCGCGCAGCGCCCAGTTTTTCCGGCTGCAGCGCCGCATCGATCTGCTCTGGGCGCGAGGCTGGCCCGAGTGGACTCCGAGAGTCGAGGGGCTTCCCACCGGCACGGGCTGCGCGTGGACCTTCAGCCGGGGCTTTGCTTCAGCGGTGCGCACGGCGCCGGCGGCTTTCGTGGAAGGAATCGACGCGTTCTTCGAGGCCGCTCCGTTGCTGGACGAGGTGCAGCTGGATTGCGGGCAGCTCGGCCCGATGTCGCTGGACACGATGGGCTGGCTCGAACGGCTCTTCGCCCTGCCCGCCTTCTTGAAGATCCGCACCCTGCGGCTGTTCTCGTTGAACGACGCAGGCGCGATCGTGCTCAGCGGGTTGCCGTCGAACCTCACCGCGCTCGAGCTCTCGCGCACCAACCTCGGCACCGCGACCTACCAGGTGCTGGGCTCGCAGCACTCGAGCTTGAGATCACTTCACACGCTCGAGCTGTCGATGGCGAACGCGCACGACGTGGCCATCGCCCAGCTCTTCGCGCTGCAGTGGCCCGCGCTCAGGGCGCTGACCATCGGCAACGAGGGGGTGGGCGAACGCGGGATGCGGGCGTTGATCAACGGGAACCTGCCGAAGCTCGAGTCGCTGGATCTGTCGTGGAGCCAGACGGGCGGGACGAAGGCGATCGAGGCGCTGGCGGCGTGCGGCACCCTGCCCCTGCTTCGCGAGCTCGATCTCTCGTACTGCGAAGTCACTGCCCCGATGGCGCTGGCGCTGGCGGGCGCGGCGGGCTTCTCGCTTAAGGTGCTGCGGCTTGCGCACGCGGGGCTCGACGCGACGGGCGTGCGGGCGCTGATCGACGCCTGGGTGTGCCGTGGGCTCGAGCTGCTCGACTTATCGGGCGTGACGCTGGACGCCGCGACGCGCGCGCTGCTCGAGGAGACCTATGGCGAACGGGTGCTGCTGATGCCCGTTACCGCTTGAGGCCCAGCAGCAGGCCGTCGGGCGTGGGAATGCAGGTGGTGTCGAACGCCTGCGCGGCTTCTTCGTGGAAGCGGCGCATGTTGGCGGCCTCGACGTCGTCGTCCAGCAGCCGACCGAAGAGGTACGCGTTGTCACCCAGCAACAGGCCGCCCTTTCGAAGGTGCTGCGCGGCCCAGCGGCCGTAGCCGTCGTAGTTGCGTTTGTCGGCGTCGATGAACACCGCGTCGAAGGGGCCGTGCGCGGCGATCGTGGGCAGCACGTCGAGTCCGGCTCCGACGAGCACCTCGACCTTGCTGCGCTGGCCGGCGGCAGCGATCGCCTTGCGCGCGACCTCCGCATGGCGCGGGTCGAACTCGATTGTCCACAGCTTGCCGCCCTCAGGCAGCGCGCGCGCGATGCGAATCGCGGAGTAGCCGGCCAGCGTGCCGACCTCGACGACCTTCTTCGCTGACACCATGCGCAGCAGCAGCTCGACCAGCTTTCCTTCGGATCGCCCGACCTGGATCGCGGGCATCTTCTCTTTCTCGGGGGCCTCGAATGCAGCCGTGAGGCCGGCGTCGTGCGGTGCGTGGAGCTGGTCGAGGTGCTCGATGATCTGCGGTGTGCTGTAGCGGGTGCCTGCGCGGGAGTCGTGGTCAGCCATGGCATTCACGTAGCACCCGATCGCCGTTTGAAGGTATGGGCCTGCGCAATGCTGCTCGAGCTCACCGCGATCCCCAGGCTTAGCCACGTCGACTCGGAGGTCTTCACCTTGCGCTTCTTCGGCGCGTGCATGGCCTGCACTTTCTGCAACGACGGCTGCTGCCAGTATGGCTGCGACGTGAACGTGGGCGAGCGCGACCGCATTCTGGCGCTGAAGGATGAGCTGGCCCCCCATGTGTCAGTGCCGCCCGAACGCTGGTTCTCGAGCGTGGTCCACGAAGACGCCGAGTACCCGACGGGCAAGTTCGTGCGCGCCAACGAAGAAAACGGCGCCTGCGTATTCTTGAACCGCAAATCGCGCGGCTGTTCGATTCACGCGTTCGCGCTGAAGACGGGGCGCGACTACCACGACATCAAACCGATGGTCTGTTGGCTGTTCCCCGTCTGTTGGGACCAGAAGGTGCTGCGGCCGAACAGCGACGTGAAGGATGACCTCGTGTGCGCCGGCAAGGGCATGACGCTGTACGAAGCCGCGCGCGACGAGCTGCGGGTGGTGTTCGGCGACGAGCTGGTGCGGCAGCTGGACGTGCTGTCGGCGCAGACGCTGGCGGCTTGAATCATGGGGTCGGTGCTGCAGACGATCGGCGGGACTCCGCTGGTGGCGCTGCAGCAGATCGGCCGCGGGTTGCCAGTACCCATTCTGGTGAAGTGCGAGCACCTGAACCCGGGCGGGTCGGTGAAAGATCGCATCGCGCTCGCGATCATCGACGACGCGGAACAGCGCGGCGTGCTCGCTGCGGGTGCGACGTTGATTGAAGCGACGGCGGGAAACACGGGAATCGGCCTGGCGCTGGTGGCGGCGGCGCGCGGCTACAAGCTGGTGTGCGTGCTGCCCGAGAAGATGAGCGTCGACAAGCGCGTGGCGCTCGCGGCGATGGGCGCGAAGGTGGTGATCACGGCAAACGCGCCGCCGTCGAGCCCCGACAACTTCCGCAACGTCGCGCGGCGGCTCGCAGCAGAGAACGGCTGGTTCCTCACGGATCAATTCCGGAACCCCGCGAACGTAGCGGTGCATGAGCGGACCACTGGCGCCGAGATCCTCGAACAGACGAACGAAAAGGTCGGGGCTTTCGTCGCGGGCGCGGGTACCGGGGGGACGATCAGCGGGGTTGGGAGACGGCTGAAGGCGGTGCTTCCGGGCGTGAGGGTGGTGCTCGCGGATCCGGTGGGTTCGAGCCTGGCCGATTGGGTCGAGACGGGCCACCTCGGCCCTGACGCGAAGTACGAGGTCGAAGGCATCGGCGGCAGCGAGGCCCCTGAGAATCTTCACCGCGCGGTGATCGACGCGGCAGAACGGGTCAGCGATGCCGAGAGCTTCGCGATGGTGCAGCGGTTGGTGAGGGAAGAAGGCCTGCTGGTGGGCGGCTCGGCGGGCACCAACGTCGTCGCGGCGCTCAGGGTCGCCGCGCGCGGGGGTCTCGAGGGGCCCGTGGTGACGGTGCTGCCCGATGGGTGGGATCGCTACCGCGCCAAGCCCTGGATGCAGGGGTGGGTGTGAGCCACGGGCGCGGGTCGGGAACCACCTGGCCCGGTCAGCAGCGACGCGCCTGAATTCGTGCGGTTCGCCGCTGGTACGGCGGCTGCTCCTGGCTGGGCCATGGATCTGGCGGCCTACTTCGAAGAACGAAAGGCGACGGACATCTCGCTGGCCATTGCCGATGCGCTGGGCGACTTTCACGAAGAAGCGGCTGCTCCGCTGGCGAAGGTCGTCTCACCCTCGGATCCGCTCGCGGTTCCCAACGGCAGCTGCCCGAAGTGCATCGCCGCCCGTTCACCTGAAGCCGCCGCGTGCCCCAACTGTGGGCTCGCGTACTCCCGGTTTCATCCCGAGTCGGTGGAGCCCAGCGACGGCCTGCTGCAGGCGTTCGCGTGGCTGCAGGCGGCAGACGCGAAGCTCGAAGAGCACCTGCGCCTGCTGACCCGCGCCGACTTGCTGGGCGAGCTGCCCCAGGTGGTTCGGCTGTACCGGATCTGGCTGGTGAGGAGCCCCGGAAACGCAATTGGCGAGAAGGTGCTGCAGGAGGCGGTGAAGATCGCCAGCGCGCAGCTCGCGTCCGCGCCGCCAGAGCCGAAGAGCACTTTCGGGCGGAACCTGATCATGTTCCTGCTCGTGGTGGGCTTCCTGGCGATCGTGTCGATCAAGACCTTCGCCTCGCTGCACCCGTGAGCCGCGAAGCGCCCCACGCGTGATGCTTCGCCGAGTGATCGGGCCTCGACGCGCAGACGTCTCTTGTTCGCTGCGCCGCGCTGAAATTGTCGAATTGGACGATCGGTGGCCGATAGATCAGTCCTCTGCAACCTTCGAGTACTTGTGCCTCGTCTTCACGACGTCACGAAGGGGGCGGAGGGCCGCGGGTCAAGGCGTGGCGGCTACGGGCAGAGCGCGGCGTCGCGGAAGGTGCTCTTGCAGTCGACCAGGCGCGGGTTGCCGGTGAGGGGCTCGAGCTCGAGCACTTGCGACACCGCGCCGTTCGCCGCCTTGAAGGTCAGCGAAGGGGCGGGGGGGGCCGCGGCGGTGTCGTCGCAGTACTTGCCGGCGGCGACCACGTGGGGAGCTCCAGAGCCGGCGCCAAAGCAGAGGCCCTGAAGCGACGTCGCGAGCGTCAGCGCCGCGGGGATCTCGATCACTTCGCCCTTCTGCGGACAAACGCAGCCGCCCATGCCGCAGGCGTTCGTCGAGCACGCGACGGTCGGGCAAACGGTGCCCCAGCTGTCGGAACAATCGAGCCTTTCCCACTGCATCGTTCGCTTCGAGCCAATCGTCGTGATCATCAGCCGCACTGGCTGCCGGTACTTTCGCGCCAGCTGCCGCGCTTCGCTGGCCGCGTTGCTCATCGCGTTGATCGCCGCTTGTTCGCGGCTGCGGCTGATGGCGTTACCGAAGCTCACCATCGACATCGCCGTCATCACCGACAGCACTGCGATCGCCGTCAGCATTTCGATCATCGTGATGCCACGGGTCTGGGTCTTCATCGTCAGTTCCTCAGGTAGCCAAAATTTCGGGGGCTCACGCGAATCGCGAAGGTGCGGCGCTTGTAGCCATCGCGGCGGTTCGACTCGGCGTCGAGCAGAAAGGCCGTGCCCGACTTCGCCACCTGCGCGATGTCTGGAGCGCCCGACCGCGCCGTGAAGCTCACTTCGACGTTGCGCACCCGGTGCATCAGCGCGTCACGAATCGTCGACTCGTCCACCACCGCGCTGAAGCTCGACGCGCCCGGAATCATGCAGCCCGTCGGAGGGCTGGTCGTCCCGTCGTTCGGGCACGCGTCCACCGCGAGGTTGCCCGCCGCCGTGTCCGGGTACCAGGCCAGCGTCGCCGAAGGCGTCGCCAGGTTCACCAGGCCGTACCGCACCTTCATCTGCTCGACGTTGCGGCTGAGCACCTGCCACGTGCCCGCCGATTCCGTGGTGCCGTCGGGGTCGACCTCGAGCACCGGCGAGCCCGACTTCCAGTTCACGCGGAAGGCGCGGCTCATCGCCGGCATCAACACCAGCTCGTCGGAATCCCAGAAGCTGGTGATGTTCGAGTCGGGGCTCAGCTCGAAGGTGCTGCTGCACAGGCTCAAGGCCGGGCTCGCCGCCACACCGTGCGCATCGTCGACCTTCACCGCGTTGGTCGAAGGGCCACCGGCCACTGCCTTCACCTCGAAGATGCAGCCGCGCCGCTTCGAAGGGTTCACTGCGAAGACGTTCTTGCCGATCATCGACGCCGGCCACGCGGAGGACGTGCAGATGAAGGCCCCCGTCCTCACCTTGTTCGACGGGCACCGCACCACGCTGAGCGCGCTGGCCGCGTCACCCGACCAGATCTCGACGAAGTCTGAGGTGAGGTCGGGGCCGCCCGTCAGGTACGCCGCCGGGGGAAGCGCAAACGTCGAATCGGAAGCGAAGGCCTCGTTGCTCTTGATGTCGATCGCGTACCGCTCGGCCGAGCCGAAGGTGATGCGCCCAGAGCCGGTGCCGCCGCCCGCGCGCGCGAAGTCCGGAGCGATCAGATCCTGCAGGTTGCGCAGCGCGCTCTGCGTCATCGCGGTGCGGCTCTCGAGAACGCTGCGGCGCTGCAGCTGGGTGGTGACGACGACGCCGCCGCCGATGACTCCCAGTGAGATCGCGCTCGCGATCATCAGCTCGAGCAGGGTGAAGCCTGAACGCTTCACGGCGCCACCCGGGTCTGCAGCGCAATGGCCTGGCGCGGACGGTCGGCCTCGGACCAGGAAACGATGACGCGGACGTTCACGACGCTGCCGGCTTCCGAGTTCGCCAGCGCGCGGGTCAGCTTCGGAGCGCCTGTCTCGGCCGCCTCGAACGGCGGGTCGACGTCGAGGCTGATGTCGAACTGGCGGCGGCCCGGGCTGTTGGCGGTGGCCACCTGGCCATCGGCGCTCCAGAAGGCCGAAGGCTGCGCCGCGCCGTCGAGTGCTTTGAGGTTCGCGCAAGGATCCAGCGGAATCACTCCGTCGCAGCCGAGCTGGGTGATGCGCTCGAGCTCGCGTTCGGCGACCACGAGCGCCTGCGCCTGGGTGAGGTTGCGGCGGTTGATCTTCGCTGTGCCGACCACCGTCATCCCGATCGCCGCGATGCCTCCGACCAGAATGGCCATCGTCGCGAGCGACTCGACCAGGGTGACTCCGCGGCTCTTCATTTCACTCTCCCATTGCGGTCGACGTCCCAGATCACGATGCCGCTTCGTCCAGGGGTCGCCGCTGACAGCTTGTTGTTCCAGGTCGCCGAACCCCTGGCCTTGAGCTTCGCGTCGGCGGTCAAGATGAGCAGATGCTCGTCGTATGCCACCGGGGGAGTGACCACGTGTCCGCCCAGCTCCGACCCGCTGCCCGGCAGGTCCGCGCCCGTGTCGACGTCGTACGAGAACACCTTGCCGCTGGTGGCATCATCGAGGGCGCAGAGGTCGACGCCGGTGCCCACGGCAGTGGCCGTCGTCACAGCGCTTTTCGAGAGAACCACCCCACCCCAGACTGCCTGGCCGGCGCCGAGGCTCTTGGTGAAAAGGCGGGTCGCCGCGCAGGCGCCCAGCGGTGTCGGGTCTTCCCAGCCCATCACGTAGTAGCTGGGGCTGGGGGTCGCGAGGTCGGCCGGCTCTGACTCGTTGTCCGGGTCATTGGCGGTGCCGAAGTAGAATCTGACCCGGGCCGCGCCGGTGTTGACCACCTTGACCGCGAGGTTCGAGTACACGCCCTGCCAGGTGGGATTCGCGACGCCATCGGCCGCGAGAGCGGTGCGCGCGCTGGCCACCTTGCAGCTCGAGACCACCTTGCCCATCGGGCGGCTGGCATCTACGTCCCCCAGGTTGAGGCGGTAGATGTTTCCGTTGGTGAGCGCGACGTAGACGAGGTCGACGATGCCGTCGTCGTTCAGGTCGACGATGGCGGGCTCACCGCCGATGCCCACGTTGGCCTCGGAGGCGTCGCCGATGGTGACGACGCCGGCCATCTTCGCGTTAGCGGGCGAGGCGTCGACCTGGGCGGGCTTGCCGGTCTTCAGGTCGATCAAGAACACGGTGGGGTTCGCGCCCCCGGTCGGGTGGTAGTCAGAGACGAAGACGGCGCTCCACTTGCGGGAGGTGGTCCCAGTGGGGCCGAACTGCAGCTTGCCGATCGCCGGAGAGAAGCGGGTGCCGAGCACGTCGGGCTTGATCGCCGCCGCGGCGAACAGCTGCGTCACGGTCAGGTTCGAGCCGTACGAGCCGCCGATGGTGAACTTGTCGGCCGCCGGAGAGAACTCCCACATCGGCAGCGGGTAGTTCACGTCGTTGGGGTTGGTGACGTCGATCGCCAGGTACAGCGGTTGGGTGCTGCCCATGCCCGAGACGATCACCGTCTTTCCGCCCTCGTCGGCTTTGGCGCTCTTCACCGTCCACGCGGCGGAGGTCGAGACGTTGCTCTTCTTCGGGTCGTAGCTGCCGACGCCGAGATCCACGTCAGCGATCGCGGGCGAGCCATCGAAACGGGCCGGGGTGGGCGGACGATCTGCGGCCGGGATCGACGCGGGCAACGACTTGCTGCCCCACCGCAGGTAGTTGCCGACGTACCGGCCCAGCAGGCCGCGCGGCAGGTACGCCCAGAGCTCGCCCGTCGAGCCGTAGTTGCGCGAGCTGCCGCAAGAGCCGACGCGGGCGAAGTAGCCGCGCTGCTCGATGGGGGTGGTGCAGGTGTCATCGCCGCCGCGAAAGGCGCCGCTGTCGAACGCGTGCAGGTAGCCCGTGTTGCTGCCAACGTAGGCGACGGTGCGGCGGGTCGAGACGCCTGTGCTGTTGAGGAAGTTGGCCTTGTAGGCGAGCTGTTCGGGCGCGTTGACCTTGTAGAACCAGGGCGGCAGGCCCGGAGGCCCGACGACGGCCGGGGTCGACACGTTCACGCCGCCCATGCTCCAGGCGCGCCTGTTTCCGGCCGACTTGTCTTCCCAGCCGTAGAGGTACTCGACCAGCGTGGTGCGTTCTTCGGCTGCCACGCAGGTGCCGCTGCGATCGAGATCGTAGAGGTACGTGCCGGGCGAAGACTCGTGGGCGCACCAGCCGTTGACGAAGAGATCGACGGGAAGATCCTTCACGTCGTCGCGAATACCCGCGGAGTCCATCGAGTACAGCACGCGTGAGTTCATCGGCTCGGCCATGGCGCCAACGGCGTCTGAGACCAGCGCCCCGCCTTCCCACCGCTGCACGATTGACGTCGTGTTTGGAGTCGCCGGCTCGTACAGCGTCTTGAACCACAGGTGACCGCGGTCAGACAGATCGCGCTTGGCGTCGTAGAGGCGCGTCGACGGCGGCCGCGGGCTGACCAGGGTGTCGTACCAATCGCGGCCCGGCAGCTCGTAGGTGCCGTAGACGATCGCATTGGCCAACGGGACGATGGTCGAGCGCGCGTAGTTGCCAGCCTTCTTCGCTTTGTACGAGACGAAGACGTCGTTGATGGTCGGCTCGCAGCCTTCGCGGGGGCTGTCGAGCTCGGCACGCCAGCACAGCTGCGAGCCGGTGAAGCCACGGTCGAGGAAGTCGTCGATGGTGACGGTCTGGTTCCGGGTGGCTGCGGCGGCAGAGGCGTTCAGCGGCACCTGGACCCAGCTGGGGCTCGGGTTGACGGTGAAAGTCGGCGTCGAGCTCGAACAGTTCGCCGTGCACGTCTTGCAGTCGAGCGCGACGAAGTACTTGATCGACGGCGGGGTGCCCGCGTCGGCAGTGCCCGAGCACGCGCCCGGGGCTGCCTCGTAGAACGCCACGTCCGTCGCCTTGAAGGTGACGTTCGTGATTGTGAAGTCGACCGCCATCGCCGGCGACAGATCTCCCGAGACGATGCCCGACTGCACCCCACCGTTGTTCTGCTTGTTGATCAGGATCACGATGTCGCCGTAGGTGCGGTCGCCACCGGCGGTCTGGTCTTCCCAACCAAGGATCCACTTCGTCGGATCTGCGGGAGGCGCGCCGACGATGGTGTGCGCGGCGCGGCGGCCGTAGGCGGGCACGTCGCGGTTCACGCTGGGCAGCACCACGTTGCCGTACGTCGGCGTGTTCAGCCGCGCGTATGACGAGCTGTTGAGCCACGAGGTGCCGAGGTTCTTGGTGGTGACGATGCTGCTCGAGGCGACCTGGTGAAGATCCATGTTCAGCGCCGTCTTCGAGAAGAAGACGTTGATGTCGCTGTGGAACCAGAGGTTGCACTGGGTGCCGGCCTTGTTGAGGCGGAAGCAAGAGTCGGTGGCGGGCCCGTAGATCTGCTTCACGTAGGCGATGAAGAAGAAGACGATCTCGCGGTTGCCGTCGATGAGGCCCAGCGGCACCTTGCGGTCAGATTCGTCGATCGCCTCGGCGGCTGAACGGCCGGGCTTCAGCAACCCCAGCGAGTCGTAAGCGCTGGCCTTGTAGTCGGGCAGACCATCGGGCTGGCCCGAGCCGGCCTTGTCGACGGCGGGCACGAGGCAGGCGGGGTAGGCCGCAGAAGGACAGGTGTAAGAATCGTCGTTGGTGGTGAGGAAGGCGAGGTGGCCGATGCCTTTGTTGCCATTGAGCGGGTGGCTCGGCTCGAGAAGGTTGGGCATGTGATCGTGAAGGCCGAGGTCCGAGTAGTCGGTGGCGGCCGACGACGCGCTGGTGGTGCCGACGACAGGCAACAGCGACGGCACGGGGCTGGGGTAGCCCGCCATGGTGGCAAAGCGGCGCGGGCCGGCGTTCGGGCTGTAGGTGGTGGCGGTGGCGCAGCCCTGCACGGCGAGGTCGGGCTCGCTGAGGGTGTGAATGCCGCCGTCGTTGCCAGTGACGGTGAAAGTGCGGCCGGCGCAGCGACGGGTGGTACCGATGTACGGGCGCGCCTCGGGCCCCGTGGGCGGAGCGACGTTGAAGAGATCTTCGTGAAAGTCGGGGATGTCGTTCTGGTTCGCGTCGATCAGCACGTCATCGTTGGGGTCGCCGGCGTCCTTCAGGTCGACGTAGCCGCGGGTGACGAGGTCGTCGTAATAGAACCAACCGAGCACGTGCGCGGCGCCGTTGCCGGCCGAGTCGTTGACGATCATCGCGGTGAGGTTCTGCGCCGCGGGAAGGATGATGCGCTCGGGGGTCAGCGCATTGAGGTTGGTGTTGAGCCGCAGCTTCGGCGGCGTGTCGGAGGTGAGGATCACGGCCCGCGGGTCGAGCCCACCGTCGGCATTGAAGTTCGGCTGGCGATCCTGGGTGAGATCGCCGTGGCAGAATGCCAGCGAGCCGCCGTCCTGCGCGAGCGCGGCCTGGGCAGCGAACAGAACAACGAGGGCGACGGGCTTCATTGGCAGGCCTCGAGACATCAAAAGGTGTTGGACCCGAACTGGATCGCGTTCGAGTCGTTGGTGGTGAAGGTCTTGTCGGAGCCCTGCCCCTTCTGCGCGCCGTAGCCGGGCGTGGTGGGGACACCGGCCGTGGTGCGGATGAGCGAACGGATGACGGTGCGTACCGGCATCGCTCCGGGAAACTCGCTGGCGACCTCACCGACCGCGACGAGCCAGATGAGCTTGTTGGTGTCGGCGAGAAGCGAGCCATCGCCGTCGTCGTCGTCGTAGGCGAAGACGCGATACCGCACGTTGGCTTGCGTGTTGAGCGAGATGCCTGCGCCGTCGGGCGCCTGAAGCTCGCTGGCGTCGATCGAGATCTCGGCGCCGCTGGTCTCGAGCGAGTAGTTCGTCCACGGCAGCACGTCGAACAGCTGGTTCGTGGGCAGGCCAGCCTCGCTGGTGAACGAGCCCAGGGAGTTCAGCGCGGCGGTGTAGGTGGGGTCAGCGCCGACGAGGATCCGCATCTTCTCGCGGCCCTCGGCGAGCCCCGCTTCGGCGGCGAAGAAGGCGATGCGGCCGCGGCGTTCGTCACCCTGCAGCGCCCCTTCCGACCGGACGGCGGCCAGCGAGACGAAGACGGCGACGGTGCCCAGCGTGATCACGCCGGTGGCCATCAGCAGCGTGCTGCCGCGGCGCTCTGCAAATTTGTGTCGCGAGATGCCCATTGGAAGGGGGTCTTGAGCAAAGGCCGTGCTCGCGTTTGGTCAGCAACAACCCGGCGCCACTGCTCAGAAGACCCGGCCACCCAGGGGGGTCATCGGTGAATGCAGGTCGATCGATACCTGTGGGTCCCCGTGGTAGGCCATGCACCATGGTTCGACGTGCGATCGTGACGGAGGCGCCCTTCGGTGCCGATCGCGCTGAGACGTCTTTGAGATCACCCGTCTTGCTCGTCGGCGCCGGCACTGGCGAGGCGACGTGCGGGATCCTCTACCTGGCGGGCTACCTGCGGCGGCACGGCATCGAGGCGTACGTGCGGCTGTACGACGGCGACGAGACGGACGCCGAGATCAAGCGGACGCTGAAGGGCGTGATCGCGCACGTGAAGCCGGCGCTGGTCGGCATCAGCTTGAAGTGGTTCCACCACGTCGCGCGCGCGCTGGTGATCGCGAAGACGGTGCGCGCCATCGACCCGAAGATTGAGATCGCGGTCGGCGGCAACACCGCCTCGTTCTTCTGGAAGGAGCTCATCGCCTTCGACTGCGTCGATCACGTCGTGCTGGGCGATGGCGAGGTGCCGTTGCTGGCGCTGGCCCGCGGCGACGTCGGCCCTCCGAACATCGTCTCGACCTCGACCGCCTCTCGCGCGCCACTGACCTACGTGCAGGGCACCACGAGCAGCGACGTCTACTACTCGCACTTCGACGACATCTTCTTGAGCCAGTTGGACCTGCACTCGTTCTCGGGGTGGGTCGCTCCGGGGAAAGGCTGCGCAGAGAACTGCCTGTACTGCAGCGGCACGCGCGGAATGCAGAAGTCGACCTTCGGCCGCGCGGTTCCGTTTCTCAGGCCTGAGGCGAGCGTGCAAAAGGACCACCGCGAGATCGCGGGGAAGACCTGGCAGTTCCGCTACGACTTCGCGGGCAGCACCGCGGCGTTTCTCGATCGCACCTGGGCCGGGGTGGATCTCTCGAAGCACTCGACGACCTACTTCCTCTGGGGCGTGCCTCCGCCCGAGCTTGCGGGCGTGCTCGCGAAGACCTTTCAACGCGCGTACATGGTGCTCGACATCGGCTGCTTCTCGGAACAGCAGCGCCTCGAGCAGATGGGCCGCGGGCTGCTGAAGCCCTGCCCCACCGACAAAGAGCTCTTCGCGGTCATCGACGCCTGCCAGAGGCACCCGAACCTCGAGCTCGAGATCTCGGGGATCGCCGGCCTGCCCTTCGCCAACCACCGATCGCTTCAGCAAGAACGCAAGCTGGTCGAGAAGGTGCTGAAGCGCGGCTGCTCGATTGGCTACCAACGGCTCGAGGCCCAGCCGGGCGCGTTGGTCACCGAGCACCCCGAGCGCTTCGGGATGCAGACAGAGGCGAAGACCTTCGCTGAGTTCCTGAACTTCTTCGAAGCCCGCGAGCCCCACGCGATCACCGTCCCCATGATCCGCTACCGCGACGAAGCCCTCGAGGCCGCCGTGCAGCAGACGTCGGACGAGGTGGACGCGATGGTCTGGGAAGCGGCCGACGCCAAGGCGCACGTGGCGTTGACGGGGCGCACCCGACTGAAGGACGCGTCGGTCGCGCGCGAAGAGCACAGCCTGAGCGACTGGCTCGGCGCCTACCGGGTGCCCGCCAGGCTCGCAAGAGAGCCGGTGACGATCGTGCGATCGGTGAACGGCTCGGGCCTGTCGTGCGTGCCGTCGGTGAGCGCGAAAAAGTTCGAAGATCCGGTGCTCCAGCAGGGCGACGAAGCGGCGGCGTTGCTCGAGGTGCTCGGGGCTTTTGAGAAGGCGACGACGGTGGACGCGGCGGTACAGCGGCTCGGCTCGGAAGACGCGCTCGAGGTTATTTCGCACCTGGTCGCGGGGCGTTTTCTGCAACCGGCGTAGCCGTCCTTGCGGAAAACCTTCGCTAAAAGCGCTCGGAGACACGCACCCCGGTGCCGGTCGGGGTCGAGATTCGCGCCGCGGAGACCTTCAGGGGATCGTCTGAGCCACTCTCGACAAAGGCCCCAAGTGCGCTGTGCGGCAGCGGAGGCCTCACGCCGGCCAGCGCTGCGTCGGTGGCGCGTGCGGGTGGGACGCGACGAGCTTCGCCAGCGGCTGCTGCAGCGCAGGCCTTTGTGTCACTCCGACCGCGGCAGCCTGCGGCGCGGCAGGCGCGGTGTGCAGCGCGTGCGATGCGAACCGCGCCGACAACTGCAGCGGCGGCACCTGCAAGTGCGGTGGCGCGGCCGCTTGTGGCACCGGCCAGAAATGCGTGGGTGGAGCGTGCGTGTGCGACGCGACCAGCTGCCCGCCCGGCTGCTGCGCGAACAACGTCTGCCAGCTGGGCGATCAACCGGGCGCCTGCGGCTCGGCCGGCGCGGCCTGCCAGAGCTGCCCGACGCCGCAGACCTGCGTCGCCAGGGCGTGCAGCGGGTGCGGTGCGGTCAACTGCGCTTCGGGCTGCTGCCTCATCGGGGTGTGCCAGACGAGTTCGCTCGCCAGCTGTGGGTTCGGGCGGCGCGGCCTGTACAGCGCCACCTCTGCCAACCTCTGCACTGCAGGCTCGTGCAAGTGCGGCACGAACCCGGCGTGCGGCGTCGGCCTGGCCTGCGTTGGGGGCGCTCGTGTCTGCAACCCGACCAGCTGCCCTTCGGGGTCGGTGCTGCAGCGCGGGCGTGTGCGTGACTCCGACGACAGCGACCCAGTGCGGAGCGAGCGGGACGTGGCCTCGCGCCGACCGCACGAGACCTCGCCTCGCCGGGGAAGACGGTGTCGAAAGCGATGGGCATCGCCGACGCGGTGGTTGCGCCCGCCAGCACCGGGGTCAGGCGATCTCGTCCGCGCTGAGCTGAGGCTTCAAGAGACGGCGAGCGGCTTGCGCAGCCTCGGGAGCGCCAATTGGGCTACGGTATGGCCGCGAAACGGTCTTCCACGAGGTTGCCCTGTCCATCCCCAAGGCGGCGTACTCCGTCGATGCCCCTGCCTGTGTTCGCTGCGCTGCCTGCGCCACCGTCGCTCCTGCGCACTTCAGCGTCGGTGCGGGCCCCGCGCGGCTGCTGCGTGGTCCGATCAATGTCCGCGAGCGCTCAGCCTGCGAAGCGGCCGTTACCATCTGCCCGACCCAGGCGATCACCCAGCAGGACGTGACGTGGGCAGAGCCAGTCGCCGACGCCGAGATCTTCGACGAGCTCTACCCTTCGGTGTCCGCGATCGCCGAGGGCGTGCGGTGGAAGCTCACCGACATTCCGTGGGCCGCCTTCGACCTCAGCCGCGCCACCGCGCCGCTGCGCGCGATGGTCCGCGAGATGGCGTACTCCGAGTACACGACCTTCTCGGCCACCCAGCGCTTCATGGACACCTTCGGCAACGACACCGACTTCTCGCAGTGGGTGTCGGTCTGGTTCTACGAAGAGACGCGTCACCCGATGCTGTTGCTCAAGTGGCTCGAGCTCGCCGGCGAAAAGCAGGACGCCGAGTTCGCCAGCAAGGGCCGCGTCTCGGTGCCCTTCATGAAGTCGACGACGGGCACGCTCGTCACCAACGTCATCTCTGAGATGGTGGCCGCCGAAGCGTACGTGGGGTTCGTGCGCGTTACCGAGCCGGTGCTCGCGATCCTTGCGCAGCGCATCGGCGCCGACGAAGCCCGTCACGGCGCGAGCTTCTTCACCTATGCCCGACGCGCGATCGCGCGCTCGCCCGAGCCCGATCGCGAAAGGCTCGCGGCGATGAAGGTGCTCCACTTCTGGTTGCATGCGGCGCAGACCGTGAGTCACCCGGTGAACGAAGCGGTCGAACGGATGCGCGCGCTGCTGCCGGCAGCCGGAGAGCCTCCGTTCGTGCCGCCCTACGATCGAATCGTGAAGATGGTCGGCAACCTCGTCGGGCTGCCGATGCGCACGACCGCGGATCTTCCGGCACAGCTGGAAGTGATGATGCGGCGGGTCCACGCGACCGGGCCGCGATCGATTTACGCGAAGGTGCAGACCGCGTCGTGAGGTCTTGCAGTAGGCGCTTCAGCTGAACGCGGGGCTTCGCGCGACGAACGGCGACGGAATCGGAAACGATTGCGGCGACGCGTCCTGTTCGACGAACTGCGCGCTCAGGTTCCAAAGCCGTACGGCCAGCGCTGGGTCATACGACGCGTCGGCCGATCGGGCCTGCTTCATCTGCACGAAGTACTTCCCGCTGACGTCCTCGAGCAGCGCCGAGGTCGCCAGGTACAGCGGGCCGATCGCGCGCGCCTTCACCAGCGGCAGCGTCGGGCGGGGCTGCACGCAGTTGACGGTGATGCGGGTACCTTCGGTGCGGCGCGCCAGCTCGTAGGTGAACAGCACGTTCATCAGCCTGGTCGCAGCGTACGCGCGCGCCGGATGAAAGGCGGTGACGCCATTGAGATCGTTCAAGTCGAGGCGCTGCGCGTGGTGGCCCGAGGCGACGTTGACGATCCGCAGCGGCGCGCTCGACGGCAGCTGCTGCAGCAGCAAGCGGGTGAGCAGAAACGGCGCGAGGTGGTTCACCGCCAGGCATGACTCCCACCCGTCGACGGTTCGCACCCGCGCGACCGGCATCAGCTCCGCGTTGTTGATCAGCACATCGAGCCGATCGTGATCACAGAGGAAGTCGGTTGCCAGCTCGGTCACGTCGTCCCGCGACGACAGGTCACACACCTGAACCTCGACCCGGGTACTGCCGCTGCGCCCCACGATCTCTGCGCGGGCCGCTGCTCCCTGCGTCGCGTCCTTGGCGACCACCACCACGGTCGCATCCATCTTCGCCAGACAGACCGCGAGCTGCCTGCCCACCGCAGACACTCCGTCCGTCAACAGGCACACCTGGCCTTCCATCCATCCGTGCATCGTCCGCCCCCGCGTTGTGTCTGCGCTCAGGGCCAGCACGCCCCTCAGACATTCAGCGACCGGCGCACTTTTGCGTCGCTGGGCTATTTCGCTGGCCTCGCCGGGCCTTCGACCGCAAGGCTCAGGGTGGTCACCTTGTCCTTCTCGATCTTCACCTCGAAGGGAATGGGGGCTTTGAGCGAGTCGCCGCGCAGCTCGAGGCGGTGCGCGCCTTCGTACAGGAGCACGGGCAGGTTCGACGCGCCGACGCGAAAGCCGGAGCAGAAGAGAAAGAGGCTCCTCGGGTGCGTGGGCCTGAGGGTGAGCTTCAGAATCCCCTGCCGGTACACGCGCTCGACGATCTTGTGCTCGCCTGGCTCGCCGTACAGCAGCGGGAGCTCGTCGGTGAGGCAAAGGCCCTCGTTCTGCAGCACCAGGGTGTCGCCGACGAAGAGGCCGGGAACTCTGTCGAAGGGCGTCTCACCCAGCGGCACGCGTTTACCCGGCGCGTCGGCCGGAATCACCGACACCTGCATGCGGGGCTCGGTGCGAAGCGAGAGGAAGATCGGCACGCGCGCTTGCGCGGCGGCGGTCGAGGCGGAAGCGAGAAGAACGAGCACGAGGGGCCGCATGGGCCCACCAAGCTACCGTCTACATCGGCCAATCTGCCAGCGGCCGGCGGTTGCTGCTGATCTCGCCCTTCGGGCAGAAGGAAGCCATCGGCGGGTAGTTGCGCCACCACGCGACCGACGGACGATCGAGCGTGGGCTCGACGGGCTCTCCGAGCATCGGCGTCACCACAGCAACGCCCTGCTTCGCGGCCGACGTGGTCAGCGTCTCGGCGGGCTCGAGCCACGAGTGAAGCCCGAGCTCGAAGGTGGCCCAGTGAATCGGGAAGAGCCGCTTCGCGCCCAGCGCTTTGTGCGCGGTGATCGCGCCCTCGGGCCCGAGGTGGATCTGGCCCCAGTTCGGGTGCCACTGGCCGATTTCCAGCATCGAGACGTCGAACGGGCCGTACTGCTGGCCGGTGGCGGTGAAGGTTTCGCTGAGGCCAGTGTCGCCGCTGAAGAAGACGCGGTGCTTTGGGCCGACCAGCGCCCACGACGTCCACAGCGATCGGTTCCGGCTGAAGACACCGCGACCCGAAAAGTGCCGCGCGGGGGTCGAGACGATCTCGACGCCGCCAGGCAGCGGGAAGCGGTTGCCCCACTCCACTTCGACGATCTGCTCGAGCTTGATGCCCCACCGCTCGAGGTGCGCGCCATTGCCGAGGCCGACGTAGAACTTCACGCCCGACGCGGCGAGCGCGATCACGGTCGGCATGTCCATGTGATCATAGTGATCGTGCGAGATCAGCACCGCGTCGATCTTCGGCAGCTGCGCGAGCGGCACGGGCGGCGGGTGAAAGCGCAGCGGCCCGGCGAGCGTCGACGGCGAGGCGCGATCGCTGAACATCGGGTCGGTGAGAATGCGGACGCCGTCGAGCTCGATCACGGTGGTCGAGTGGCCGAGCCAGGTGATGCGAAGCCCCGACTCGGGCGGCTGGGCCCAGATTTCCGGAGCGCCGGTGGCCAACGGCATCACGCACTTCGGGGTGCGCATCTGGCCGTTGCCGAAAGCGAACTCGGCCATCGCGCTCGCGCTGTCGCCGACCATCATCGTGGTGGCTTCCGTGTTCTTGAACTCGCCGTCGATGAAGTGCGGGTTCTTCGCGATGCGATCCTGCCGGGCGCCTTCGGGCAACGCCCCAAAGGTCGTACAGCCCGAGGTGGTCGCGTAGAGGGCCACGAGCCCGGCGATGGCCACGGCGCCGAGCCCGGTGCTGATGCGTTTCAGCCATCGTCCTTTCACGCGCGCCTCATAAGACGTTGCCGCTCGGAAAACTGTTGAGAAACGTCAACGCCGCTCGAGCCACCCCCAAAGACGCATACCGTGAAGGCTGCTTGGGGGTATCT
Source organism: Myxococcales bacterium (assembly GCA_038206395.1). Taxonomy (GTDB): domain Bacteria; phylum Myxococcota; class Myxococcia; order Myxococcales; family Myxococcaceae; genus JAGSPQ01. Next base: position 92,114 of record JBBRAX010000004.1, on the reverse strand, counting down.
ACGCGGGCCATGCGCAACTGCTCGATCATGGCTCTGGCGTTGTTGGTGCTCACCGGATGTTCGCCGTGGAAGGTGACGCGGAAGGCGGACTCGAACCCGATCGCTGGGAAGACGAGCTTCGGCCTGCGCGATCTCGACTGGAGCAGCGTCTGGGTCGACGGCGTCCCCGAGGAAGCCTTCCTCAACAACAACAGCGACTGGCAGCGCGACTGGCCGGGCAACAAGTCCACCGGAGCCGCCGCCTTCCGCAAGGCGTTCGCGGAGCGCCTCACCGGCGGCCCGCTGACGCTGCTGACGGCGCCCGACCCGACCGGCAACAGCCCGACGCTGAAGCCGTCGATTGTCGAGCTCGGCACGGGCGGCTGGAACCCCGCGAAGGTGAAGATCGCGTTGCAGGTGATCGACGCGAAGGGGACGATTCTCGAAGAGGTCACGACCGTCACCAAGGGTGAAGGCGGAAACTTCGAGAGCCGCTTTGCTGAAGCCGCCGGCCGCGCGGGTGAGAACCTCGCGAAGTACCTGCAGGACCGCGCGAACTGACGGTCATCAATGGCGCACCACCAAATGGTGCGCTACGCGACGGCGGATGAGCGCCCTGCCCCCCTGCCCGAAGTGCAGCTGCGAGTACACGTACGCGGATCCGAACGGACTCTTCGTCTGCCCTGAGTGCGCGCACGAGTGGTCGGCAACGGCCGCAGTCGAAGCACCCGCAGCCGACGCGACCGCGGTGGTGAAGGACTCGGTCGGCAACGTGCTGAAAGACGGCGACTCGGTGACCCTGATCAAAGATCTCAAGGTGAAGGGCGCAACCGCTGCGCTCAAGGCCGGCACAAAGGTGAAGAACATCCGCTTGGTGCCCGGCGATCACGACATCGACTGCCGCATCGACGGCTTCGGAGCGATGGCGCTCAAGTCCGAGTTCGTGAAGAAGATCTGAGATGGATCGCACGCCGGCACTGGCGGTGATCGAGGCCGCCACCGTCGGCCTGCCGTTCTGCGCCTTCAAGATCCTCACCGGCATCTGGCTCACCGCGGTGCCGTGGTTTGGACCTCTCGGCATCGCGCTGATCGCCCTTGGGGGCATCGACGCGCTGCTCAACATCGTCAATGTCGCCGCCCTGCTCCTCGCCCGCCGTCGCGTCCTCCCCGTCTGCGTCCTTCACTTCGCTGCCGCGCGGATTCGCCCGTCGTTCGCCGACGTCGGCCTCGGGCTCGACACCCTCCTTTCCTTTTCTCTGGTGGCGACGATGGTCGGCCTCGGCACCATTGGCGCACTCACCACCGCCCAGGCCTCGCTGTGGAGCCTCGCGGTCGTCTTGAACGTCCTCGGCGCCGGGGTGCTGCGGCTGGCGCACGGTCTTCGATCCGTCGAACGCTGAAACCGGCTACACCGGCCGCATGCGCGTGAGCCTGCTGGCAATCGTTTTGGTGTTCTCGGGCTGTGGCGCGCCGGTGCCGTCGACCCCGACGTGCGAGGGAGCGGGTTGTTCCTGCACTGGCACCCAATGCGGCTGCACCGCTGGCACCTGCATCGTGGTGGTGGCACCGAGCGCGGAGCTCGCGTGCGGCACCACCTCGGTGTGCAAAGGCACAGTGGCGCAAGGATCGAGCGTCGCCTGCAACAACACCGCGAAGTGCGACCTGACTGCGGCGGGCAAGGCGGGCTTCGTCTGCAACAACGCTGCGGACTGCGAGCTGAAGGTGGGCGCTGGCAGCACCATCACGTGTAACAACTCTGCAGACTGCGGCGCCCAGTGCACGGGCGCCTGCACGATGACCTGCACCAGCAGCGCGACCTGCCGCTGCGAAGGCGCGGGCTGCTCCCTCACCTGTCCGAACGGCGCCGCGACCCTGTGCCCCAACAACACCAGGGTCTGCAACCAGGCCTGCTGAGCGCCTCGCCACGCCAAAAACAAAGGCCCCGGTTCTTCGAGATTTCTCTCGCGGAACCGAGGCCTTCGAAAAGTCGGGGCGACAGGATTCGAACCTGCGACCCCTTGCACCCCAAGCAAGTGCGCTACCAGGCTGCGCTACGCCCCGATTTTTTCTACAGGGAAAACGACGACCCGCTTATGCCCGCCTGACTGCAGAGCGTCAACGAAACTCAGTCAGCAGAGTCTTCTTCGTCCTCGGCCGACTCTTCACCGTCGTCGATGCGCCCGCCGTTGAGGGCCGCCTTCAGCACCTGGCTCGGCACGAACTTCACGACGCGACGGGCCGTGATCTCGATGGGTTGACCGCTTTGCGGGTTGCGGCCGGGACGCGCGCGCTTGAACCGTGGCTGGAAGTTCCCGAAGCCCGAGATCTTCACCTTGTCGCCGCGCTCCAGCGTCTCTTTGAGCGTGTCGAACACCAGCTCGACAATCTCGGCCGATTCCTTCTTCGAGAAGCCGACCTTCTCGTAGACGCCCTCGATGATGTCCGCCTTGGTCATGGTGGCGGGGATCCTCTCTCAACCTCGGAATCCCTGTCAACTTCCTGACTTTGCTACGGAATTTGAAGGCCCCCCCCCGGATCACTGCCGTGGGCTCATCCCTCGACTGCTCTCGGGATGAACGGAACGCTGGCTTTCAGGTCCGCAGCTGCCCGCCGAGCCGCTGGTTCACCTCGGCCACGATCTTCCCGTGGGCGGCGTTCACCTCGATGTCCGTCAGGGTCCTGTCGCCCGCGCGGTACCGCAGCGCATAGGCGACGTTCTTCTGCCCTTCTGGAATCGGCTTGCCCGTGTAGACGTCGAACACCCGCGCGTCCTCCACCAGCGGCGCGCCGACCTCGACGATCAGCTTCCGAATCGAATCGTTGGGCAGCTCCAGCGGCACCACGAGCGCGAGATCGCGAAGCACCGCGGGGAACCGGGTCAGCGGGGTCGCCTGCGGCACCAGCACCGACGCCGCCACCAGCGCTTCCACGTCCAGCTGAAACAGGAACACGCCCGCCCCAGCGTCGAGCCGCTTCTGCGCCCGCGGATGCAGCTCACCCACCGTGCCCAGCGTCTTGCCGTCACACGACACCGACGCCGCTGCGCGTGGGTGGTACCAGGGCGAGTCCAACGGCTCCCAGGTCACGTTGTCGATGTGCAGCGCCGACAGCACCGCTTCGACCGCCGCCTTCGCGTCGAAGAAGTCGGCCGTCGCGTCCTTCGCCGTCCAGCTGCGGCCGTTGTCGCGCAGGCCCCAGAGCACCCCCGCCACCTCGAGCCGTTCGAGCGCTGCCGGCTTGTGTTCCTTGCCGCCGCCTTCCGGGTTCGGCCGGTAGCTGCGCGCCACCTCGTAGAAGCGAACGCCCTGCGCCTGGTGCCGCGCGCTGCGAACGACGTTGGCGACGAGGCTCGGCAGCAGCGTCGTCCGCATCGCCGACTGCTCGGCCGACAGAGGATTCGTGACGGTGATCGCGCCTTCGTCGGCGACGAAGGCGGCCAGCTCAGCCGGAGCGACGAACGAGTAGTTCACCACCTCGTCCAGCCCCGCCCCGGCCAGCGCGGTGCGAATGCGGCGTTCAGCGATCGTCGCCTTCGGCTCGGGAGCGAGCACGCCCAGGCCCCTCGGCAACACCGCCGGAATCGCGTCGTACCCGCGGATGCGCGCGATCTCTTCGATCAGATCCTCTTCACCGCCGACATCGACGCGCGCCTGCGGCACTTCCCAGTGCTCGGCGTCGACGGCCTTGAAGCCCAGCGAGGTGAGGATCCGCTTCGACTCGGCCTCGGGCACTTCGACACCCAGGATCTCGGCCACGCGCGACGGCCGCAGCTTCACCCGTCGCGGAGCCAGCGACTTCGGAACCACGTCCACCCTGCCCGGCCGCACCGTGCCACCGCCGAGCTCGGCGATGAGCGCCGCCGCCCGATCGAGCACCGCCGGAACCGCCGACACATCGGTGCCGCGCTCGAAGCGATGCGACGACTCGGTGTGAAGCCCGTGGTGCTTCGAGGACCTTCGCACCGTCATCGGCTGGAAGGTCGCCGCCTCGAGCAGCACGCGGGTCGTCTTCTCGGTGACTTCACTGCTGGCGCCGCCCATCACTCCGGCGATCACCTGACCCGCATCACGGTCGGCGATCAGCAGATCTTCGGGGCGCAGCGTCCTTTCCTTGCCGTCTAGCGTGGTCAGCTTCTCGCCGGACGTCGCGGTGCGAACGATGATCTGCGCGCCAGCGATCTTGTCGAGATCGAACGCGTGCAGCGGCTGTCCCCACTCGAGCATCACGTAGTTCGTGACGTCGACCAGGTTGTTGATCGCCCGCATCCCCGCGGCCTTCAGGCGCTGCTGCATCCACCCAGGCGACGGGCCGACCTTCACCCCTTCGATCACCCGGGCCGCGTAGCGCAGACACCGCGTCGCGTCGTCGATGCGAATCGCGATCGCTTCACTGGCAGGCGCACCCGACTCGGTGAGCTTTGTCTCGGGCAGCTTCACTTCTTTGCCGAGCAGCGTGGCGAGCTCGCGCGCGATGCCCAGGTGGCTGAGGGCGTCGGGGCGATTTGGCGTGACGTTGACCTCGAAGATCACGTCGTCCATCGCCAGCGCTTCGGCGATCGGGGTTCCGACCTTCAGCGACGGGTCGAGGATCAGCAGGCCCGCGTGCTCTTCCGACAGGCCGAGCTCGCGCGACGAGCAGAGCATGCCGTGGCTGTCGACCCCGCGCAGCGGGGCAGCCTTGATCTCGAGCCCGTTCGGAAGCTTCGCTCCGACGGTGGCCAGCGGCACCTTGTCGCCGACCTGGTAGTTCTTGGCGCCGCAGACGACCTGCAGCGGCGCCGCACCACCGAAGTCGATCTTCGTCACCGACAGCTTGTCGGCGTCGGGGTGCTTGTTGGACTCGACGATCTGCGCGACGACGACGCCCTTCAGCGCCTCGCCCGGCTTCTCGATGCCTTCGACCTCGAGCCCGGCCATGGTGAGCCGGCGCGCGGCCTCGTCGGCGGTCACGCCCTTCAGATCGACGTACTCGGACAACCAGTTCAAAGAGATCTTCATGGCGCGCCTTAGAACTGCGAGAGGAAGCGGTAGTCGTTTTCGAACATCGTGCGCAGGTCGTCGATGCGGTACCGCAGCATCGCCAGCCGTTCGACGCCCATGCCGAAGGCGAAGCCCGTGACCTTCGCGGGGTCGTAGCCGGCCGACGCGAAGACGTTCGGGTGGACCATGCCGGCGCCCAACACCTCGAGCCAGCCGGTGTTCTTGCAGATGCGGCAGCCCTTGCCCGCGCACATCACGCAGGACACGTCGACCTCGGCCGACGGCTCGGTGAAGGGGAAGAAGCTCGGGCGGAAGCGGGTCTGCACCGCGCTGCCGAAGAAGGCCTTGGCGAAAGTGTCGAGCGTGCCCTTGAGCTCTGCAAAGGTGACGTGCTGGTCGACGAACAGGCCTTCGACCTGGTGGAACATCGGGGTGTGGGTGACGTCCGAGTCCTTGCGGTAGACGCGGCCCGGCATCACTGCGCGCACGGGCGGAGGCTGCTGCAGCATCGTGCGGATCTGCACCGGCGAGGTGTGCGTGCGCAGCAGCAGCGGCCCGGCGCCCGCGAGCCAGTGGCCGTCGACGTAGAACGTGTCCTGCATGTCGCGCGCGGGATGATCTGCCGGCACGTTCAACGCCTCGAAGTTGTACCAGTCGAACTCGATTTCTGGCCCGGTGGCGACCGCGAAGCCCAGGCGGCCGAAGGTCGAGACGATGTCTTCCAGCGTCTGTGAGACGGGGTGGCGCTTGCCGGGCGGGCGGCCGCGGCCAGGCAGCGTGACGTCGAGGCGCGCGCCTTTGAGCTCCTTCTCGAGCTTGAGCTCTTCCACCTTCGAGGCGGCCCTGGTCAGCAGCCCCTCGAGCTCGGCCTTGATGCGATTGGCGATCTCGCCGGCGGCCTTTCGTTCGTCCGCAGGCAGCTTGCCGACGCCGCCCATCACCGACGAGAACTCGCCTTTCTTGCCGAGGTACTTCACGCGCTGGTCTTCGACGAAGGCGGCGGCGTTGTCGGCGCGCAGCGTCTCTTCGAGCAGGGCGCCCTTCAGCCCCGTCACCATTGCCTCGAGCTTGTCTTTCATCTGATGTCCTTGAGGGAAAACGAAAAAAGGGCCGCCCTGCTCAGCAAGGCGACCCTTTCAAAAATCGAAGAACTGAAAGTTCTCTAGGCCGCCTTCGCGATGTTCGCGACGGCGCCAAACCCGGCAGGATCCGAGACGGCGAGATCCGCGAGGATCTTCCGGTCGATCGCGATCTTCGCCTTGTTCAGACCGGCGATGAGCTTGGAGTACGACAGGCCGAGCGCGCGGGCCGCCGCATTGATGCGGACGATCCACAGCGAACGGAAGTCGCGCTTGCGGCGCATGCGGTCGCGGCTGGCGTAGTCGAGCGCGCGCTCGACGGCCTGGTTCGCGCGGCGGTAGCAGTTCTTGCGGCGACCACGGAAGCCCTTGGCGAGCTTGAGAACGCGGTTGCGACGACGGCGGGCTTTAAATCCTCTTTTGACGCGCATGGTTCTTCAGTTCGCCCCGTAGGGGAACAGCTCCTTGATGACCTTCTTGGCATCCATGTCTTTCAGGTGACCCGTGCCGCGGTTCTTCCGCTTTCCGTCAGGGGTCTTGCCGTGGGTGAAAAGGTGGCGACCCATCGCGTGCGCGAACTTCACCTTGCCGGACTTCTTCACTTGCAGGCGTTTCTTCGCGCTGCTCTTCGTCTTCATCTTGGGCATAAATAATTCCTGCAGCTTTCGCTGCGAAAGGGCGGCGCTCGTACCGGGTTCCGCCCCACTCTGTCAACAGGAGCTTGGCGGTTAGCGAGGCGAGGTGGGAGGCGGGGCCGCATCGGCCGGCGTCGGCGCCGAGGCAGCCGGGTGCGGCGCCTCGGTCTTGGCCTTGCCCTCTCTGCCTTCCTTCTCTTCCTTTTCTTCTTCCTTGGCGCGAGCCGCCTTCGCCTTTTCCTGCTCCTGCAGCGCCTGGCGGTGCTGATCGCGGGCCTTCTGGGCGACCTTCGCGTTCGGCGAGAGGATCATGAACATCTGCCGGCCTTCCATGCGCGGGGTGCTCTCGACGATGGCGACGTCTTTGAGATCCTGAACCACGTCATCGAGAACGGCGGTGCCGAGCTCGCGGTGGGTGATCTCGCGGCCGCGGAACATGATCGTGATCTTGGCCTTGTTGCCTTCTTCGATGAAGGTGCGGACGTTGCGAATCTTGAAGTCGTAGTCGTGCTCTTCAGTCTTGGGACGAAGTTTGACTTCCTTCACCTTGACGACGACCTGCTTCTTCTTGGCTTCGTTGGTCTTCTTCTTTTCTTCGTACTTGAAGCGGCCGTAGTCCATGATCTTGCAGACTGGCGGCTTCGCCATCGGGTTGACCTCGACCAGGTCCAGCCCGTCGGCCGCAGCACGCTCGAGCGCTTGATCGATCGACAGCACCCCCAACTGCTCACCTTGTGCTCCCACCACCCGGACTTCGCGGGCTCGGATGCGGCGGTTCGTTCTCTGATCTCGTGCGATGGGGTGAGTCTCCGTAACGGGTTAAAAAAGCGGGCGGAAGATACTGATTGTCACCCGTTCGTCAACCCCGGTTGCAACGGTTCCCACAAAGGCCTTCAGATGGGGCATTCTGCACCGGGTCCGAAGGGCGGCAATTGAGGGGCGTACCGTTGCCCTCGGGGGGAGTTCGAACGATGGACATCACCGATGTGAAGGTCTTCACCGTGGATGAAGACAAGCTGCGTGCTTACGTCACCATCACGCTCGATGGCTGTTTCGTCGTTCGCGATCTGAAGGTGATCAACGGCACCACGGGCCTGTTCGTGGCGATGCCAGCGAAGAAGCGAAAAGACGGCACCTACAAGGACATCGCACACCCGCTCAACGCCGAGATGCGGGACAAGATGGAAAAGATCGTGCTCGCCGAGTACGAGAAGGTGCGTGCGGCACCTCCGGTGCGGCGCCCTTCAGTCGAGGCGTACCCAGACCCGGAGTAGCCCGCGGTCTGACCAGTTGATTGGGGAAGGCGGCTGTTCTACTCACGCCGGCATGCCGGTGAGCCACGACTTCAAGGTCTTCGCAGGAAGCAGCAACCCCCTTCTGGCGAAATCGATTTGTGAGTACCTGAAGCGGCCGCTGTCGAAAGCAGATGTGAACCGCTTCTCGGACGGCGAGATCCAGATCGAGATCGGCGAGAACGTTCGCGGCCTCGACGTGTTCATCATCCAGTCGACCTGCCCGCCGGTGAATGACCACCTGATGGAGCTGCTGATCATGGCCGACGCGTGCAAGCGCGCGAGCGCCGCGTCGATCAACGCGGTGATTCCGTACTACGGGTACGGGCGGCAAGATCGAAAGGTCGCGCCACGAACGCCGATCACCGCGAAGCTGGTGGCTGACCTGGTCGCCGGCTCAGGGGTGAGCCGCGTGGTCTCGATGGACATGCACGCCGGCCAGATTCAGGGCTTCTTCAACATCCCGTCTGATCACCTCTACGCGTCGCCGGTGTTCCTCGACGACATGAAGAAGAAGTTCCCGAACACCGACGAGCTCGTGATCGTGTCGCCCGATGCAGGCGGCGTCGAACGCGCGCGCGCCTACTCGAAGCGGCTGAACACGCCGCTGGCGATCATCGACAAGCGGCGCCCGCGCGCCAACGCCTCAGAGGTGATGAACCTGATCGGCGACGTGAAGGGCCGCGACGCGATCATCGTCGACGACATCGTCGACACCGCCGGCACGCTGGCCCAGGGGGCTGCGGCGCTGCGCGAGAAGGGCGCCCGCCGCGTGTTCGCCTACGCCGTGCACCCGATTCTCTCGGGCCCCGCGATCAGCCGCATCACCGAGTCGGTGCTGGAAGAGGTGGTGTTCACCGACACGGTACCGCTGAGCAAGGAAGCCGCCGCGTGCGGCAAGATCCGTTCGGTGCCGACCGACCGCCTGTTCGGCGAAGCGATCGCCCGCATCCACCGCGCCGAGTCGCTGAGCTCGCTGTTCGTCTGATGCGCCGGGCGCTCGCCGCGACGTGGGTGCTGGTGCTGGGGTTCAGTTGCTCGCCTCCGGCTCCGGCGAAGCCGACCTTCGGAAAGGAGTTTCTCTGGGGCGCGGCGGTGGCGGGCTTCCAGGTCGACATGGGCTGCCCCACCCTGCCCGCGGCCGAGTGCGACGATCCCCACAGCGACTGGTACGACTTCATCTCGCGCCGATCAGAGATGCCCGACCTCGCGTCGAACCTCACCGAAGACGGCGTCGCCACCGGCCCGGGTCACTGGGAGCTCTACGAGCAGGACTTCGACCTCGCGAAGAACGAGCTCGGGCTCAACTCTTTTCGCTTCAGCCTCGAGTGGAGCCGCATCTTCCCGTCGGCGACGGATTCGATCGAGGGCTACGACGCGCTGAAGGCTTCGGCCAACCCCACGGCGCTGGCGAAGTACCACGCGATGCTTTCGGCGCTGAAAGCGCGGGGCATCAAGCCGCTGGTGACGCTGAACCACTACACGCTACCAACGTGGATTCACGACGGCGTCGAGTGCCACAAGAACCTGTCGACCTGTACGAAGCGCGGGTGGCTCGATCGCGAGCGAATCGTGAAAGAGATCGCGAAGTACGCCGGCTTCTGCGCGAAAGAATTCGGCGCCGACGTCGACCTCTGGGCGACGCAAAACGAGCCTTTCGCGGTGGTGCTGCCCGGGTACCTGCTGCCCAGCGCCGAACGGCTGAATCCCCCGGCAGTGGGCTTTCAGTACGACGCCGCGAAGGACGTGATGGTGGCGATGATCGAAGCCCACGCGCGCATGTACGACGCGGTGAAGGCCAACGATCCCGGCTCGACGGTGGGCCTGGTCTACGCAACGACGCCCGTGAAGGGGAAGACAGACAGCCGGGTCGACAAGCGCGCCGCCGAGAACGTTTTCTACCTCTACAACACGGCGTTTCTCGACGGCGTCGCGAAGGGCGATCTCGACGCGAAGCTCGACGGCAAGCCCGTGCACCGCGACGACCTGGCGAACCGCCTCGATTTCATCGGCATCAACTACTACGGCCGCACCACGGTGACGGGCACGGGCTCGGCGAGCCTGCCGACGCTGTCGATGTTGACCACCTTCGACCCGACCAGCATCGCGCTCTTCGAGGACTACCCGAAGGGGCTCTACGAGATCGCGATGTTCATGAAGACCCGCTACGGGTTGCCGACGTACGTCACCGAGACGGGCGCCCAGGTGCAGGTCGAGAAGGAAGCCGGGGCGAGCTGGCTCGTGCGCCACGCGATCTGGGTGCGCCGCGCGATCAACGACGGCGCCGACGTGCGCGGCTTCTTCTATTGGACGCTGATGGACAACTTCGAATGGAACCACGGCATGGGCTACCAGTTCGGGCTCTACGCGGTGGACAAGGCAGACCCGCTCAAGAAGCGGGTCGCGCGAACGGCGGTTGCGAAGTACCGCGAGATCACGAAGGCGAACGACGTGCCGAAGGCGCTGGAAGATCAGTTTCCGCCAGGGGAATAGCCCGCGGGGCTCTAGAGCTCGTCTTCCGCCCTGGCGAAGAGCTTCGCGTCGGCCTTCGACAGCGAAACCTTCGCGAAGAGATCCGGCCGGCGGGCCTGGGTGATTTTCAGCGACTGCCAGCGGCGCCAGCGTTCGATGCGGGCGTGATCGCCGCTCTGCAGAGCAGCTGGAACCCCTGCGCCGCGGAACTGAGGCGGGCGCGTGTAGTGCGGGTGCTCGAGCAGCCCGGCCTCGAAGCTCTCGGTCTGGGCAGACTCGGCGTTTCCGAGGACGCCGGGGACGAGGCGGGCGACCGCGTCGATCACGCACAGCGCGGCGAGCTCGCCCCCGGTGAGCACGAAGTCGCCGAGTGAGATCTCGGCGTCGATGTAGCTCAGCGCTCGCTCGTCGACGCCTTCGTACCGGCCGCAGACGAGGATCATCGAGCCCTTCGCGGCGAGCTCTCGCGCACGGGGCTGATCGAAGGTGGGCCCGCGCGGGCTCATCAACAACACCGGAGCGTCGGGCAGCCGCGCCTTCGCCTGCTCGATCGCCGAGACCAGTGGCTCGACCTTCATCACCATGCCCGCGCCGCCGCCGTAGGGCGAGTCGTCCGTCGTGCGGTGCTTGCCATCGGCGTGATCGCGAATGTCCGTGATGGTCAGCGCGACGAGGTTCTTCTCGATCGCCTTCCCGAGGATGCTCTCGGCCGCGTAGCCGCGAATCATCGGCGGGAAGAGCGTCAGCACCTCGGTGCGGTACGTCACGTGATCTCCGGCACCTTCAGCACGATGGTGCGGGCCGCCAGGTCCACCTTGACCACGAAGTCGTCGGCGAAGGGCACCAGCAGCTCTCCAGCGGGCCCACCGCGCACGACGAGGTTCGGCACGGGCCCGGTGTTCCAGATCTCTTCGACGGCGCCCAGCGACACGCCCTGCTCGTCAACCGCCTTGAGGCCGACGAGATCGCCCTGGAAGAACTCCCCGCCTTCGGGTTCGGCGAGATCTTCGCGGTACGCGTAGGCGGTGGAACCGACGAGCTTCTCGGCGGCGACGCGGCTGCCGATGCCCTCGAGGTTGACGCGCAGATCTCCACCGGGAGCCTCGGCGACTTCCTCGATCGCGAACTCGCGCTCGGTGCCATCTTTCAACTTGAGCTTCAGCCGCTCGATCTCGAACAGCACTTCGCTGCCAGGGTCGAAGGTCTTCACCACGACCTGGCCATCGAGGCCGTGCGCGCGGGAGACGTACCCGAACTGCAGTGGCTCGCTCACGCGCCTGTGACTTCGGGCACGGGCTGGTCGCCCGCTGCGGGCTGCGCGTTGCGCCGATCATCGAGGATCTCAAGCCGCGCCTTCTCGCCCTTCTTCTGGGCGGCGGCAGCGACCACGGTGCGCAACGCATTCACGGTACGGCCATCGCGGCCGATCACTTTGCCGACGTCATCCGGAGCGACCTTCAACTCATAGAGGACGCCACCTTCGGCTTCGACGCTCTTCAGCTCCACGGCGTCGGGCTGATCAACGAGTGCCCGAGCGATGTACTCGATGAGTCCCTTCATGAAGCGCCCCCCCTTCGAAGGAACGCTTTACGCCTTGGCCGCAGGCTTGATCTTCTTCTTGAGGCCCGCGACCGTCTCGGAGGGCTGCGCGCCAACCTTCATCCAGTGCGTCCAGCGCTCTTCGTTGACTTCGAACTTGGGGGGCGTGGCGTTCGGGTCATACGCACCGATCGCTTCGATGAACTTGCCGTCACGGGGGCAGCGCGAGTCAGCGGCAACGATGTGGTAGTACGGCATCTTCTTGGCACCGGCGCGGGACAGGCGAAGGACAACGGACATGTTTGACTCTCCAGAAGTTGTGGAAGGCCGGCTGCTCTACCGGGTCTAAGGCCAAAAAGTCAAGTCGCCGCGCCGGGTTGCGCTTCGACATTGGCCAGCTGGCCGCACGCAGCGGCGATGTCGCGGCCGCGGTTCTGACGAATCAGGGCGGTGACGTCGGCCCGTTCCAGAATTTTCCTGAACGCTTCCGCGCGGTTGTCCTGGGTGGTGAGGAACCCGAGGCCAGGGTTCTGGTTGTACTGGATGAGGTTCACCTTGGCGGGGACCCCTTCGAGCAGCGCGGCGAGCTCGCGCGCGTTGGTGTCGGAGTCGTTGACCCCTTCCATCAGCACGTACTCGAAGGTGACGCGCCGGCCCTGCTTGACGGGGAACTGGCGCACCGCGTCCATCAGGGCCGCGATGTTCCACTTCTTGTTGATCGGCATGATCCGGCTGCGCGTCTCGTCGTTGCTGGCGTTCAGCGAGATGGCGAGCTTCGCCTGGGTCTCGAGCGCGAACCTCTCGATCATCGGCACGAGGCCGACGGTGCTGACGGTGAGGTGCCGGTGCGAGAAGTTGGGGCCTTCTTCGCTCTGAAGGATCTGCAGCGCGGCCATCACGTTCTGAAAATTGTGCAGCGGCTCGCCCATACCCATGAAGACGAGGTTCGTCAGCGGGCGCAGCGTCGACGAGATGTTCTCGTTCTTGCAGATCTCGGCGTTGACCGCGTGCACCTGGGCGACGATCTCGCTGGCGGTGAGGTTCCGCAGCAGCCCCAGGGTCGCGGTCGCACAGAACTTACAGCCCATCGCGCAGCCGATCTGGGTCGACACGCACAGCGTCTTCCGATCGGGCGACGGCATGTAGACGGACTCGATCAGCTTCCCGTCGGCCGTCTTGAAGCGGTACTTGATCGTGCCGTCGGTGCTGCGCTGCTCGAGGTCCTTGAGGACGTGCTTCAGCTCGGCAGTGGCGACGAGCTTCTCGCGCAGCGCCTTCGAGAGATCCGTCATCTGCGCGAAGTCTGAGACTCCGCGCTGGTGAAGCCACTTGTAGATCTGCTTTGCCCGATACGGCTTCTCGCCCAGCGTCGTCTCGACGAAGGCGGTGAGCTGCTCGAGCGAGAGGCTCGCGATGTCGCTTAGCGCTTCCACTCGTAGCCAGTCTGCTCCGTCGCCCGGAAGAAGTAGGCGATCTCGTTCTTCGCGTTCTCGACGCTGTCCGAGCCGTGAACGGTGTTCGCGTCGATGCTCTTCGCGAAGTCCGCGCGAATCGTGCCCTTGTCGGCCTTCTTCGGGTCGGTGGCGCCCATCGTGTCGCGGTTCGCCTGCATCGCGTTCTCACCCTCGAGCACCATCAGCACGACCGGGCCCGAGCTCATGAAAGAGACGAGATCCTTGAAGAACGGGCGCGCGGCGTGAACCGCATAGAAGCCTTCGGCGTCGGACTTCGACAGCTGCTGCAGGCGAATCGCGACGGGCTTGAGGCCCTTGTCTTCGAAGCGCGAGATGATCTTGCCGATGACTCCGCTCTGGAGTCCGTCGGGCTTGATGATGGAAAGGGTGCGTTCGACGGCCATGGTGTTTTCCTCTTAAGGGGTGGGTGGATTTACTTCCGCTTCGGGGCGCCGCGGCGCACGGCTTCCTGCAGGGTGCTGCCGAGCTCGGCGGGAGACGCGGCCATCACGATGCCTGCCGCTTCCATCGCCTTCATCTTCTCGGCCGCAGTGCCCTTGCCACCCGAGATGATCGCGCCGGCGTGGCCCATGCGTTTGCCAGGGGGGGCCGACTGACCGGCGATGAAGCCAGCGACGGGCTTGGTGAACTCTTTCGCGATGTACGCGGCCGCCTCTTCTTCGGCGCTGCCGCCAATCTCACCGACCATGATCACCGCATCGGTGTCGGGGTCCGCGTTGAAGAGCTTCAGCACGTCGATGAAGTTGGTGCCGTTGACGGGGTCGCCGCCGATGCCGACGGCAGTCGACTGGCCGAGGCCCAGGCGAGTCAGCTGGAAGACCGCCTCGTAGGTCAGCGTGCCTGAGCGCGAGACGACGCCGATGCGGCCGGGCTTGTGGATGTGGCTCGGCATGATGCCGATGCGGCAGTTGCCACCAGGGGTGATCACGCCCGGGCAATTGGGGCCGACGAGCCGGGTATTGGTGCCCTGAATGAACCGCTTCACCCGAATCATGTCGTTCACTGGGATGCCTTCGGTGATCGCGATCACCAGCGGCAGCTTCGAGGCGGCCGCTTCCATGATTGCGTCAGCCGCGAACGGGGGCGGGACGAAGATGACGCTCGCATTGGCGCCCGTGGCGCGCTCAGCCTGATCGACGGTGTCGAAGAGCGGCACGGTGCCTTCGAACTTCTGGCCGCCCTTTCCGGGGACGACGCCCGCGACGACCCGGGTGCCGTACTCCATCATCTGCTTGGCGTGGAAAGACCCGAACGCGCCGGTGATGCCCTGCACGAGGAGCTTGGTGTCTGCTCCGACGAGGATGCTCATGGTGTCTGTGGTCCTTTAAAGAGCTACTTGATCGCGGCGACGGCTTTTTCGGCCGCGTCGCGCAGGTTGTCGGCAGGCGTGATCGCGAGGCCGGAGTTTCGCAGCAGCTCTTTGCCCTGCTCGACGTTGGTGCCTTCGAGGCGCACGACAAGAGGAATCGAGAGCTTCACTTCTTTCGCTGCCGCAATGATGCCGTCGGCGATCACGTCGCACTTCATGATGCCGCCAAAGATGTTCACCAGCACCGCCTTCACTGCCGGGTCGGCGAGGATCAACTTGAAGGCGTGGGTGACCTTCTCGCGGGTCGCTCCGCCGCCGACGTCGAGGAAGTTGGCCGGCTTGCCGCCGACGAGCTTGATGGTGTCCATCGTCGCCATCGCGAGGCCGGCGCCGTTCACCATGCAGCCGATGTTTCCTTCGAGCGCGATGTAGGCGAGGTCGTATTCCTTCGCCTTCGCCTCGCGCGGATCTTCCTCGTCGATGTCGCGCAGCGCGACGATCTCGGGGTGCTTGTAGAGCGCGTTCTCGTCGAAGCTCATCTTCGAGTCGAGGGCGACCACGCCACCGTCCTTCAAGATCACGAGCGGGTTGATCTCGACCATCGACGCGTCGGTGTCGATGTAGACGTTGTAGAGCGCGCGGCAGAACCGGGTGAACTTGCCGACGGTGTCGCCCGCGAGGCCGAGCCCGAAGGCCAGCTTCCGGCCCTGGAAGTCGAGGAAGCCGACGGCCGGGTCGACGGACTCACGAAGGATCTTCTCGGGGTGCTTCTCGGCGACCTCTTCGATTTCCACGCCGCCTTCGGTGGACGCCATGAAGGTGAGGCGCGAGGTGGCGCGGTCGAGGGTGAGGCCCAGGTAGAGCTCGCGGCCGATGTCGAGGCCTTCCTCGATGTACAGGGTGCGGACCTTCTGGCCTTCGGGCCCGGTCTGCGGAGACTTGAGCATCATCCCGAGGATCTTCGAGGCGGCTTCCTTTGCCTCGGCGGGGCTCTTCACCACCTTGACGCCGCCGGCCTTGCCGCGGCCGCCCGCGTGAACCTGCGCCTTGACGACGGTCACCTTCGTGCCGAGCTCGGCACTGGCCTTTTCTGCCTCTTCAATGGTCTTCGCCACGATGCCGCGAGGAACCGGAACCCCGTACTTCTTGAAGAGCTGCTTGCCCTGGTACTCGTGGATTTTCATGTGCGCGGCGGCTTTTACCAGAGGGCCCGTCGTTGTCTGCCTGCTTTATGGGTCATTCACGCGGCTGCTTGATCGCTTCAGCGATTCACGCGGCGAAACGGGGGCGCAGCGCAACAAGTCATGGTCGTTCATGCCGCGGCGCGGTAGGTGAGACCTTGCGCAAGGAGAACGCATGGCTGACGCAGCAGATGCACGACCGTTGTCCCGCCCCGAGCCGTTGCTCGCGGGCTTTGTCCGTTTCGGCTTGAGCTCGGTGGGGTCGAAGGTGGTGATGGCGCTCACGGGCCTCGGCCTGTGGGGCTTCATCGTCGGCCACATGGCGGGCAACCTGAACATGTGGTTCGGGCCTGACGCGATGAACCACTACGCGGCAGGGCTGGCGGCGAACCCGGTGCTCGTCTGGGGCGTGCGTTCTGCGCTGCTGGTCGGCTTCCCCCTTCACATCCTGGCGGCGATTCGCAGCTCGCGGCTGAACCAGCTCGCGCGGCCGGTGCCCTACGCGTACGGAATCAAGACGCCGGCGTCGATCGGCTCGCGCACGATGCTCATCTCGGGCCTGATGGTCGGCGCGTTCTTCGTCTACCACCTCGCCCATTTCACCCTGCACCTCACCAACCCCGGGCACGTGACGGTGCTGGCCGACGGCTCTTTCGACGTCTACTCGATGGTCTACCGGGGCTTCTCGATTCCGTGGATCGTCGTCGTCTACGTCATTGCCCAGGTGCTTCTCGCCGAGCACCTGTCGCACGGCCTCTACAGCCTGTTTCAGCACCTGGGCCTGTGGGGCAAGTCGTGGTCTCCATTCATCCGCACCGCGGGCCGCGTCGTCGGCTACGCGATCTGTCTGGGCTTCATCAGCGTGCCGATTGGCGTGCTGACGGGCCTGTTGAGGCATTCATGAAGCTCGACGCGCGCGTTCCCGAAGGGCCGATTGCCGAGAAGTGGTCGAAGCACAAGATGGACATGAAGCTGGTGAACCCGGCCAACAAGCGGAAGTACAAGATCATCGTGGTCGGCACGGGGCTGGCGGGCGCGTCGGCCGCTGCGTCGCTCTCAGAGATGGGCTACCAGGTCGATTCGTTCTGCTTCCAGGACTCACCGCGGCGCGCGCACTCGATCGCGGCGCAAGGCGGCATCAACGCGGCGAAGAACTACCAGAACGACGGCGACTCGGTGTTCCGCCTCTTCTACGACACCGTGAAGGGCGGCGACTTCCGCGCGCGCGAGGCCAACGTCTATCGGCTCGCCGAAGTCAGCACGCAGATCATCGATCAGTGCGTCGCGCAGGGCGTGCCGTTTGCCCGGGAGTACGGCGGCCATCTGGCGAACCGATCTTTCGGTGGCGCGCAGGTGTCGCGCACCTTCTACGCGCGCGGCCAGACGGGGCAGCAGCTGCTCATCGGCGCGTACCAGGCGCTGGAGCGTCAGATTCAGGCGGGCGGCGTGAAGATGCACACGCGCCACGAGATGATGGACCTGGTGGTGGCCGACGGGCACGCGCGCGGAATCATCACGCGCGATCTCGTCAGCGGGAAGCTCGAGTCGTGGGCAGCCGACGCAGTGGTGCTGGCGACGGGCGGCTACGGCAACGTCTTCTTCCTGTCGACGAACGCGAAGGGCTGCAACGTCACCGCGATCTACCGCGCGCACAAGAAGGGCGCCGGCCTCGCGAACCCCTGCTACACGCAGATTCACCCCACGTGCATTCCGCAGTCGGGCGACTACCAGTCGAAGCTGACGCTGATGTCCGAGTCGCTGCGCAACGACGGCCGAGTCTGGGTGCCGAAGAAGAAGGAAGACTGCGGCAAGGATCCGGCGTCGATTCCGGAAGACGCGCGCGACTACTACCTCGAGCGCAAGTACCCGAGCTACGGCAACCTGGCCCCCCGAGACATCTCGTCGCGTGCGGCGAAGCAGGTCTGTGACGAGGGGCGCGGCGTCGGCCCCGGCGGCCTGGGCGTGTACCTGGACTTCAAGGACGCGATCGCGCGGCTCGGCCGGAAGACGGTCAGCGAGAGGTACGAGAACCTCTTCGACATGTACAAGACGATCACCGGCGAAGATCCGTACCAGGTGCCGATGCGCATCTACCCGGCGGTGCACTACACGATGGGTGGGTTGTGGGTGGACTACAACCTGATGAGCAACATCCCCGGGCTGCACGTGGCGGGCGAAGCGAACTTCTCGGACCATGGCGCGAACCGCCTCGGAGCGAGCGCGCTGATGCAGGGCCTCGCCGACGGCTACTTCGTGTTGCCGTACACGATCGGTGACTACCTCGCGACGGCGAAGCAGCCGAAGATCACGACGGATCACTGGGAGTTCAAGCGCTGCCTCGCAGCGGTCGAAGCCCAGGTGAAGAAGTTCCTCAGCATCAAGGGCAAGCGCACGGTCGACAGCTTCCACCGCCAGCTGGGCCAGTTGATGTGGGACAAGTGCGGCATGGCGCGCAACGAGAAGGGCCTGCGCGAGCTGCTGGTCGAGATCCCGAAGCTGCGCGAAGAGTTCTGGACCAACGTGAACGTGCCGGGCAGCGACGCGAACCTGAACTCCGCGCTGGAAAAGGCGGGCCGGGTCGCCGACTTCCTCGAGTTCGCCGAGCTGCTGGTGCTCGACGCGCTGGATCGCGACGAGTCGTGTGGCGGCCACTTCCGTGAAGAGCACCAGACGGAAGACGGCGAGGCGAGGCGCGACGACGACAAGTACTGCCACGTCAGCGTCTGGGAATACCAGGAAGGCAAGGCCCCGATTCGACACAAAGAGCCGCTGACCTTCGACAACGTGCACCTGGCGACGCGGAGCTACAAGTGAGCAACCACAAAGGCATGACCCTGAAGCTCCACGTCTGGCGCCAGGCGAGCCCGGACGCGGCGGGCGTGATGAAGGACTACACGGCGACGGAAGTCAGCCCGCACATGTCCTTCCTCGAGATGTTGGACGTGGTGAACGAGAAGCTGATGAACGGCGGCGAGGAGCCGATCGCCTTCGATCACGACTGCCGCGAAGGCATCTGCGGCACGTGCAGCATGGTGATCAACGGCAACCCGCACGGCGGCCACAAGGGCGTCACGGTCTGCCAGCTGCACATGCGGCACTTCAAGGACGGCGACGAGATCTGGATCGAGCCGTGGCGCGCAAAGGCGTTTCCGGTGCTGAAGGATCTGGTGGTGAACCGTTCGTCTTTCGATCGGATCATCGCGGCGGGTGGCTACGTGTCGGTGAACACGGGTGGAGCGCCCGACGCAAACGCACTGCCGGTGCCGAAGCTCGAGGCCGAGCAGGCGATGGATGCGGCGGCGTGCATCGGCTGTGGCGCGTGCGTGGCGGCTTGCAAGAACGGGTCGGCGATGCTGTTCGTCGCGGCGAAGATCTCGCACCTTCGGCACCTGCCCCAGGGGCAGCCGGAAGCGATTGATCGCGCGCAGAAGATGGCGATGCAGATGGACGCTGAAGGCTTCGGCACCTGCACCAACCTCTCGCAGTGCGAGGCGGTGTGCCCGAAAGAGATCCCCGTGAAGGTGATCGCCGAGATGAACCGCGATCTCATCAAGGGCGCTTTCTCGCGCTAGGCTGGCTTTACAGCTTTATGGGTGTCGGGTAGGTTGGTGCCCGCCATGAAGACGAAGACCACATTCGAGCTCGACGCGTCGTTGCTCAAGCACCTGAAGGCGACGGCGGCGCGCGCGGGGAAGTCGGTGCGCGACCTCCTCACCGAAGGGGCGATCGAAGTCCTCGAGAAGTACGACGCGAAAGGAGATCGGGCGACGCTTAAATTGCGCGCCGCCGACGCGCGAAGGAAATTTCGAGGTTCGTTCGCTGGCCCCGGAAACCTGAGCAGCACGATCGACTCGGTCATCTACGCCGCGGCTGAGGGCCCGCCACCCTACGCTCCGTCGAAGCGCCGGAAGAATTGAGCCCGATCTTCATCGATACCTGGGCGTGGGTGGCGCTCGGCGACGCGCGCGATTCAGGGCACCAGGCGGCGATCGCCGCGGATGACTGGATCCACGACCAGGGACTCGTGATGGTGACGTCGGACTTCATCCTCGACGAGACCATCACCGGAATTCATGCGGGCGCCGGAGCGAGGGCCGCCAGCGCCTTCATCGACATGCTCGAGGCGCAGATCGCTGCCGACGAGCTGATGCTGCTGCCCGTGAGCGTTGCCCGCCGGCGTGAAGGCCTCTCGTGGTTCAAGCGGCTGGCGCGGGACACACCGAAGCTTTCGTTCACCGACTGCACTTCTTTCGCGCTGATGGACGAGCTGGGCATCAAGCTGGCGTTCACTGCCGACGGCCATTTCGCGAAAGCGAAGTCGACGCAGCGGCTGATTCACGTGGAGAAAGACCGGCTCGTTTTCCGGGCGCCCGTGGGGTATTGACTGAGCGCATGCGCACCATCGTGACGGGATCCCTGGCGTACGACTACATCATGAACTTCCCCGGGAAGTTCGGCGACCACATCCTCCCGGACAAGGTCCACATGCTGACGGTGAGCTTCCTCGTCGATTCGATGAAGAAGCTGCGCGGCGGCGTCGCGGGCAACATCGCGTACACGCTGGGCCTGCTGGGTGAACGCCCGCTGGTCGTGTCTGCGGCGGGCCAGGACTTCGGCGAGTACCGGAAGTTCATGGAAGCAGCGGGCATCGACGCGTCGGGGATCAAGGAAATCGCCGACGAGTTCACGGCGTCCTGCTTCATCAACACGGACATGGTGAACAACCAGATCGTCGCGTTCTACCCGGGCGCGATTGGGCACTCGAAGGAAGTGTCGCTGGCGTCGATGGGGCTGAAGAAGGACGACTGGGTGATCATCTCGCCGACGGATCCAGAGTCGATGTCGAAGCACACCACCGAGTGCAAAGAGCTCGGCGCGAAGTACATCTTCGACCCGGGCAAGCAGGTGCCGCGGCTCGACAAGGCGCAGATTCTGAACGGGCTCGAAGGCGCCGCGGTGTTGATCGGCAACGACTACGAGTTCGGGATGATGGCGAAGGCGACGGAGCTGACCGAGGCCGCGCTGATCGCGAAGGCGCCGATCACGATCGTGACCCGGGGCGCCGAGGGCTCGCAGATCTACGAGAAGGGCGTGAAGACGCATGAGATCCCGATCGCAAAGATTGGCGCAGTGGTCGACCCGACGGGCGCGGGTGACGCGTTCCTGGGTGGCATTGCGCTGGGCCTCGCCCGCGGCTGGCCGCTGGACGTGACCGGCCGGGTCGCGTCGTTGGCCGCTGCCTGGGCGATCGAGACAAAGGGCTGCCAGGAGCACCGCTTCACGCGGCCTGAGTTCGCCCGCCGCTACACCGAGAACTTCGGAGCGGCCAAAGAGCTCAAAAGCTTCAACGGCTGATGCGCTTCCAGGCGTTCGGCCTGGCATGCGGGGCTGGTGATCGTTGTCGCGGTGATGCTCGGTGCTTTGTTTTGGGGCAGGGCGCGGCACGCCAGCGACGGAAGAGTTCCAGCCCGCGACGATCTGGGGCTGGGTCGCGGTGCTGCTCGGCCCGATCGCGACGGTGATGCTGTCGGCAGTCGAAGCTTGCGAATCGTTTCGGCTGACGCGGCGGTCTCGCGGCAGTGCGATCGTTGAAAGGCTAACTGGTTCCCTTGCCGCGGCGGCGGTGGGACTTCTGGGTGATGAGCTCGAGCGAGAGATCCATCGCGCGTGCGGAGTGGGTAAGCGCTCCCATCGAGACGAAGTCGACGCCGAGCTTGCCGAGAATCGGCAGGCGCTCGAGGGTGATGCCGCCCGAGACCTCGAGCGCCACCCTGCCCTTCGCCTTCTTCACCGCCTCGGCGATCTGCGCGTCGTTGAAGTTGTCGAGCATGACGATGTCGGCGCCTTCGACGATCGCGTCCTCCAGCTGGGTGATCGAGGCGACCTCGATCTCGATCTTCAGCAGGCGCGGAGCGTTGGCGCGGGCACGGCGCAGCGCCTCCTTCACGGAACCGCCGACGGCGGCGATGTGGTTGTCCTTGATGAGGATGCCGTCGAAGAGGCCGAAGCGGTGGTTGGTCGCTCCGCCGTCGCGAACGGCGATCTTCGAGAGCGCGCGCATGCCGGGAGCGGTCTTGCGCGTATCGAGGATGAGCAGGTCGGTGCCCTTCACGGCCTCGGCGGCTTTGGCGGCCATGGTCGCGATGCCGCTGGTGCGCTGGATGATGTTGAGCGCGGTGCGTTCGCAGATCAAAAGGGACTTCAGCGGGCCTTCGAGGCGGGCAACGCGCTGGAGCTTGAGCGTCGGGTCGCCGTCGACGGCCTCGAACTCGATGGTGACGGTGTCGTCGTAGCGCTGGAAGACGCGGGCAAAGGCGTTGAGGCCCGAGAGGACCATCGGCTCTTTCGCCCAGAGCTCGCCGCGGCCGCGCAGGTCGGCATGAACGAGCGCCGTGGTGGTGACGTCGCCAGCCGCGCTGAGATCTTCGTCGAGCGCGAGGTCGATCAACCGATCGAGAAAAGAATCAGCGGGCAAAGGGCTACCTCTTCCTTTTTGGTGAGGGCTTCGACTTTGCCTTCGCGGCTGGCTTCGACTTCGCGGCTGGCTTCGACTTCGCGGCTGACTTCGACTTCGCGGCGGGCTTCGACTTGCTCGTCCCCGTCGAAGTCGGGACGGCGCGAGGAGCGGCTGCACGGCGCGCGGACGGCTTCGCCCCACCCTTCGCCTTCGCGGCGGCGGCGGCTTCTTCGGCTTCAGAGACCTTGGCCTTGTTGAACTCGCGCATCGCGTCGTCGACGAGACCCATGTTCATGTAGGCGACGCCGAGGTCGGTGCGATCGCGGGCGGTGAGGCCTTCGGCGGTGCCGGCGCGAAGCTGGTCGAGCGCCTCGGTGACCTGGCGATCGGGCTCTTTGACGTGGATGCCAGCGAGCTCGTCTTTGAGCTCTTCGGCGAGGTTCACGTTGCCGTTCGACGGAGGCGCGATCTTCACCTCGAGCGGAGCGATGCGGACGAGGTTGTCGTTGAGCTTCTTGATCCTTTCGGTGAGCTCGGTGCGGCGGGCGCGATCTTTCTCGACCACTTCGGGCGGAGCGCGGGCGACGAAGCCTGCGTTGTCGAGCTTCTTGTTGATGCTGGCCAGCTCGGCTTCGACGCGGCCGAGCTCCTTCTGCAGCCGCGCGCGTTCTTCGGCGAGGTCGATGATCCCGGCCAGGGGCACGTAGATTTCCATCTCGGCGTTGATCTCGGCGGCCGACTGGGGCGGCTTCTCGCCGGGTCCGGTGACGGTCAGCGAGCTGAGGCCGGCCAGCGGCGTCAGGTACGCCTTCCACTTCACCAGCAGCTCGCGCGTCGAGGCGCTGGAGCTCTGAATGTGGGCGTCGATCTTCACCTTGCGATCGAGGCCGCTCTCGCCACGAATGGTGCGCAGGCCGTCGATCGCGAGGATGACGGGGGCCATCTCGGCTTCGGCCGCGGGGTCATCGAGGCGGCGGTTCACTTCCGGGTACGGCGCGATCGAGATCGACTCGGTGGCGCGCGTGATCGGCAGCGTCTGCCAGAGCTCTTCGGTGATGAAGGGCATGAACGGGTGCAGCAGCCGCAAGATCTGATCGAGGCAGAACACCAGCACTGCGCGGGTCGCGTCTCTCGCCTGCACGTCATCGCCCTCGAGAGCGCCCTTCGAGAGCTCGATGTACCAGTCGCAGAACTCTCGCCAGAGGAACTGGTACAGCGTCGAGGCGGCCTCGCCGAACTGGTATTCCTGCAGCGCCGTCTGGGTGCCCATCACGGCCTTGTTGAGGCGCGACAAGATCCAACGGTCGGCCAGGCTCAGCGTGCGGTCTTTGATGAACAGCCCGTCGGCCTGGTAGTCGCCGACGCGCATCAACGCGAAGCGGGACGCGTTCCAGATCTTGTTCGAGAACGCCTTGTAGCCGTCGACCCTTTCCAACGAGAGCTTGATGTCGCGGCCCTGCGCGGTCAGCGAGGCGAGCGTGAAGCGCAGTGCGTCGGCGCCGGCCGGCTTGAGCCCCTGCGGATACTTGTTTCGCAGCGCCGGCTGCAGTGACTCAGGGGGACACCCGCGGATGACATCGAGGGGGTCGATCACGTTGCCCTTCGTCTTCGACATCTTCTCGCCCTTCTCGTCGCGCACCATCGCGTGCAGGTAGACGACCTTGAAGGGCACATCTTTCATGAAGTGCAGGCCCATCATCATCATCCGCGCGACCCAGAAGAAGATGATGTCGTGCCCGGTTTCCATCACCGAGGTCGGGTACCAGGTCTTCAGGTCGTCGGTCTTCTCGGGCCAGCCCAGCGTCGAAAAAGGCCAGAGCCCCGAGCTGAACCAGGTGTCGAGCACGTCGGGATCCTGAACCCACTCACCGCTGGGGTTGTCGGCGGTGACGCCCGGCTTCTCGCGCAGCACCAGCGGCTCACCCTTGCCGAAGTCGAGCTCGCCGTTGGGGAGCTTCGGGCCCGACGCCGGGTACCACGCGGGGATCTGGTGGCCCCACCACAGCTGGCGGCTGATGCACCAGTCATGGATGTTCTTCATCCACGACATGTACGTGTTGGTCCACGTCTCGGGGACGAAGCGGGTGCGGCCGTCTTCCACCGCGGCGATCGCCTCTTTCGCCAGCGGCTCGACCTTCACGAACCACTGAGGCGACAGGCGCGGCTCGACGACGGTCGCGCAGCGCTGGCAGGTGCCGATCGACAGCGCGTGCTTCTTCTCTTCCACCAGCAGGCCGAGCTCGGTGAGGTCGGCGAGCACCTTCTTCCGCGCGACGAAGCGATCGAGGCCCTGGTAGGCGCCGCCGTTCTCGTTGATCGAGGCGCGCTCGTCGAAGATCGAGATCTGCGGCAGCTTGTGACGAAGGCCAGTCTGGTAGTCGTTGGGATCGTGCGCGGGGGTGACCTTCACCGCGCCGGTGCCGAGCTCCATGTCGACGAGCTCGGCGTCGAGGATGATCGGAATCTCACGGTTGATCAGCGGGATGATCGCGGTCTTCCCATGCAGGTGCATGAAGCGCGGGTCGGCCGGGTGAATCGCGATCGCGGTGTCGCCCAGCATCGTTTCGGGGCGCGTGGTGGCGACGACGAGCTTGGTGTCGCTGTCCTTCACCGGGTAGGCGATTGACCAGAGCGTGCCGTCGCGATCTTCGTGCTCGACCTCGAGGTCGGACAGCGCGGTGAGGCACGACGGACACCAGTTGATGAGCTTCGCGGCGCGGTAGATGAGCCCTTCGTCGTAGAGGCGCACGAAGACTTCGCGCACCGCGACCGAGAGGCCTTCGTCCATCGTGAAGCGCTCGCGGCTCCAGTCGAGCGACGCGCCCAGCACCTGGTGCTGCTCGCCGATGCGCTTTCCGTACTTCTCTTTCCACGCCCAGACGCGCTTCAAGAACTCAGGCCTGCCGAGCTCGTGGCGGGTCTTCTTCTCGGTGGCCTTGAGATCCTTCTCGACGACCATCTGGGTCGCGATGCCGGCGTGATCGGTGCCGGGGAGCCAGAGGACGTTGAAGCCGCTCATCCGCTTCCAGCGGGCGAGGATGTCTTGAATGGTGGCGGTGAGGGCGTGGCCCAGGTGCAGGCTGCCGGTGACGTTCGGCGGCGGCAGCACGATCGAGAACGCCGGCTTGTTCGAGTGCGGGTCGCCCTTGAAGTAGCCCTTCTCGAGCCAGAACGGGTACCACCGCTGTTCGACCGCGGTGGGGTTGTAGGGCACGTACTCGGCCTTCGGCTTCTCTGCGGTCGGGGTCTCGTTCTCAGCCATTTCGCGCGGCACTGTCGCTTGGAGAGCACCGACGCAACAACGTAAAAAAGCCCGATTACTTCTTCGAGTCGCGTTCCTGAATCAGGCGATCGAGCTCCTGGCGGATGATCGTCTCGGCCAGCTGCGGCACGACTTCCCAGGCGATCCGTTCGATCACTTCGCGAGAGGCGCTGCTCAGCGCGTTGCGAAGCGCAGCCTCACCACCGTCCGAGTCGAGCGAGAGCGGGTTGTGCTGCGGCTGGTGGGGCGGAGGCGGCTGCCGGTACTGCGGCTGCTGCGGAGGCGGCGGCTGGCGGTACTGCGGCTGCTGCATCTGCTGCTGGGGAGGCATGCCTGGCGCGCCCAACCCGAACGGATCCCTTCTTGGCGGAGCGACACCCGGCATCGGCGCCCCACCCGGAGGGCGCGGGAAGCCCTGCGGCGCCGGCGGCATTCCCTGCGGCGGGCGCGGCTGCATCATGCCCGGCTGGCCCATCATCTGGCCCGGAGGCGGCCGGCCCTGCATCAGCGGGTTCGGCGCGCCCGGCGAGGTGCCCATCATCTGCCCGGGTGGGCGCTGCATCGGCATGCCCGGCTGCCCCATGCCCTGAGGAGGCGGCGGGCGGCCCATCATCCCGGGCGCGGGCGGAACCCCGCCCATCGGGCTGCGAATTCCCTGCACGGTTCCGGGAGGAATTCCCTGAGGGCGCGCCATGCCCCCCGGCTGCGGCATACCCGCAGGCCCCGGCATCGGGCGCGGGTTGTTGCCCATCGGAGCGGGCGCCGCAGCCGCAGCGGCCTTCGGCTGGTTCACGATCGAGCCCGTCGACACGGGCGTGTAGCCCGTCATCACCGGGATGCCGGCCGGCATGCCGACCAGGCCCTTCACCTTGTCGAGAAACGCCTGGCTCTCGAAAGGCTTCACCACGTGGCCATCGGCCCGAACCGAGCGGGCGCGGTTGTCGTCGAAAGGCTCGAAGGTGCCGGCGAGCAGCAGCACGGGGATGTGCATCGTCGCCGGGTCGGACTTCAGCGCCTCGGCGACCTCGTACCCATTTTTTCCTGGCATCATGCAGTCGGCGAGCACGATGTCGGGCCGCTGCTCGCGCGCGCGGTGAATGGCGTCAACGCCGTTGTCGACGATGGTGAGCGTGAAATCTTCGTGGGCGAAGATCAGCCCGATCACCTTGCGGATGGTGACCGAGTCGTCGGCGACGAGCACTGACTTAGGCATAGTGACCCGGAGCTTAGGCCCCGCGATCGTGGGCGCTCAAGAAAACATGCGCTTCAGCTCGAGGCCCGGCACCCCGTCGAGCTTCGCGCCATCGAGAACGCCCAGCGCCCGGGCCGCGGTGAAGCCCAGCGACTCGCCGCCCGACTCGGTCAACACCACCAGCGGCTCGGGCGAAAAGGGCTCGCCGAGCAGGCCCGGCAACGAGAAAACGGGCCACGCCTGGCCCTGATGAAGGATGACACCCACCGCGGCAGTGCCGGCAGCGAGCGCGCAGAACTTCGGGCCAATGGTGACGACCTGGGCCACGGCCTGAAGCGGCAGCCCGATCAACCGGCCACCTGTCTCGAAGACGAGCGCCTGGGGCAGCGTCGGCCCGAAAGGCTCGACGACCTTCAGCTGCGGAGGCGGCTTCACTCCCGCGGCCAGCGCCTCGACGTCGAGCTCCAGGAAGAGCTCACCCGCGACATCGATGAGCCCGCGCACGGCCGGCTCGACGGTTGGCACGAGCCGGCGGGGCACGTGGAGCCACGGGCATTCGGCGACGTCACGCACGCCGCGCACGGCAGTGACACGAAGGGCGAGCGTGGGGCTGGTGTCGAGGAGCACCGCGGTGCCGGGGCGCATCTCGGGGCCGCCTCCGAGCAGAACGGAAAGATCCACCAGCGGGTGGTGGCCGCGCAGGGTCGAGCCACCCAGATCGGGCACGGCGACTTCGATGATGCTGGTGGCGGGCACGGCGAAGCGCGAGCCACCAGCCTCGATCAGCAGACACAACCGGCGACCGCGCTCGCTCATGTCTCGCTCATCGAAGTCGAAGGATGCTAAGCGAGACGGCTCGCATGGCGCACATCCTCCTCGTCGACGATGAGAAGGTGGCCCGCGCGCTCTACGGCGATTTCCTCACGGGCGCAGGTCACCAGGTCACCGCAGTCGGAACTTCGGCAGACGCCCGCGAGGCATTGCTGCGGCAGAAGTTCGACCTGGTCGTGACCGACCTGATTCTTCCCCAAAGCGACGGCATGGAGCTGTTGCAGTTCGTGAAGGTCGAACACCCTGGCGTCGAAGTGGTGGTGATCACCGCGCTCGACAAGGTCGACCCCGCGGTGCGCGCGATCAAGTACGGCGCGTCTGACTACCTGGTGAAGCCGATCAACCCCGAGGTGCTGGCCAACGCGGTGACGCGCGGGCTCAACAACCGCTCGGTGCTGACCGAGAACGTCGAGCTTCGCCGCTACGTTGCGCTGCTCGAGACGGCGCAGCGCATGGCCTTGACGCTTGATCGCGAGAAGTTGCTCAACACCGCGTGCCTTGCATTCTCGCAAGCGTGTGAAGCGCCGGCCGTAATGGCGGTGCTGAAGAAGGACGAAGGCTGGCACGTCGAGGCGAACCACGGGCTTCCCGAAGGCGAAGCGACCGAGAAGCTGGCCGACGAGATCGAAGCGCTTCTGCAGGAAGGCTTCGAGAGCAAGGGGCAGGAACTGGCGGTGACGCTGCCCTCCCCTTTCAAGACCGCGTGGCTCGTACCCGCAGTGAATGGCGACGACGCCCTGGGGGCAGTGGTGATGCTCTTCAGCGACGACATGCCCGAGCTGTCGCTGGCGTCGGCCGGCACCCTCGCCCGCCACCTGGGGCTCGCGCTTCGCAACGTGGGTAAGTTCGCCGAGGTCGAGGATCTGGTCTACCTCGACGATCTCACCCACCTCTTCAACAGCCGGTACCTCGAGCTCGTGCTCGAGAAAGAGTTCCGCAACGCGCCTCCGCCCGAAGGAAAGGCGTTCTCGCTGCTGTTCCTCGACCTCGACTACTTCAAGAGCGTCAACGACACGCACGGCCACGTCATCGGCAGCAAGCTGCTGGTCGAGGTGTCGCGAATCCTCAAAGGGTGCGTGCGCGACGGCGACGTGCTGTGCCGCTGGGGCGGTGACGAGTACGTGGCGCTGCTGCGAGGCACCGACTCGGGCGGCGCGCTGAAGGTCGCCGAGCGCATTCGCCGCAGCATCGAGAACCACAAGTTCCTCGCGCGCGAAGGGTTCGGGCTCACCATCACCACCTGCATCGGAGTGGCGAGCTGGCCCGAGCACGCGCAGGACAAGGCGACGCTTCTCGATTTCGCGGATCGCGCGATGTACCGCGGGAAGAAGGGCACCCGGAACATCATCTACATGGCGGCGAAGGGGCTCGAGGCGACTCCGGCCGCGCGCCACCACACCGCAGCGCCGACGCCGGCTGCCGCTGCGACGGACGACCAGACCCAACCGTAGACACGACTTCAGGTGCGGCCATGACGCGAGCAGCAGTGGTGCTTTGGGGTGTGGTGCTTGCCGGTTGTGGAACACCAGCCACCAGTGGCGGCGGCGGCCAGGGCGGAGGCATCGGCGCTGGCGGGGGAATGGGCGGGCTGGGCGGCGGAAGCGGAAGCAGCGCCGAGCAGGCGTGCACCGCGTACGCGACGGCGCTCTGCAACCGGGTCGACGTCTGCATTCCGTACGGCACGAAGGCGTTCTCGGGCGACGTCGCCACGTGCATCTCGCGCTACAAGTTGAGCTGCATTCACGCGCTCGGCGTACCGACCACAGGCGCAACGCCTTCGAAGCTGAACGCGTGCGCGGCGACCCTCGGCACGGCCAGCTGCGCCTCGATTCGCGAAGGCACGGCGGGCTGCCAGTACGCGGGCACGCAGGCAGCGGGCACCGGGTGCGGCTCGAACTCGCAGTGCGCCAGCGCCTACTGCAAGTACACGACGTCGCCCTCGTGCGGCGTCTGCGCGAACCGGGTGAGCAACGGCGGCACATGCGGGAGCCCGGCCGACTGCATCGACGGCAGCACCTGCGTGAGCGGCGTGTGCCGCGCGAAGGGAGCCGCGGGCGCCTCGTGCGGGTCGACGGCGCCGTGCGGTGACGGGCTGTTCTGCGCTTCGGGCCAGTGCGCCCCTGCGGGCACGACCGCCGGAGCCCCCTGCGACTTCTTCGACATCGACAGCTGCGATTACCTGTCGGGCCTGTTCTGCAACTCGCAAGACGTGTGCTCGGTGATCCTGCTCGCCGACGCGGGCAAGCAGTGCGGCATCTCGAACACGTCGGTGGTGTTCTGCTCGTACAACGGAACCTGCCAGGGCACGTCGACAGCGGGCACCTGCGTCGCGGTGGTGGCGGACGGCCAGCCGTGCAACGCCACCCAGGGCCGCAACTGCCACGACCCGGCGATCTGCTTGAACGGGGTGTGCACCGTGGTCGACCCGAAGACCTGCAACTGACACCGATGCCTCATTCAGCGCAGCCTGTTGCGCGGCGCTGTGCGCGCGCCGCGAAGTTCCGGACCCTTGCGCGGGCTGAGGGGTTGCCATGCGGCCCAGCGATGCGGATCTGGGTGGTGGCGCTGGTGCTGCTGTCGGGGTGCACCACGCTGTCAGGAAGATCGAAGCGGGTGGCGTTGGCGCCGGTGCCGGGTGCGCCGCCGTCTTTGCGCGGGGCGCCGGGCGTGGGCCTCACGGCGCGCGTTCCGTTCGGGCCACCGCGCGGCGGGCGCGGCGGCGACGGCATTGCGACGCCCGAGTTTCAGCCCGAGATCAACGGCGTGTTCCGCTTCGCCGACCGCGTCTACACGATGTTCGACCTGGATTTCGGCCTCGGCAGCCAGACCCGCAGCGCGCGGGCCGACCTGCCGCAGGTTCAGTCAGACCTGTCGTTCAGCGGCCTGATCGGCGGCGGCTACGACTTCCAGATCACGAAGGGCTTTGGCATCCAGGCGTCCGGTGAGCTCGGGCTCAGCATCGTCAGCCTCACCACCACGATCATGGGCTTCGATGCGGGCGTGTCGAACCACCTGCTCTTCGCCGGGCGCCTCGCGGTGGCGCCATACGTCGAGCTCGGCCGGTTCCGGTTGTTCGCTGGGGCCGCATTGGGCACTGACGTGTACAGCGACGCCGATGGGTTCGGGCGCGTGTCATGTGGGGGCTGTGGCATTACCGACAGCGGCCGCACCGAGACGAGTGGACTTGGAATGGTGGGCGTCGGCGCGCGCTACCAGCCACACCGGATCTTCGCGGTGGGCTTCGAGCTCTGGGTGCCGCTGGCGATCACGGGCGTTCGTCATCCACCGCAGGGGGCGATCTCGGTGCAGGTCGGCAACTTCGACTTCGTGAAGACGGCGAAGGCGAGCGTCACGCCGCCCAACGAAGACTTCACCCCGCTGCCGCCGCCGCCCATGCCTGAGCCGCTGGGCACCCCCCGCCCGCCAGAGCTGGTTCCGCCTCCCGCTCCGCCCCAGCTCTAAGCGGCTTTGCGCGTGGGCTTACGGCTTCGCCCCGAGCGTCACGTTCAGGGTGAGCACCTTGCCCTGGCGAAAGAGCTTCACCGGGGTCTGCTGCCCGACGTGATCGCCGCGGAGCCAGGCGTACAGATCTTCCACCGTCTTCACCGTTGCATCGCCGAGGTGCAGCACGATGTCGCCGTAGGTGATGCCTGCCGCTTCGGCCGGCCCGCCCTTCTCGATCGCGACCACCACCAGGCCCACGTCTTCGCCCGTGATCTGCTTCACGTCGTCCTGCAGTGCCAGCGGCTGCATCGAGAGGCCGAGGTAGCTCTGCCGCACCTTACCGAACTGCTGCAGCTGGGCGACCACCCGCTTGAGCGTCGGCGTCGGAACCGTCAGCGACGTGCCGCGCAGCAGGCCGGTGGTGGTGAGGCCGAGGATCTTGCCGTCGAGGCCGGCCAGCGCTCCGCCCGAGAAGCCGGGTTGGTGGCCCGCGTCGCTCTCGAGGTAACGATCGATCTCTCCCCCTCGGTGCGTGCGCCAGGGCGTGTGGCCCTGCGTCCCGACGATGCCGGCAGTGGCGCGAACGGTCTGCCCGGGGCGGCCGAGGCGCAGCACCAGGTGGCCGACCTTCAGACCTGCTCCGTCATCGAAGGACGCGGGCGTGAGCGAGCCATCGACCTCGAGCAGCGCGAGATCCGTCGAAGGATCGACGCCCTTCACCTTCGCCTTCAGCTCGCCGCTGTCGGTGCCGACCACGACGTCGCCTTCGACGTGCTGAAGGCCGTGAAAGACGGTGATCACTTCCTTCGCCGACCAGGCGATGCCGCTGAACGGCCGGCGCCTGCCGGCGATGCGCACGATGCTCTTGCCGGTGGACTCGACGACGCCTGACAACACTTCCGACAGCTCACTTCCGGGGATGGCCACGATTCGCTTCTCCTTGTTGAGGAGAAGATAGGGAGGCCGAAGACGGCGGCCATCACCCGAACGGGCAGGCGTCTTTTCTAGAGGTTGATCAAACCGAGCCGTGCCGCACGAACCACGGCCTCGACGCGCTTCTGCGCCGACAGCTTCTGAAGAATCGAGTTCACGTGGAACTTCGCGGTGTGGTCACTGATCTCGAGGTGGCTTGCGATCTCTTTGTTCGAAAGCCCTTCGGCGAGCAGCGCCAGCACCTGCCGTTCACGGTCGGTCAAGGTGTCGGCGGGGGTCAACGCGTTCTCGGGAGCGGCCGGCTCGGGCGCCCGTTCGCGCGGCACCAGCGACGCGACAAAGCTGCGATCGAAGACGGCCAGCCCTTCGGTGAGGGCCAGCAGCGCCGCGCTGATGGCGGCCGGAGGGCTGTCGCGGTGAAGGGCGCCGCTCGCTCCGGCGGCGATCGCGGTCATCGTCTCGTCGTGAGAGACGAGCGCGAGCACGGGCACGTCGGCCGTGAGCTGGGCGATCTGCTCGAGGCCGACGGACGCGTCGATGACGACGGCGTCGGCGCGCGCGCTGCGAACCGAGATGTCGAGGTGACGGGTGGCCGGCGTCGCCGTGAGCCCGGCGGCGTTCAGCGCATCAACCAGCGCCGGATCCCCGGCCACCACGATGTTCAGCGACCGGACGGCGGGCAAAGAGGCGCGCATGAGGTTCATCTGTAAGGCCCGCCCCGGCTTTCGCAACCCTCAGTTTCAGCCGATCAGCGCTTCGTGTAGGCGTTGGGTGAGCTTCGGCAGCAGCGCGCGATCGACGATCAGGGTGAGCTGCAGCGCCGAGGCGTGGGTGCCGACGACGGTGGCGCCCATCGAGGCGGCCGCCGACAGCGCGCGCCGCATCACCGACCAGTCGGCGTTCAAGCCCGTGCCGACGCAGGTGACGGTGCCGAGGCTGTCGCGCACGGTGACTCCAGCAGCGGTGAGCTCGGCCTTCAGCGCTTCGGGGCCATGCACGTCTTGCAGTGGGACGACGATCCACGCGGCGCCAGCGTGCGACACCATCGTTCGGCCCTTGACCGCGCGCGCGTCGAGCAGCTCGAGCACCTTCGCGTCAAGCGACTCGAGGACCCAGAGGTCGGACTCGCAGGTGACGCCTTTCACGCGGCCCACGGCGCCGTGGGCGTCGATGCGGGTGCCCGTGCCGGCGCCGTGGGTGCTGCGGGCG
Source organism: Myxococcales bacterium (assembly GCA_038206395.1). GTDB lineage: Bacteria > Myxococcota > Myxococcia > Myxococcales > Myxococcaceae > JAGSPQ01. The sequence goes on along the minus strand of JBBRAX010000004.1, from coordinate 58,846 downwards.
TGGATGACGATGCCCTTCTCGCGGGCGAACTCGACGGCCTGGGCGTTGAGGACTTTGGCTCCGGCCGAGGCGAGCTCTTGCATCTCTTCGTGCGAGAGGGCGTCGAGCTTCTTCGCGGAAGGGACGACGCGCGGGTCGGCGCTGAAGATGCCGTCGACGTCCGAGTAGATCTCGCAGTCGGCGCCCAGCGCAGCGGCCAGCGCGACGGCCGTCGTGTCCGAGCCACCCCGCCCCAGCGTCGTCACCTCGCGCTGCCGCGACACGCCCTGGTAGCCGGCGACGATCACCACCTTGCCCGCGCGAAGGCCTTCTTCGATGCGGTGCGGCTTCACTTCGATGATCCGCGCCTGGGCGTGGGACTCGTCGGTGATGATTCCACTCTGGCTGCCGGTGAAGCTGATCGCGGGCACGTCAAGCGCGTGAAGGGCCATCGACAGCAGCGCCATCGAGATCCGTTCGCCGCAGGTGAGCAGCATGTCGAGCTCGCGCCGCGGAGGGTCGCTGGCGATCTGCCGCGCGAGGCCCAGCAATTCGTCCGTCGTGTCGCCCATGGCCGAGACCACGATCACCAGCTGCGCGCCGGCATCGCGCCGCGCCTTCACCCGCTGCGCGACGAGGCGGATCTTGGCGACGTCTGCCACCGAGGAACCGCCAAACTTCTGCACCACGATTTCTGACATGCGTGTCCTCCGGGCCGCGTTCGAATACCCCACAGCACGAAGGGCGCCAAAGCGTCTTTCGCCTGTCATTCCGCGCGGTTCGCAAAACAGACGCGTTGACAGCGTGCGGTTCCTGTGGCTTCACCCGGCCCATGGCGATGATCGAGGTCGAAAACCTCACGAAGCGCTACCGCGATCGGGTCGCGATCGATGCGCTCAACTTCACGGTCGAGCCCGGCGAGATCCTCGGGTTCCTGGGCCCGAACGGCGCTGGGAAGTCGACGACGATGAAGATCCTGACCGGGTTTCTGCCGGCGACGTCGGGGCGGGCGAAGATTGCCGGCTTCGACATCTTCGAGAACCCGATCGAGGCCAAGCGCCGCATCGGGTACCTGCCCGAGACGCCGCCGCTGTACCCCGAGATGTCGGTGCGCGGGTACCTGGCCTTCGTGGCGCGGCTCAAAGGGCTCGCGGGTGGGCAGATCAAGACCGAGTTAGGTCGCGTCTGTGAAGCGGTCGGGCTGGTGCCGGAGATCGATCGGCTGATCTTGAACCTCTCGAAGGGCTACCGGCAGCGGGTGGGCATCGCGCAGGCCCTGCTTGGATCCCCGCCGCTGCTGATCCTCGACGAGCCGACCGAAGGCCTCGACCCGAAGCAGCGGCAGGAAGTGCTGGGGATGATCAAGAACCTCGCCGGGAAGCACACGGTGATCTTGTCGACGCACATCCTCCCCGAGGTGAAAGCCATCTGCGAAAAGGTGCTGATCCTCCACCGGGGAAGAATCGTCGCGCACGACAAGATCGACGCCGCGCCTTTCGCGAATGGCCTCGACGAAACCTTCATTCGTCTCACCGCAGAATAAGGAGACGACGCATGCGAAACATCTTCACCATCGCGCGCAAAGAGCTGTCGATCTACTTCACGACGCCGTGGGGCTGGGTCGGCGGAGCGGCGATGGCGTTCATCTCTTCCTTCTTCTTCATGTTCTTCCTCAACAGCTTCAAGGAAGTGCAGGACAAGGCGCGCATCAAAGGCTGGGCGAACATGGACCCCGAGCTCTCGCAGATGCGGAACCTCACCGACGGGGTGATCGTGAACCTGTTCGGGTTTCTGTTGTTCATCACGCTGTTCATCGCGCCGTTTCTGGCGATGCGATTGTTCGCCGAAGAAAGACGGCAGAAGACGATCGAGCTGCTCTTCACCTCGCCGATTCGCACCATCGACATCGTGCTGGGCAAGTACCTGGGCGGCGTCGGAGCGATCGCCGCGATCCTCAGCGTCACCCTCGTCTACCCGATTATCCTCGCGATCTTCGGCGCCTCGCAGTCGGGCAACGCGCTCGAGTGGTCGACCGTCGCGCTGGGCTACGGCGGCCTGTTGATCTGGGGCGCGGTCTGCATGGGCGTGGGGATGTTCATCTCGGCGCTCACCGAGTCGCAGATGCTCGCCGCGGTGCTGACCTTCGTCATTTTGCTTCTGTGGACGGCGTTGGGCGCACAGGCGGCCGCGGTCGAAGAGCCCTGGCGTTCAGCGATTCGCTATGTGTCCTTCGACACCCAGCTGCAGAACCTGATGATCGGCGTGCTCGATCTGAAGGCGCTGGTCTTCTTCGGCTCGATCATCTTGATGACGATTCTCTTCACCCACCGCGCCGTCGAAGCACAGCGGTGGACCTGACCGTGAAGACGATCGGAAAGATCGCCGGAGGCCTGGGGCTGCTGGTGTTGCTCACCAGCCCGCTGACCCTGTTCTCGACCTCGGGCTCGTACCTGGCCGCGGGCATCAAGGCCGCGGTCGGGGCCGGCCTGATCGTCTGGTGGCTGCTCACCCGGCCGCCGGCGGATCAGGTCGAGGTGAAGGGCACGATGGGCTCGGGGGCGCGCGCCGGGTTCTTCTATTCGTCGTCCGCGATGATGGTGGTGGTGCTGCTCGGTGCGCTGGTCGGCTTGAACTTCATCGCCGCCAAGCGCGGCAAGACGTGGGACCTGACGAGCAAGCAGATCCACTCGCTGACGCCGATGACGTTGACGGCGCTGACTGCGTTGAAAGAGCCGGTAAAGGTGCTCGCCTTCCTGCCCAGCGGCCACACGGCGATGGACGAGTTCGAGCCGCTGCTTCGCAAGTACGCCGACGCAAACGCGAAGTTCACCTACGTATTCAAGGATCCCTTCAAGTCGCCCGACCTGGTCGCGAAGTACCAGCTGCGCCAGGGCCAGCTGCCGATCGTGCTGACGCAGGGCACCGGGGCGGAAGAGACGCACACGAACCTGAGCGCCGACGCGCTGACGGAAGAGTCGCTGACCCGCGGCATCGTGAAGCTAAACACCGTGGGGACCCAGAAGATCTACTTCGTGGTGGGCCACGGCGAGTGGACGACGACGGCACGCGAGTCGGCGAGCCTGGAAGACCTGGCGAACTTCGAGTCGGTGTCGCGCTTCAAGGCGAGCCTGGTGCCCGAAGGGTACGCACCAGAAGATCTGAACCTCGGCCAGAGCCGCGACATCCCCCGCGATGCCGCGCTGCTGATCATCGCTGCCGCGAAGGTGAAGTATTCCGAGCGCGAGGTCGCGTTGCTCGAGGAGTACCTGGCGCAGGGCGGCCGGCTTCTCTACTTCGCCGAGCAGGGACGCGAGCCGGGGCTCGATGGGCTGCTGGGACGCCATGGCGTGCAGATCGACAACGGGGTGCTGACGGAAGATCCGCGCAACCCGTACGTGATCGTCAGCGCCAGCTACGGCAAGCACGAGATCGCGCAGCCGCTGATCGACAAGCAGCTGAACCTCGAGCTGCCCACCGCGCGCGGCCTCTCGATGCTGAAGGAGGGCGTCGAGAAAGGAGTCACCGTCGTCCCCATCGCCGTCACTTCGACCTACGCGTGGGAAGAGACGACGCCCGGCGACGAACGCCCTACCCTCACCAGCGGCGAAAAGACCGGAGCGATTCCCATCGTCGTCGCCGTCGTTCGTGAGATCGACGCGCTCGACAAGCGCCGCTTCGAGCAGGGGCGCCTCGTGGTGTTCGGCGACGCGCAGTTCATCACCGACGGGCTGATCGGCCACGAGCCGGGGCGCAACCTGGTGATGAACTCGGTTGCCTGGGCCTCGAACCAGCTGCAGAACATCACCATCCGCCCGCCCGACCGTGACCTGTCGACGATCGATCTCGACGACGACCGGCTCGCGACGATCCGCTTCCTTTCCATGGATCTGCTGCCGATTCTGATGGCCGGCATTGGCCTGGCGATCTGGGTGACGAGGCGGAACAAGTGAACCAGGCGAACCGCACGCTGCTGGTGCTCGCCGGGCTCACCGTCGCGGCGATCGGCATCGGGCTCTTCGCGTATTTCGGGGTGCAGGAAAAAGACACCCACGCCGAGAAGGTGAAGAGCCGCGACGAGAGGCTGTTCGACCCGCTGAAGCTCGACGAACGGCTGAAGGACGGCGGGTCTCCGGTGGCCGAGTTCCGGAAGATCACCGTCACGTTAAAGGATCAGACGACGACGATCGAACGGGAAGACGGCAAGCCGTGGCGGGTGACGGCGCCGGTGAATGTGCCCGCGGACAAGCTGGCGGCCGACCAGGTGGTGAGCCAGCTGCAACAGGCGAAGTTGAAGCAGGTGATCGAAGAGACGCCGGACGAGGCGGCGTTGCAGAAGTACGGCCTGGCTCCACCGCAGTTCGTGGTGACCGCCGAGGCGCTGGTCAGCGGCGAGCTGCGAACGCTGAAGCTCGAGGGCGGCATCGAGAACACCTTCGACGGCACGGTGTACCTGCGGCGCGACGGGCAGCCGAAGGTGTGGTCGGCCGAGGGCGGCGTGCGGTGGACGCTGCAGAAATCGACCTTCGACTTCAGGGACAAGGAAGTGTTCGGCATCGAAGAGCCGAAGGTCATCAAGATCGAAGTGAAGACGAAAGAGAACGCGTACACGGTCGAGCGTGACGCGAACCGGACGTGGCAGCTGGTGAAGCCGATTCAGTACGCCGCCGACCAGACGGCGCTGCAAGGGGCCCTCGGGGCCTTGAACAAAGACCGCGCCATCTCGTTTCCGCCGGACACCGCAGAGGCCCGGAAGCACTTCGAGGTGCCCGAGCTCGACGCGACGCTGACGCTCGAAGGCGGCGCGCTGGTGCGCGTGCGGTTCGCGAAGGTCGGCACGGCGACGTGGCTGCTGCGCGAGGAAGGCGGAAAGGCAGTGCTCGCGGAGCTTCCGGTGTCATCAGCGGGGCAGCTGAATCGCAACGTCAACGATCTGAAAGACCGCCTGGTGCTCCCCTTCAAGAAGGAGGCGGTGGCGAAGATCGTCTTCCGCGCGTCCGACGGGAAAGAGGTGGTCATCGAACGGCCGCGCGGCGCCGATGGCGGCACCGGCGAGTCGTGGCAGGTGGTGGCGCCCGTCGCGGGCCCGGCGAAGACCTTCAAGGTCGCCGCGGTTCTGTGGACCCTGGGCGCGCTGAAGATCGCGGAGCTCGGCGAGGACGCTCCGAAAGACTGGGCGAAGTACGGGCTCGCTGCGACCGCGAGGTCCGTCACGTTGAAAGGCTACGACGGGAAGGAGCTCGGCCGGCTCGCGATCGGCTTCGAAGTCCCGAAGAAGCTGAACACCGTGTACCTGCGCGCGGCACGGAACCAGGTCCTCGAGGCCGACAGCAGCCGGCTCACTGAGCTGCCGGCGACCGTCGATGAGCTGATGGACGCGAAGCCCGACGCCGGGCGATAGCGACAGCTTCGGGCGGAAACTTTTACCGTCGACGATCTCCAGCTCGGGGACAACCTCAACGTGAGGTGGGCCAGGCGGCTCCGAACTGCTTCGCGTCGAGCCCGCGCACGGCAAACAGCGCGCGCCACTGTTCCGGCGAGTACGCGTTGGCGACACCAGGGTACTTCTGGGCCAGCCGCACCGGGTCCTCTGAGCCATGCGGCGTCGCCTTGAGCTCTGCCTCGAACCCCGCGCGCACAGTTCCAGGCACGCCCTTCGTCAGCACGGTGCCGACGAAGAACTTGAACTCCGCGCCGTGCGCATCGCGCTCGACTTGTAAGTTTCTGCGCCCGGCGAGCACGTCGTCGATCGCCAGGAGCTTCGGCTTCCACAGGTACTCGGGCAGATCGTCGGTGGCCTTCGTCGGCAGCCCGCCCACCGACTTCAGCTTCGCGTCATCGGCCATGTACGCGGTGAGCATCTTCCCGTTCGCGTCGGCGACCGCGTACAGGTTCCACTTCTTCGACGCCTTGCCCGGCGCGCCTTCGTGGTCGTCGCCCTGCTCGACGCCGTACGTGCCCACGATGGTCAGTTGCTTGACTGTCACGCCGCCCACGCCATCACGCTTCGCCTGCTTCAGCACCGCCTGCGCGCCCTCGCCCTCGAGCGACCGCGTCGTCAGATCCGCCGCGACGAACGGCTGGTTCCACACTTCCTTGTGACCCTTCTTCGCGTCGTTGTGGATGTCGGCGACCACCCCGCCACCGCCGTTCATCAGGAACTGCGTCGTCCCGTGCACGAGATCCGTCGCCGACAGGTTGCCCTTGAACATCGTCTGCGGATCGCTGAGCGAGATCGTGTCCGCCGTCGCCATCATCCAGTTGCCGAGGTCGGCGCGGCTCAGCCACTGGCCGCCAATCCACACGCCCTTCTTGCCTTCCGGCCCGTCGACATCCACCGCCTTGTTGATCTTCTGATCGAGCGCCGCCCACGCCCACGCGTGGCACTTGCCCCACCAGGAATCGGCAGACGTGTCGAAGAAGTCCTTCGAGTGCGCCATCTTCTGAAAGCCACCGACGTTGACGCCGTACGCTTTGGCCGCCGCGTCGAGCGCCATTCCGGGTGGCGTCTGGCGGATCCTCTCGTTCTCTACCGCGCTCAGCGCCACCGACGCCGGCGCCGACGAGCCATGCGCGAACCGAAGGGGGCCGGCCTGCGTCGAATCGTAGCCACGCGTGTACGCCGAGATGCCTGCCTCGCCGTGCACCGTGCCATCGCGGCCAAGCACCACTGTGTCATCCGAGAAGGCCGCCGGGTTCGCCCCCGCCCTCGAGGCGATCACGGGATCTTGGCCACCCAGGAACTTCTCGATCGTCTGCGTCGCCGCCGCGTCCAGCCGTGACCTGTTGCGCGCGAGCATCGCCTTGAGCTCGGCCCGTTCTTCCTTCGAGAGCGCTCCGAAGTCGGACGTCGACGCGCAGAGCGCCTGGGCTTCGGCGGCGGTAATTCTCTGATCGCTAAGGAACTGGGTCTCGAGCCTGCGGAGGGTGGCAACGGTCATGGCGTCGACTCCTTGGGTTGGCGGTGATGCGGCCCCTCTTCGCAAGCCCCTCGCCCACCCGCCCTCAGAGGAGGCTTCGCGTTTTCTGAGAATTCGCAGGCTGATTCCGCGGCCTTTCGAATCCCGCTGCCGGGACCCGTAACCTTTTGGGCGCCTCAACCGTGATCAGCGCATGACCGACGAAATCGACGTGGCAGTGGTGGGAGCAGGCCCTTCGGGACTCGCAGTCGCCGCGCTGCTGAAGCGCCAGGGCCGGCAGGTGACGATCTTCGAAGGCAGCCAACGCCCGGGAGGCCAGGCGCAGAGCCCGCTGCTCGGCGGCGTCGCGACCAACCTCGGCGCCCACGCGCTCTACCTGGGCGGCAGTGCCTTCAAGGTGCTGAAGACGCTGGGCATCAAGCCCGTCGGTTCGCCCCCTCCGATTGCCGGCGCGCGCATCTGGGCCAACGGCCGCCTCGTCCCCCTGCCCACCTCGCCGGTCGGGATCTTCAGCAGCCCGCTGCTCGACTGGAAGGAAGCGCTCGCCTTCTCGCGCTTGCTGGTCGGCTTCTTCGCTTCGCCGCGGGTGCAGACAGCGCCGAACGAAACGGTCAGCGCCTGGCTCGACCGCACCTGCCCGTCGCCCAACGTCCGCAAGCTGCTGCAGCTCTTCTTCCGCCTCACCACGTACACCAACGCCCCCGACGTGCTCGGCGCGGCCGCCGCCTGCCACCAGCTGCACCTCGGCCTCAAGAACGTCATCTACCTGCCCTTCGCGAACCTGGTCGACGCGCTTGGCCAGGGCGCCGACCTTCGCACCGGCCGCGCGGTCAGGCAGGTGCACCCCGACGGGCGGCTGGTGTTCGACGAGGCAGAGCTCCGCGCGAGAACGATCGTGATCGCGACGCCGCTGAGGTCCGCCGTGAAGCTGTTCGCCGACGATCGCCTCCGCGCCTTCGCCGCCGCCGCGACGCCCGGCCGCGCGGCATGCCTCGACCTCGTGCTCAACCGCCTGCCCGACCCCAAACACCGCCAGGCCCTGGGCTTCGACACGCCTGTCTACGCCGCGGTGCACCGGCAGACCCCCGAGGGAATCGTGATCCAGACGGCGCGGTACCTGACTCCCGGCGAAGACGGTTCGAGGGCGCGCGCCGGACTCGAAGCGCTGCTCGACGCGCTGCAGCCGGGCTGGCGCGCCGAGGTGAAGGCCGAACGCTTCCTGCCCGAGCTCACCGTGACGTCCGCGGTGCCGACGCCGGCGGGCGGCTTCGGGGTGCAGCTCGCCGACCACGTCTATGCAGCGGCCGACTGGGCGGCGGGAGGTTTCCTGATCGATGGCGGCCTCGACGCCGCGCTTCAGGTAGCGTCTGCCGAAGCGGGCTCTGTCAGGCTCGCGGGGTGATGAAGGGGCTCGACGCGCACGGGAAGTTCCTCTGGGGCCTCTGCTACCGGATGACGGGCGTCGCGGCCGACGCCGATGACCTCGTGCAGGAGACCTACGCGCGCGCGCTCGAACGCAAGCCGTCGGCCGATTCGCCCGTCGAGCCGTGGCTGACCCAGGTCGCGCTGAACCTCGCCCGCGATCGGCTGCGGCAACGAAAGCGCGAGGCGTACGTCGGGCCGTGGTTGCCCTCGCCAGTCGGCCTCGACGCCTCCGACGTGCCGTCTGCCGAGACGCGCTACGAAGCGCTCGAGAGCGTGGGCATCGGCTTCCTGCTCGCCCTCGAAGCGCTGACCCCGAACCAGCGCGCTGTGTTGCTGCTGCGCGAGGTCTTCGATCATTCGGTCGCCGACACCGCCGCCGCACTGCGGCTGTCCGAGCCAACCGTCAAGACGACGCTTCATCGCGCGCGCAAGGTGATGGCCGGCTACGACAAGCACCGCGTCCCCTTCACCCCTGAGATCCAACAGCGCACGCGCGTCGCGCTCGAGTCCTTCTTCGCCGCGCTCGCCACCAACGATCTCGACGCCCTCACCCGCCTCGTTCGCGACGACGTCTGCGCGCTCAACGACGGCGCCGGCCAGTACTTCGCCGCCCGCGTCCCGCTGCATGGCCGCGACAGGGTGCTGCTCTTCAACCGCCGGCTGCTGCAGCTGCGCGGCCTGCCTCAGCGCCTCGAGGTCCGTCATTTCAACGGCCTGCCCTGCTTCCTGGTCACCTTTGCCCACTCGGCCAACCGAGAGCCGCCTCGGGCCTTGATCAGCGCCGGTCTCGACCCAAACGGCCTGATTCACTCGCTTTTCACCGTCGTGGCCGACGCCAAGCTCACCCACGTCCCCTTCTAGCCTTTCTGTTTTTGCAGGCTGCCGTGTCCATAAAGGGTCTCTTCGAACCCACACAAAGGACACGACATGAAGCCAATCATCGCCGCTGCGCTGACCCTGCTGATGGCCGCTGGATGCGGCGCCGAGAAGGCCGACGGATTTCGCGACGGCTACCCGAAGTCGGAGTCGGTGACGATGAAGTTGCCCGGCAGCAGCGGAGAGCTGCGCGGCGATCGCACCCGCCAGGAGCTCGAGGGCGAGAAGGCGATGACCTACGTCCTCACCCGCGGCGTCACCTACGTCGTCAACGGCGGCGCGGTCGCTGTCCTCACCCTCGTCCGCCTGATCGGCGAACAGGAACCCACGAAGGTCACCGAAGACAAGGCCGTCTGGGGTCCGTTCACCGACTCGCTGTCGCCGAACACGTACAAGTTCACGGTGACGAAGAACAAAGCCGACGACTTCAGCTACGCGCTCGAGGCGAAGGCGAAGACGGAAGACGACGCGAAGTTCCGCGTCATCCTCTCGGGCTCGCACCTCGTCACCGGCAAGGACCTCGGCGCAGGCACCTTCCTCCTCGACTGGGACAAGATCGCGACCCTGCCGGAGCACGACGACAACGTCGGCACCGCCGAGTACGCGTACAGCCACACCGCGAAAGACGCCGACGTCCGCATCGACGCCATCTTCAAGCAGGTGCTCGACCGCGACGCGAAGAAGCCGATCGACGTCGACTACAAGTACCTCGCGACGCCGGGCAAGGGCGGCAACTTCGAGTTCAAGATGGTGAAGGACCTGGCCAATGGCTCGGCGCTCGAGAACTCGAGCGTGAAGAGCCGCTGGGAAGAGACGGGCGCCGGCCGTTCGGACGTGAAGGTCAACGGGGGCAACCTCACCGCCGAAGCCAACTTCAGCGAGTGCTGGGACTCGAACTTCGCCTCGCGCTACTTCAACGCCTCGTTCGACGCGAAGGCCGGCTGGGGCAGTCAGGGTGCTTGCGCTTTCAAGACGGCCGAGTTCTCTCTCGTCGCTCCGTGAATGGTGAGCCGTCGCGGTTAAACTAACCCTGCATGAACCGCCCAGCGCTCGAAGTCATCGAAGGTGGCAAGAGCGCTGGGCGTGCCTGGTTGAAAGAGCTGTACCTGAAGTTCGGAAGCGCCGTGTTCGGCCGCTGCCAGTACCTCTTGAAGGATCCCGCCAAAGCAGAGGACGCGATGCAGGACGTTTTCGCCAAAGCCATGGTTCACGAGCGCGAGTTCCGCGGCGAGGCGTCTCCTCTGACGTGGCTCTTGAAGATCTCGACCCACCACTGCCTCAACCTGCTCCGCGGTGATGCGGCGAAGTGGCGCGGGCAGTACGCCAGCGACGAGCAGCACAAGGGCGAAGGGCATGGCGGGCCGCAGTTGCTCGAGAAGCGAGATCTGGTGCGGCGCGCACTGCAGAGCTTCGACCTCGAGACGCAGTCGGCGGTGGTCCACTACTGGGTCGACGAGATGACGCTGGAAGAGATCGCGGGGTTGCTGAGCCGCTCGGTTCCCACCATTCGCAAGCGCCTGCGCGAGTTCGCCGCAGCCACCCACGCGGAGTTCAACGAAGCATGACTGCCAACCACCCCCGCGAGATCGAGCTGAGGCGCCTGCTGGCCGGCGAGCAGGTCGACGACGCGGCTGCCCATGTCCCCGCCTGCGCCGAGTGCAAAGCGCGCGTGAAAGAGCTCGAGTCCGAACAGCAGCGCTTCGAAGGCGCCATCGCTTTCGAACGCTTCGCCGCCGGCGTCGAGCGCGCCCACCGTCAGCCCCGCGAGACGCCGAAGCAGGCGTCGAGAGGCCCGGTGCGGATCTTGATGGCGATCGCCGCCACTGCGCTGCTGCTCGCCGGAATTCCGCTGGTGATGCGCGGGCAGAACGAAGGCGGCTTCAACCGGCTGAAGGGCGGTTCCGAGGTCGAGGTGATTGTCGCGGCGGCAGGCAATGGTCCGCAGCGCGTCGGCTCGCATGATCCGCTACAGCCCGAGGCGCTGGGCCAGGGCGAGCGCGTGCGCATCGGCTTCCGCGCGGGCAACCACCACTACCTCGCCGCGGTCAGCATCGACGAGGCGGGCGAAGTCACCGCGCTCTACCCCGAGAAGGGCCCGAGCCTCCGCGTGCGCAGCGACGGAGCGACGGAGTACCTGTCAGACAGCCTCGAGTTCACCGGCCACGGCCTCGAGCGCGTCGTCGTCGTGATGACGTCCGAGCCGCTGGATGTCGAGGACGTGCGCCGCGCCGCGAAGGCGCGATACGACGAGGCGCGCGGCAACCTCACCCAGCTCGGCGCGCTCGATCTGCCGGGCGAGCAGTTCCACCGGACTTTCCTGAAGCCGTGAAGCCGTGATCCGTTCATCCCGAGAGAAGTCGAGGGATGAGAACGCCTGCGCGCGCCTTGCGTTCGCGCTCACGGTGCTCGTCGCGACCCTGGCAAGCGCGCAGGAGCCGACGGGGCCATTGCGCCGCTTTGCGCTCGTTGCGGGCAATGACGAAGGTGGCTCGGGCACGCGCGAGCTGCTCTACGCGCGCGACGACGCGAAGAAGCTCCACGCGATCCTCACCCGGGTCGGCGGCGTACGCGACGCGGACGCGATGCTGCTGCTCAACCAGGACGCCGACGATCTGCTCACTGCGTTGGGCGAGCTCGAGCGCCGGGCAAAAGACGCGCGCGCGAACGGCGAGCGGACGACGATCTTCTTCTACTACTCGGGCCACGCGAAGGACGGCGCGCTGCAGCTGGGGAAGAGCAAGCTGCCGATGGAATCGCTGAAGGCCCGGCTCGCGCAGTCGCCGGCAGACATGCGGGTCGCCGTGTTCGACGCCTGCCGCTCCGGCACGATGACGCGGACGAAGGGGGTCCGGCGCGCTCCGGCGTTCGAGGTCGAGAACGACACGACGCGTGCGGCGAAGGGCCTGGTGATTCTCACCTCGAGTGCGTCAGACGAAGATTCGCAAGAGTCCGACGCGATCGGCGGCAGCTACTTCTCGCACCACCTGGCCAGCGGGCTGCTGGGCGACGCAGATCGCAGCGGCGACGGCAAGGTGAGCCTCGGCGAGGCCTACGCGTACGCCTACGAAAAGACGGTGGCCGACACGGCCGAGAGCGCGGCCGGCGCGCAGCACCCGACCTTCAGCTTCGATCTCGCGGGCAACGGCGACCTGGTGCTGACGGACTTCGCGGATCGCAAAGAGGGCCTCAAGTTCCCGGCCGAGGCGCCGGCGGGCACGTATTTCCTGGTCGACCCGAAGGGCTTCGTCGTCGCCGAGCTGTCGAAGGTGCTGGGAACTGAACGGCTGGTGGCGCTCGCTCCCGGGCGATACTTCGTGAAGCGCCGGCTCGCCGACCGCCTGCGCATCGGAGAAGTCTCTGTCGCGGCGGGCCAGTTGGTGGTGCTGGACGAGCCGTCGCTGAAGAACGTCGCCTTCGCGGATGATCCGGTGAAGGGGGTCGAGCGGAACCAGCTCTACCAACGCCACTGGAGCATCGGCGCCACCGGCAGCTACCAGTACGTGTTCGATGCGCCGCTGTCGCAGGGCGGCTACTTCCCCTCGTCGCCGGTGCTCGGCATCGACTCGACCTTTCACAACGCGTTCGGCAAAGGCTTCGGCGTCGGCATCGACGGCCTCTACGGCTTCTCGAACGGCATCCTCAATACCGGCGCGCTGTCAGTGCCCTACCGGTACACCCTGCTCTCTGTCGGCAGCACGGTGATCTACGAGTGGCCCGACGGGCGCTGGGTGCCGTACCTGGGCATTCGCCTGGGGCTCAACATCATGGGCCGCGAGTTCCCAGGCGCTGGCCTTCCCGCGCAGAATTTTCAGACCTTTTCCCCAGGCGCCGTCGTGGGGCTCAAGCTGCGCATCAGCAAGAGCTTCTCGATCAGCGTGCGTGGGCGCCTTCACTACCTTTTGTACAACGTCGATGCGGTGAGAAACTTTGGCTACTTCGAGATGGCGTCCGTCTTGAACTACGAGTTCCGGGATTAGGTCATGAACAAAATCGCTCTCGTCACCTTCGTCTCTGTCGTCGCCGTCTCGTGCGGCACGTGGTCGAACGAAGATCTGCAGTACCTCAGCGCGCTGCCGACGAAGGACCAGCTGACGACGAAGCTGCCCACCGCCACGGCGGGCGGTCTCTCGGGCGAAGGCACGCGCCGCGATGCGCTGGGCCTCGGCGAGCCGTCACAGCTCTACAAAGACACGAAAGGCGCTTCGAACGACTTCAACGGAATCGTTGACGGCTTCATCTCGGTGATCGACTTCGTCCGGTCATTCCCGCCCAGCACCCGCACTGACAACAGCCGCATCTGGGGCCCGTACGAAGACAAGCAGAACCAGCCCGGCTTCGAGCTGCAGGTCGTGATCACCAAGGTCGACCCGAAGAACTTCGCGATCCAGATCCAGTACCGCAAGACGGGCACCGAGGCCTTCACCGACGTCATCACCGGTGGCTTCACCGCTTCCTCGACCGCGAAGAAGGGCCAGGGCGCGCTGACCTGGGACTTGAAAGGCGCCAGGGCGCTGGGCCTCAAGGGTGACGAGACCGCGAAGACGCTCGAGAAGCTCGAGCTCGGCTACATCACCGACATGTTTCCGATTCAGGTGAACATGGTCTTCACGTTGATCCCCGGCCAGGCCGTCTCGAAGCTCGACTACGGCTACCTGGAGCTCGCGAACAAGTCGGGCCGCATCGGCTTCCGCACCCTGCAGGCAGACCCGAACGTCACCCAGCTCGACACGGTCAGCCAGTGGCTCGCCAGCGGCGCAGGCAACGGGGTCTACACGGTCGTCGAGGGCAACTACAAAGGCGCCACCCACGTCGAGTGCTGGGACGCCGCGTTCAAGACTGTATTCGTGAACGAGACCTGGCCGGGTGGAGCGAAGCTCGGTGACCCGAAAGACTGCGTCACCGTCGACGGCTTCCCCCTGCCCTAATCGGTCGTCCCGAAGAGCCCACGCACCACCGCTGAGATGGCCAGCGGGGTGCCGACGCGCTCGTCGTAGTGGCCTTCGAGCGCCGCGGCGAACTCAAGCGCCGAGGCGTACCGATCTTCCTCCCTCGCCGCGAAGCCCTTTCGAATCACCGCCTCGAGCACCTCGGGCACTTCAGGGCGCAGCGATCGAACGGGCGCGTAGTCCTGCGCCTTGATCGCCGCGAACACCTCGTCGGGCGTCTTCCCGGTGAAGGGCCGCCTCAGCGTGAGCAGCTCGTACAGCGTCACCGCGCACGCCCACAGATCCGCCTGCCGCGTAATCTGCCCGGCGAAGACCTCGGGTGACAGGTAGTACGGCTTGCCCATCACCTCGGTGTGCCCGGCGTCGATCAACGCGCGCGCGACCCCGAAGTCGCCGAGCTTGAGGTCGCCCGTGCGTGAGACGAAAAAATTCGAGGGCGACACGTCGCAGTGAACGATGCCCAGCGCCTTCCCGTTCGGCCCTGCCGCGGCGTGTGCGTAGCCGAGGGCGTCGAGCAGCACCTTGGTCAGGTAGACGGCGAAGTCGATCGGCCACTGCACGCCCTGCTTCTGGCACCGCTTCAAGATCTGCCCGACGTCGCGCCCGTCGACGAGATCCATCACCAGAAAGTACGACTCGCCCGACGTGCCGACCTCATGCACCTTCACGATGTTGGGGTGATCGAGGAAGCGCGCGAGATCCCCTTCGCCCGCGAACATCGCCACCGCCGCCGCATCGTTTTCCTGCTCGGGCAGCAGCTTCTTCACCGCGAAGTCCTGGCCCGCGCGCGGCCCCACCACCGCGCGGGCCCGGTAGACCTCGGCCATTCCGCCCTTCCCCAACAGGCCCAGCAACTCGTAGTTCCCCAGCATGGCGGGCGGCTACTGGTTCCTCTTTCGGTTCAAGCGCTCGCGCGCGATGCGGGCGTCGGCGAGCAGGCGGCGAAACTCGGACTCACCGCGCAGTGGATCCAGGTCGCGATCTTTGTCCAGCTGGTCGGCCATCGTGCCCTGCGGCAGCAGCTTCAGCGCGCGGGTCAGGGTCGCCAGCGCTTCCTTCTTCATCCCCGAACGGGCCTGCGCGCAGGCGAGGTTGTACTGAAGGTCGCCCAGGTCGCTGTCATTGACCCGCGTGCTCTTCGTCAGCTGCAGCGCGCGCTGCAGGCTCGCCAGCGCCTTCTCGGTGTTCTTCAGGTTCAGCTCGGCCACCCCGAGCCCCGCGTGCGCGGCCCAGTTCTCTTCGTTGTAGCTGATGCCCCGCTCGAACCCCTGCGACGCCGCCTTGAAGTCGCCTTCTTTCATCTTCTTCTGCGCCATCGTCAGCGCCTTCTCTGCCTGATCCTGCTGCTCGCGCTTGCTGATCGGCTTCGACGCCGCCAGCTGCGCCGCCGACCCCGTCTCGGTCTTCATCGCGAGCTTGTCTTCGGCCGACGCGACCATCACGGTCAGCCGCTTCAAGTCGAGCCCCGGCGAGTTACACGCGCTGTCGAGCTTCACGTCTCCCGACAGCGAGCTCTCATGCCAGACGGCGAGCAGCGGGTACGTCGCCTCGGGCGTGCACGACGGGCCCACCTGGCACAGCAGCACGCTGCCCACGAACACGTTGCCCTCGAAGACGCCGCTGATGATCTGAACGTCTGGACGGAAGTTGCACTTGCCGCCGCGCTTGAACTTCGCCACCACCTTGCCGTCGGCGCTGGGCGAAAACTCGAGCACGCCCAGATCGCCGGCGCTCCAGAGGCCTGAGAGCGCGGGGGCACCCTGGGCGGTCGTCCAGAACAGCAGCGTGAAGGCAAGGGCGAGACGCGCCACGGCTCCGCAACCTAACCGAATTCTTCCCCTTTCCACGACTTGTCCTGCAGGCAGGCTTGCATCTGCGGTCGGGCCTCTTACAATTTGCGCCAGGAACGCAGCACTTTCCAAAAGTTGTTCCCTGCGGGGCTCGTGATGGGCAGCTGACATTCGAACCGACACGTTCATATTGGGAGCCTCACAAAGGTTCCCACCTTTCTTGAACGGTTCAATAGACGTTGCCCACACGGTCATCGCGGGGAACTTTGTTTGAAGGCGGATAAAGCGCAGGTCCGGTTGGAACTGGAAGGGCGTCGCCGGGCGCTGACTGCCGAAGAGGTGAAAGCGAAGGGCGGTGAGGCGCAACGATGCCTCGCCGCCCTTTCGTCTTTTCAGACTGCAGGTCTGGTCGCGCTCTACGCTGCGGAGCCCTTCGAGGTCGGCACCGAGCTGTTGTGGGCTGGGCACCGCGTCTGCCTGCCCCGGGTGAACAAGGGCTCGAAGGTGCTCGGCTTCCACGAGGTGAAGTCTGCTACCGAGCTGGTGCCCGCGGGGAAGCTGAAGCTGCTGGAGCCCGCACCAGGAGCGCCCGACGTGAGGCTTCACGAGATCGACTTCTGGGTGGTTCCCGGCGTCGGCTTCACGAACGGCGGAGATCGTCTCGGTCGAGGCGCCGGCTACTACGACTCGACGCTGGCGCACGCGCGGCCGGGCGCTTTGAAAGTCGGGCTCACGTTCGAGTGCTGCGTGGTCGACGCCCTGCCCACCGAGCCGCACGACTTGCGAATGGACGGGCTGGTGACCGAAGCCGGCTACCGGCGCTCGGCGAAGACCCACGAGTAGACGGCGTCGCCCGCGGAGCCCGCCGGGAAGCGCGCCTTCTTCGTCCCCTGCGAGAGACACAGATCCAGCAGGTAGTCGGCCGCCGTCGTGGCTTCCGCGCTGACGTTGCCGAGCACCGCGACGTTTGTCACCGCGCCTGCCTCGTCGACCCGCAGCCGCACGCTTCGGCCGCCGGCCAGCCCTGCCCTGCGCACCAGCGCCGCGTCCCAGCACGCAGCGACGGCGGGGCCGCTGGTCGAGATCGCTTCCTTCACTTTGCCGGGGTCGATCGCCTGGGCCGCTGCGCCCGCGATCGCGAAGTAGTGGGCGACGTCGCCAGCCGGAGCAGTCTTGTCGGCGCCGCTGAAGTCGAGCGTGAAGCCGCGCGTGTTGGGCCAGACGGTCGAGCCGAGCACTGCCTCGATGCAGCGCTCGCTGTCCGTCAACGGCGGCTGCGAGAAGCCATCGTTCGACTCGAGCTTCACCTTGAGCTCGGGCTCCATCGACACCACGAATTGCACTCCCGGCCGTGGCGCGTCGCCCTTCGACAGGCAGGCCGCGACCAGCGGAGCGGGATCCAGCACGCCGCGCTCAGGCCCGAACCGCGAGGCCGACAACAGCTTCACGTACGCCAGCGCCACCCAGCCCGACGGCCGCTTCGACGGCGGAGCGATTGACTGCCCACCCACCTGCCGCTTGCCCGGAACCGTCGTCGCGATCTCGCGAATGCAGCGCGCCGTCGAGTTGCTCGCGCCTTCCAGCGCCTCGAACCGCACGTCACCCGTCTCGAGCGTGACGAGCTGCACGCGCTGGGTCGGCGCGGCATCGGCCGGCCAGCACAGCTCGAACAGCGCCTCAGTCGAAGCAGCGGGCGCCTGCACCGCGGCGTCGTTGAAGGCGGCGCCCCCCTGCCCGGTCGCTCCGTTCGAGGTCACGCAACCGCCGGCGAGCAGCAGCGCGGCGGCGAGTAGACGGCTCAGAACAGCATCCTCAGCGGGTGCTCGAGGACACCTTTGAGGATCTGCAGGTACTGCGCGCCGACCGCGCCGTCGATGACGCGGTGATCGCCCGAGAGCGTGACCGACATCATCTGCCGCATCACGATCTGATCATTGCGAATGACTGCCTTCTTCGCGACTTCACCGATGGCGAGCAGCGCGGCGTGCGGCGGGTTGATGACGCCGATGAACGAGTCGATGCCGTACATGCCGAGGTTCGACACGGTGATCGAGCCGCCCGAATACTCTTCGGGCTTCAGCGCCTTTCGCTTCGCGCGGTCGGCCAGCTCACGGATCTCGGCCGCGATCTCGGCGAGGCCCTTCTGGTCGGCGTCCTTCACGATCGGCGTGATCAGCCCGTCTTCGATCGCGACGGCGATGCCGACGTCGACGGTGTGCAGCTGAAGAATCTTGTCGCCCGCGAACTGCTGGTTGAGCCGCGGGAACCGGCGCAGCGCCACCGCCACCGCCTTCACGATCACGTCGTTCACCGAGACCTTCGTCTCGAGCGCGCGCGCCTGTTCCTTCACCGCCATCGCCTCTTCCATCTCGACCTCGATGGTCAGGTAGAAGTGCGGCACGCCCGGCTTCACCTCGGTGAGGCGCTGCGCAATCACCTTTCGCATCCCGCCGACGGGAACCGAGGTGGGCTCGGGGCGCTGGCCACCGCGCACCGCCTTCGGGAAGGTCGAGACCTTCGCCGCCGGGGTCGCCTTCGCGGCCTGCTCGACGTCCTTCTTCACGATCCGGCCCGACGGACCGCTGCCCGAGATGCTCGACAGGTCGACGCCCTGGTCTTTGGCGATCGCGCGGGCGAGCGGAGACGCCCGGAGCCGCGCGCCGGCTTCGGCGGCAGGAGGCGAGGGAATCGGAGCGCTCGCGGCCGGTGCCTTGGCCGGCATCGGCGCGGTGGGCTCGGGGGCCGGCTCGTCTTTCTTCGGCGGCACCGCCTTCACGGCGGCTTCGGCGTCGATCTTCTCGCCGGCCTTGCCGATGTAGGCGATCGGCGAGCCAACCGGAGCAGAGCCGCCTTCGGGGACGAGGATCTTCAACAGCACGCCGTCGTCGTACGCCTCGATCTCGAGGTTCGACTTGTCGGTCTCGCACTCGGCGATCGCCATCCCCGAAGAGATCTTGTCGCCTTCCTTCTTGAGCCACTTGGTGATCTTCCCGTCCTTCATCGTGGGAGAGAGCGCCGGCAGCAGAACAGCAGTCGCCATGGGAGTTCCTTGAAGAAAAGGTCTAGCGGTAGAGGACCTGGTTGACCGCGGCGAGCACCCGCTCGACCGACGGCTGCGTGGCAGCTTCCAGCGCCGCGGCGTACGCCATGTTCACGTCGAGCCCGGACACCCGCCCGATCGGAGCGTCCAGCGCATCGAACGCTTCCCGCTGAATCAGGTCGACGACGTCCGTGCCCACCGACGCGTGCGGCCAGGACTCTTCGACGATGACGACGCGGTTGGTCTTATTGACCGACGCAAGAATCGTCTCGACGTCCAGCGGGCGCAGCGTGCGCAGGTCGACGACCTCGGCGCTGATGCCCTGCTTCGCCAGCTCTTCGGCGGCCGGGAGCACCGTCCACGTCAGCATGCGCGAGTAGGTGATCAGCGTGACGTCGGTGCCTTCACGCTTGATGTCAGCCTTGCCAATCGGAACCAGGTGCTCGCCTTCAGGGACATCGCCCTTCTGGTTGTAGAGCAGCTCGGCTTCGAAGAAGCACACCGGGTTCTCGTCGCGAATCGAGGCCTTCAGCAGGCCCTTCGCATCGGCGGGGGTCGCCGGCGCGACGACCTTCAGGCCGGGGATGTTCACGTAGCCCGACTCGAGGCACTGGCTGTGCTGCGACGACAGGCGGCCACCGGCACCGCTCGCGCCGCGCACGACGATCGGGCACCGCAGCTGGCCACCCGACATGTGGCGAATCTTCGCCGCGTTGTTCACGATCTGATCCATCGCGAGGATCGCGAAGTTCCACGTCATCATCTCGATCACGGGGCGGAGGCCGACCATCGCTGCCCCCACGCCCAGGCCCGCGAAGCCGAGCTCGCTGATCGGCGTGTCGACGACGCGCGCGCTGCCGAAGCGATCGAGCAGGCCCTGCGAAACCTTGTAGGCACCGTTGTAGCGAGCGACTTCTTCACCCATCAGGAACACGTTCGCGTCGCGTTCCATCTCTTCGCCCAGCGCCTGGTTCAGCGCTTCGCGGTAGCTGATGTTCTGCATCACGCGGCTCCTTTCTCTTCGGCCTTCGCCGCGGCCGCGGCGGGCTCGAGATCCCAGGTCACCTTCAGCTCCTGGCCGCTGGGGTAGCTGGGCCACTTCACGTCCTTCGCGCCCAGCACGCGCTCGCGCGGGTGAACGTCGGGCTCACCGTCTTCGATGACCATGTCGGTGTAGAGCTCTTCGAGGCCGGTCTCAGGCGCGGCATCGGCGAACGCGACCGCCTCTTCGCAGATGTGCTTCTGCGCTTCGTCGATCGCGTCGAGCTCGGCATCGGTGGCGGCCTTCTTCTTCAAGATCACCGCGCGCAGCTTCGGTATCGGGTCACCCTTCGTCTTGAACTCTTCGACCTCTTCCTTGGTGCGGTAGGTCGCGGCGTCGGACATCGAGTGGCCCCGGAAACGGTACGTCTTCGCCTCGAGGAGAATCGGCCCGTTGCCCTTGCGGCAGTACTCACCCGCTTCCTTGAACATCTCGTAGCTGACGATCGCGTCCATGCCGTCGAACGCTTCGCCGCGCATATCGAACGCCGCGGCGCGCTTGTGAATCTCGGGCTGCGCCGACACGCGAGAGACCTCGGTGCCCATGCCGTAGCGGTTGTTCTCGCAGACGTAGATCACGGGCAGCTTCCACTTTGCCGCCATGTTCAGCGTCTCGTGGAACGCGCCCTGGTTCGCTGCCGCTTCGCCGAACGAGCAGACGGTGACGCGGTCTTCGTTGCGGTACTTCGACGCGAACGCCATGCCGGCCGCGAGCGGAATCTGCCCACCGACGATGCCGTAGCCACCGTACCAGTGGTGCTCGACGTCGATGAGGTGCATCGAGCCGCCCTTGCCCTTGCTGTAGCCGGAATTCTTGGCGAACAGCTCGGCCATGATCATGCCGGGGTGCGCGCCGCGGGCGATCGGGTGCGCGTGATCGCGGTAGCCCGTCATCATGTAGTCGTCGGGGCGAAGGGCTTCGATCGCGCCCACGGCCACGGCTTCCTGGCCCGTGTAGAGATGACAGAAGCCCTGAATCTTCTTCTGCCCGTACGCCTGACCAGCCTTCTCTTCGAAGCGCCGCATCAGCACCATCTTCCGGTACATCGTCAGCAGGACGTCATTGCTCGGCGGCACGAAAGGTCTCCTTCTAAGGTGTCGAAATCTCGGTCGTGCTTAACAGACGGCGTCGGCGGGTAACACGACAGTTGTTTGCCGCGCCGCGGCGTAAGGTGCGGGCCTCCCTTGCTCGAGATCACCGACCTCATCGTCGACTGTGACCCCGACACGCTCGAACGGCGGCCGGTGCGGCGCGACGCGGTGGTCGAGAAGCTGCGCAGCCTGGGCCAGCGCAAGGCGGCGAAGCTGGTGTCGCGGCTGCCCGCGCGCGACGGGATTCTCGACGAGGCGCATGTCGACGCGCTCTTCGTCCGCGCCCACAGCGAGCTGCAGCGGCTGGAAGAAGAGTTTCTGCAGGGCGATCGGGTGAGATCTCTGCTGGCGCCGCTGATCGAGGTCCTCCGCGACGCGAAGGTGCCCGCCCCGTACCGGGTGGTCGATGTCGGGTGCGGCCTCGGCTACGTGACGCGGTGGCTGGCGGCGCGGGGCAACCTGGGCGCCGACGTCGAGCTCTACGGCTGCGACTACAACCGGGCGCTGGTGGCGGCGGCGGCCGAAGCGGCAAAAGGCGAAGGGCTGCGGTGCGAGTTCAAGGTCGCCAACGCGTTTCGCCTCGCCGACCCGGCGACGATCTTCACCTCGTCGGGCTTCGTTCATCACTTCCGCGGCCCGCACCTGGCGCAGATGTTCCGCGAGCAGGACGCCGCCGGCGCGCAGGCGGTGCTGCACTTCGACGTGAAGCGCACGTGGTTGGCTCCCCTGGGCGCCTGGCTGTTCCACGAGAGCCGGATGCGAGAGGCGATTGCGCGGCACGATGGCACGCTGTCGGCGATGCGCGCGCACTCCAGCCAAACGCTGCTGGGAGCTTCTCGCGAGGGCGCTGCGGGGCTGCGCTTCACGCTGTTCGACGGCAAGGTCGGCCTGTTCCCGATTCTGCGCACGATGCAGGCGTTGGTCGGAGTGCGGCCGCAGTGGGCGGCTGCGCTGACGGCGAAGCTGAACACCCAGCGGCTCGGGGCCTTCGCGTGATCGCGGCGATCGGGCTGGGGCTGCTGGCGGTGCTCGACGCGGGCTTCTGCGGTTTTCGCGACGCGGCCGGGCGCGATCGACGAATCGACAAGGGGCCGTACTACCGCGCCGCGGTGCGCCGGGGGATGGTGCTCGGCCTGCTGCTGCTGGCGGTGGCGTTGGTTCCGATTGCCCTCGTCGGCACGTGGGCAGATCTGTTCCACGTCGCCGGGCGAATGGTGCAGGTCTACAGCGCATTCGCGGTGCTGGTGGGGCTCGCGCTGGGCGCCTACGCCGTCTCGGAAGGAGACCTGCGGACGCTGGCGACGGTGGCGGTGCTGGGCCCCTTTACGCTGATCCGGCCAGCGATCATCGCCGCCGGCGGTGTCTGGGGAGCAGTCGGGGCCGAGCACGGGACCACCGCAGTGATCGCGTGCGCCGCTGCCACCACGATGATCGCCTTCGAGCCGCTGCTGAGCGCTACGGCTTCAAGGACGCGCAGTCGGCCCCGCCCGTCAGCATCCGCACCTGCAGGGGAAGCTTCGCGCCCTTCTTGAAGGCCTTCCATTCGGCCTCGGGCTTGTCGCAGGTGTACTTCGCGTTCTCGGGGCCGGTGAGCGTGACGATGTACTCCTGGCTCTTCGCCCCTTCCCGCTCGCAGCCCCGGCACGTGCCCGGCTGCCGCAGCGACACCGCCGGCCACACCGGAGCCTCTTCCAGCCCGCCCTGCGCCGTCACGCCGCGCGTCTTCTTCCAGCGATCGACCGTGTAGCGGCACTTGTCGTCGTAGACGGGCTCGCTCTTGTATTTCGGCTCGCAGACGTTCTTGCGTTCGAAGGTGCCATCGCCGCGATCGACGTCCTTCGTGTGGCAGGTCTCGCCGTCGGGAACCTTCTTGGTCGACCGCTGCTCTTTCGAACAGCTCATCGAGTAGGCGTCAGAAGGCACCGCATCGCGCCAGCCCGACTCGCTCACGGTCTGCAGCGACTCAATCGCGACCTCGCGCTTCCAGCTGTGGCCTTCGACGGTGGCGGTGACTTCCTTCTTCCAGAGCACGCCGACGGTGATCAGCCCCAGCACCAGCACGCCACCGCCGATCGCCGCCTTCACCGCCAGGCCCATGCCCTTCTTCTTCAGCGGAACAGGCGCGGCTGCAGGCACCAAGAGGTTGCTGCGCTCGGCCACCTGCTTCACCTGCGCGGCCTCGTTCAGCGGGCTGCCGCAGTGCCGGCAGTTGTTGGCCTTTGCGCCGTTGGGCGTGCTGCAGGCCGGGCACTTCAAGTCCACGCCTTCGAACGCGTGGTTCGCGGCGACCTCTTTGCCGGCCTCAGGGAAGTAGCGCTTCGTCTCGTCCTGGGGCGCGCCGCAGCTGGGGCAGTAGCGGTTCGTCTTCCCCAGCAGGGCCGCGGTTCCGCAGAACCCGCAGTCCCACAGCATCTCGAATACGCCGCCGCTCGACTCCGCCATGGCTGTTTCCCCCTTAGAATCTGCTTTTAGAGCTTCAAGTCCGGCACGCTGATGATGCGCGACTCGAGCTCGACTTCGCGGCCGCTGTGATCCGTGGCGAGGTGAATCACCGTCGCGTCGGGAAACTGTTTTGCGTAGTCGTTCGCGTGCGTCGGCTCGTTGTCGAAAGCCGCGATCACCGCGCCCATCTTCAGCAGCTCGGAGTGCGCGCGAACCTTGTACGCGTCATCGCTTTCCCGAAGGGTCGGCTTCATCACCAGCGTCACCGTGCCGCCGGGCACCGGCATCTTGCATTTCTCCATCGCCTTCACCGAGCCCTCGCGCATCTCTTCGTGGCGACCGGTGACGTAGACGACCTGCGCGCCCGTCTTCACCGACTGGGCGAGGTAATCAGAAGCCCCGGGAACCTCGATGTCGTCGACGCAGTACTCGGACGTGAAGAACTTGCTGCCCCAGAAATTCTTGGCGTCCTGGTAGTGCCTCTCGGTGAGCTCGGGGCTCAGGCCGCACGCCAGCATCGCGGCCTTGAGATCCCACCCGCTGTCCCAGTGCTTCGGCTCGCACGCCTCGAGCGCGGCCATGCTCATCTTCTTGCCGTACTCGCGGAGAATGCGCGACTGCCGGGGGCGGTTGTCGAAGACGGTGGAGTCGAGGTCGAACACCAGCAAGCCCTTCGGCCCGGCCTTCTTCGCCTGGTCGAGCACAGCTTTGAGCTTCTGCTTGTAGTCGGGCGCGACGCGGCTCTTGAAGTCAGTCATGAAGCGCCGCGATTTACACCGGACGCAGCGGGTGCGCGACCCCTTCGAGCTGTTCCGGAGCGAACCGCAGCATTCGCTTGATCCCGTTGCGATCCAGCACCAGCCGCACCAACTGCATCGTGGTGTGCTTGTGCTTGCCGTCGTCGACGGAGAACCGGAAAGCAAGGTCGAGCTGGTAGCTCTTGGCGGCCTTCACCTTGTTGACGGTGAAGTCTTCGAGGTCGACGTACTCCATCGCCGACTCGGGGTCGTCCATGTCGCGCAGCAGGCGGTCGATGTTGAGGCGGATGATGTCGGTGACGCCGGTGATGATGCCGTCGTCGCCGAGCCGCGGCAGCATGTCCGAGTCGAGAATGATCTTCTTCTGGTACCGGATCACGGTCTCGGCCAGCTCGCCCTGGCTCACGGTGATGAAGTCATCGGTGCGCCGCAGCCGCTGCACCTCGTCGGGGATCCCGGTGGGCGCATAGTCGACCTTCTCTTTGCAGACGCCGACGCGGTCTTGCGTCACGGGGTCCATGATTCGGGTCGTGCGGTCGAACAGGTGCCTGGCCGCGAACGACGAGAAGACGCGCCGGGCGCCTTCCTTGATGCGATCTTTGAACATGTACCCAACCACGAGCACGAGAAAGAAGTTGAGGCTCGCCTGTGGAATGCGGTTCTGCGCGACGAAGAGCACCGAGGTCGCAAAAGCCATCGCGAGGCCTGCAGCGATCGCGAAGAGCACCTCTTCCCAGTTCCGCCTGCCTGAGGCGCGGCGCACCTTGAGGAAGAGAATGTTCATGCAGAACTTCTTCAAGAAGCCAACCCGGTGCGTGTATTCCTCGTTGTCGCCGGTGGGGCTGATCACCGAACGCAGCTTGTGGTCCTTTCGGTAGCTCTCGTCGTTGACGACCTGGGCCATCAGCTCTTTGCGCAGCTCGACGTAGAGGCCCGACCGCGGCATCTGGTCCATCTCGACCACCGTCTTGCGAAAGAACTGTTCGACGGTGAGGCTCATGTACTCGTCAACCAGACGGAAGGAGGCCTTCGTGCGCTCGTCCAGCGGGTACTTCTCGGCCAGCACCTTCGTCACCGTGCGGTAGCGCCGGAGGATGTCCTGAACGGCTTTGATCGACGTACGGGCGAGGTGATCCAACGACTCGACGGTGCCGGGCTTCGCGCGCTCGGGCGCGTCGAGCGACGGGGCGATGACGGCGCAGTTGTCATTCATCGACTTCGAGAACCGCCGGCACACGCCCCGGAACACGCAGCTCAACATCTTGGCGTCGTAGATGACGTTCGACTGCCCGCCACCGCCTTGAAGGCCCAGCGCCACGCGTTCTTCCAACTGCACCAGCGGCGAGTGCGCGCCATCGAGGATCTCGTCGAAGTCGAGCGTCGGCGTCTTCAGCCGGACGTAGTTGTGAATGTCCGAATAGAAAGACTCACGCGGGTAGGTGTCGGGCGTGATGTTGAGCTGCGCCGGGATGAACATCCACGTATCGACGAAGTAGGCGCTGCTCGAGTCCGTGCCGCTGGGCTGGTACTCGAGCTTCAGCTCGAACTGCTTGCGATCATGTACGTCGAGCCGGTTCTCGAGCAGCGGCTGGGCGAGCGCCTGTCTCACACCCGGCAACTTACGTCACAAGACTGTGACCTGCGAATCCCTCGGGAAATTGGGCCGCTTCTGAGGTTAGGGTGCGCCCCCCATGCCCGGCTGGCTCAGCAAGCTGCTCCCGATTGTGATTCTGCTGGCGGCGATCGCCGTCGTCTTGAGCCGCCTGCCCAAGGTCGAGCTCGGGTACTCCGACGCCTTCAAGCGTCGGCGGGTGTTGAACTGGTTCCCCCTGGGCCTCACGTACGCCTTTCTGTACTTCGGCCGTTACAACCTGTCGGCCAACGCCTCGGCGCTGGACAAGCTGGGGCTGCTGTCGAAGGCCGAGTTCGGGCGCATCGATGGCTGGGCGTCGGCGGTCTACGGCATCGCCTTTCTCTTGAACGGCCCCCTGACGGACATCTGGGGCGGGCGGGCGACGATCCTCATCGCGGCGGCTGGCTCGGCGGCGATGAACCTGGCGATGGGCCTGGTGCTGTCTCAAGCGCAGTCGGGGTCGATGGGCCACGACGACGTGGTGCTGTGGATGACGATCACGTCGACGCTGAACATGTACTTCCAGAGCTTCGGCGCCGTCTCGATCGTGAAGGTGAACGCGCCCTGGTTCCACGTGAAGGAGCGCGGAATTCTCGGAGCGACCTTCGGCATCCTCATCTCTCTCGGCCTCTACTTCGCCTACGACTGGACCCGGCTGATCTTCACCGAGGCCGGCCCGACGTGGGCGTTCTACGTGCCGGCGGTCGTGCTGGCGGTCTTCGCAATTCTCGACTTCTTCATCATTCGCGACACCCCGTCGAAAGCGGGCTTCCCCGACTTCGACACCATGGACGCGAGCAGCGGCGCCGAGTCGATGACGCTCTGGCAGATCGCCAAGCGCATCCTCACCCAGAAGGTGATCTGGATCATCGTCGCGATCGAGTTCTGCAGCGGCTTTCTGCGGAACGCGGTGATGAAGTGGTACCTGATCTACGCAGACAAGGTCGGTGAGGGTCAGAACTTCGTCTCGAAGAACTGGGGCGTGGTGCTCTGCGTCGCCGGCATCCTGGGCGGCGTCTTCGCGGGAGTGATCTCCGACAAGGTGTTCGACTCGCGCCGCGGCCCCGTCGCCTCGGTGCTCTACGCCGGCCTCACCGTCGGCTCGATCATCACCCTCTTCGCGCTCGGCAGCCCGATCGCCGGCTGGTCCGTGGTCGGCATGTCGCTTTGCGTGATCGGCGTCCACGGCATGCTCTCGGGCACCGCGTCGGCCGACTTCGGCGGCCGCAAGGGCGCCGGCATCGCCACCGGCATCATCGACGGCTTCGTCTACTTCGGCTCGGCGACCCAGGCCTTCCTCTACGCGGCGATCACCCCGTCGGGCGACGCGGCGAAGGATCCGGCGAACTGGAAGAACTGGCCGATCGCGATGATCCCGGTCGCGATCGTCGGCCTCGCCCTGGCGAGCCGGGTGTGGAACGCCAAGCCGAAGCCGAACGCTCCACCAGCGGCCCCTGTCGCAGCGGCAGTGAAGCCCTAAATCGGCCCGACCTTCAGGTAGTCCTGCAGGGGCTTCACGCCCAGCGGCCCCTTCGCCAGCGCCTCGAGCGCCTCGACCGCCATCCGCGCCGACTGCACCGTCGTGTAATACGGCAGGCCGCGCATCAGGGCCTCGCGGCGAATCGAGAAGCTGTCCGAGATTTCCTTGCGACCGAACGTGGTGTTGATCACCAGCACGATCTGCCCGTCGACGATCTTGTCGACGATGTTCGGCCGGCCTTCGGTCACCTTCAGCACTGGCTCTGCGCCGACGCCCTTATTCTTGAGGTAGGCGTGCGTTCCACTCGTCGCGACCAGCGTGAAGCCGAGCGCGTTGAGCCGCCGGCCGAGATCCACCAGCGCCGGCTTGTCTTCGTCCTTCACCGACATGAAGACCTTGCCGCCTTTGGGCAGCTTCACCCCGGCGGCGAGCTGGGCCTTGGCGAAGGCGGCCGGGAAATCGTTGGCGAGCCCCATCACCTCGCCCGTCGACTTCATCTCGGGCCCGAGGATCACATCGACTCCCGAGAAACGCGCGAAGGGAAACACCGCTTCCTTCACTGCCTTGTGCGCGAACTCGACCGAGTCTTTGTAGCCGAGCTCCGGCAGCGTCTTGCCGACCATGCAGAGCGCGGCGATCTTCGCCAGCGGCACACCCGTCGCCTTCGACACGAAGGGCACGGTGCGCGAGCCGCGCGGGTTCACTTCCAGGATGTAGATCACCTTCCCCTGAATCGCGAACTGAACGTTCATCAGGCCGACGACGCCGAGCTCTTTGGCGAGCACCGCCGCCTGGTCCTTCATTCGCTCGATCAGGTCGGGCGACAGCGAGTGCGGAGGCAGCGTGCACGCCGCGTCCCCTGAATGAACTCCCGCTTCCTGGATGTGCTCGAGCACGCCGCCGATGAGCACGTTGCCGGCGCTGTCGGCCACCAGGTCGAGATCCACCTCGATCGCATCGCGAAGGAAACGGTCGACCAGCACGGGGTGCTCGGGCGACGCATTCACCGCCTCGCGCATGTACCGATCGAGCGACCCCTGATCATAGACGGTCTCCATCGCGCGGCCGCCCAGCACGTAGCTCGGGCGCACCATCACCGGGTACCCGATGCGGTTCGCGATCGCGAAGGCCTCGGCCGGCGAGCGCGCGACGCCGTTTTCCGGCTGCTTCAACTTGAGCTTCTCGATCAGCGCGGCGAACCTCTCGCGATCTTCCGCGCGGTCGATGGCGTCGGGCGTGGTGCCCAAGATCGGCAGGCCCGCCTTCTCGAGCGCGACGCTGATCCGCAACGGCGTCTGGCCACCGAACTGGACGATCGCTCCAATCGGCTTCTCGCGGTCAGCGATCTCGAGCACGTCTTCGATCGTCAGCGGCTCGAAGTAGAGGCGGTCAGACGTGTCGTAGTCGGTCGACACCGTCTCGGGGTTGCAGTTGACCATCACCGTCTCGAACCCCGCCTCGCGCAGCGCGAAGCTGGCGTGCACGCAGCAGTAGTCGAACTCGATGCCCTGCCCGATGCGAATGGGGCCAGAGCCGAGGATCATCACCTTCTTGCGGTCGGTGGGCGGCGCCTCGTCTTCGTCGTCCCACGACGAGTAGAGATAGGGAGTGAAGGCCTCGAACTCAGCGGCGCAAGTGTCGACGCGCTTGTACTTCGGGCGCATGCCGCGGGCGTGGCGGTGGGCGCGCACGTCGCCTTCGTTCGCTGCGAGGAGGACGCCCAGGTAGCGGTCGGAAAAGCCGAGCTCTTTCGCCGTGAGCAACTGCGCGTCGGTTAACTTCTTCAGGCTGCCGATGCCTTCGAGCATGTCGGCGTGCAGCACGAGCTCGCGAATCCGCTCGAGGAACCACGGGTCGATGGCGCAGAGGTGATGAACGTCGGCGACGCCCATGCCTTCGCGAAACGCCTGCGCGACGTACCAGGGGCGATCGGGCCGCGGCACGCGCAGCGCTTCCTTCAACGCGATCTCGCGCTCAGCGCCCGGGGCCGGCAGCGGCGGCGGCTCGAACGCCATCTTCCCCGATTCCATCGACCGCAGCGCCTTGCTGTACGCCTGCGAGAAGGTGCGGCCGATGGCCATCACCTCGCCGACGCTGCGCATCATCGTGCCCAACGTCTTGTCGGCGTGGGGGAACTTCTCGAAGTTGAAGCGGGGAATCTTCACCACCACGTAGTCGATGGTCGGCTCGAAAGACGCCGGCGTGTCGCGGGTGATGTCGTTCTTCAGCTCGTCCAGCGTGTAACCAATGGCGAGCTTCGCGGCGATCTTGGCAATCGGGTAGCCGGTGGCCTTCGACGCGAGCGCCGAGCTGCGTGAGACGCGCGGGTTCATCTCGATCACCACCACGCGGCCGTCGCGGGGGTTGACGCCGAACTGAATGTTGCTGCCGCCCGTGTCGACGCCAATCTCACGGATGATCGCGAGGCTCATCTGCCGCAGCCGCTGGTATTCCTTGTCCGTCAGCGTCTGCGCCGGAGCGACGGTGATGCTGTCGCCCGTGTGCACGCCCATCGGGTCCAGGTTCTCGATCGAGCAGATGATCACGACGTTGTCGGCGCGATCGCGCACGACCTCGAGCTCGTATTCCTTCCAGCCGATCATCGACTCTTCGATCAACACCGTCTTGTTCGGGCTCGCGTGAAGCGCGCCCATCACCAGCGGTTGGTACTCGGCGCGGTTGTACGCGATGCCGCCGCCGGTGCCGCCCAACGTGAAGCTCGGGCGAAGGATGATTGGAAAACCGATTTCGTCGATCAGCGCTTCGGCTTCTTCCCAGCTGCCCGCGTAGCCGGACTTCGGCAGGGGCACGCCGATCTTCTGCATCGCCTTCTTGAAGAGCTGGCGGTCTTCCGCTTTGTTGATCGCCTCGAGCTTCGCGCCGATGAGCTCGACACCGTACTTCTCGAGGATCCCCGCTTCGGCCAGCGCCTTGGCGAGGTTCAGCGCGGTCTGGCCGCCCATCGTGGGCAGCAGCGCGTCGGGCTTCTCGGCCTTGATGATCGCCTCGGCCGACTCGACGGTGATCGGCTCGATGTAGGTGCGGGCGGCGAACTCGGGGTCCGTCATGATCGTGGCGGGGTTCGAGTTGAGGAGGATGACCTCAATCCCCTCTTCCTTCAGCGCCTTGATCGCCTGGGTGCCCGAGTAGTCGAACTCACAGGCCTGGCCGATGACGATCGGGCCTGATCCGATCACCAGGATTTTCTTCAGATCGGTGCGTTTCATCGGGCCCGAGCCTGTAGCAGATTCCTGGGGTACCATCGGTTCAAGAATGAGCCTCCTCGCCCTCACCGCCGCCGCGCTGTTGTCACAAGCCGAGCCCGCCGCTGAACCTGCTGCCGAGCCGGCCGCCGTGACGCCCGCTCCAGATCCCGCCGCGGTGGCGCCGTCGCCGCGCCAGCGCGCGCCCAGCGCCGAAGAAATGGCCCGGCAGCTCGACCGCATTCGCAAGCTCCCACCCAGCGAGACGGCCGACGCCGTGCAAGACCTGATTCGCCGCGTGCCGGATCCGAACAGCCCGGTGATCCCCGCGACGGGGCATGCGGAGACGCCAGAGGCGATGCCGCTGAAGCTGGGCACCCTCACCGAGGCCGAACAGGTGAAGTACACCGCGCGGGTCGTGTTCAACAGCATCATCGCGGGCGATGCGCGCGGGCTGGTGCTGAACTCGGCCTACCCGTTTCAGCTCGAAGATCGCCGGCTCGAGATGCCCGACGAGCTGCACAAAGAGTGGCTCAAGAACCTGAGGGCCAAGCGCACCGACCTGCTGACGCTCTACGACGTCGAGGTGCTGACACCGGCCGAGATGGAAAAGAAGTACGGCCGGCCGCCGGGGCGCTTGAGCGCGCTGCCGTGGAAGGCGCCGAAGACGATGATCGCCATCGGCAACCTGTCGGGCCATGCGGCGGTCGCGGTGTTCCGCGCGCACGCGACGGGGCGCTGGCAGCTGGTCGGCTACCACGACTGAAGGGGCCGATCGACATCCGGCTCGAGGGCCGGGGGCCGTTTCTCGTTCAGGCGGTGCAGGCGTACGAGGCGGTGTCTCGCGCGCTGCGCCGGGACGCCGCCGCTGCGCTGGCTGCGAAGGTCTCGGTCGCGGTGCAGTGGCTGCAGCGCAACCACGCCGAGGTCGATCGGTTGCTGAAGACGGTGGAATCGAAGCTCGACGACGGCGCGTTGTCGCAGCAGCTGCGCACCCTGCCCTCGCTGCGCGCAGATGTGGCGGCCCGGCTCGAGCAACGGCTGGGAATTTCTGAGGCGGGCGCCGGCGGGTTTTCTGACCTGCTCGCCCGCGCGGCGCGGCGGTCGCACCTCGCCTGGTCGAAGTACGAGCGCGACTGGGTGGTCGACGAGACGACGGCGCTGCGGATCCCCGAAGGCTTCGTGGTCTCCGAGACGAAGGGCCGGATCTCGGTGCACTGGTCGACGCCGCTGCAGCAACAGCAGCCGCACGGCTGGGGGCACGCCGGGCGCCTGGCGATCAGCAACCGCGTGGTGCTTCGGCGGCGGTGGCTCCGCGGTGAGCAGCCACTGCCGCTACACTCGGTTCGCACCGAAGAACGGCACCAGCGCGAAGGCCACGTTCGGTACAGCGTTGTTGGCACCGAGCCGACGGGCGTCGTCGATAGGCTGTTCGCGGTTGCGACGCTGCAGGCCGCCGAGTTTCTGTGCGACGTGATCTGCCACTTCACCGACACCAGGCGCGACACCCACAGCGTCCGCGCGTTCGTGCTCGACTGACCCCTTGCGGCTCGTCGCCCGCGCTCCCTCTGCCCCCACCGCTCCATGCCCCCTCGTGAAGTCCGCAGGTCCGCAGGTCCGCAGGTCCTCACGAGGTGTCGGAAGGACGAGGTCACCGGAGGGAGTGCCGGTATGGCTCAAGTCGGAGCATGCCGACCTTCCGAGAGATCATTGCCGCGGACCATCTGCGAGAAATCGGCTCCTCCGCGGGTTCTCGCCACTTCGTCGGGCACTGATGAGGGCGGCGAACGGAGCCGGGCCGGTGAAAAGGGGGGTGTTAGTGGGCAGACGCCCGCCACGGGCGCGCCGCGACTAACACCCCCGCGACGGAACGCCTCTTTCGGCCAATGCCCTTGGAAGCGCCGCGAGAACCCGCAGAGGAGCCGATTTCTCGCAGGTATTCCGCGGCAAAGTTGTTCCGGCCCGCTGCCACGCTCACCTGGCACCAACGCACCGGAGCCTGCGAGCGCTCAAGTCAGGTGGGTTCCGGGACGACGACGAAACGCCGGACCCGCGAATCACGCCGCATCGAGGAGGATGCTACTCCTTGCCCCTCAGCCCGTGCCGGCGAAGAGGAGGGAGGAGCCAGACGCCCCTCTCGATTTCGATCCTCCGCGCGCGTGCCCAATGGTCCGCATCGATCACCCCGGAACTTCCTGCTGCTTCCTCAAGCTGGTCGCGCACTCAAAAAGGGGCATTCGC
This sequence comes from Myxococcales bacterium, assembly GCA_038206395.1. GTDB lineage: Bacteria > Myxococcota > Myxococcia > Myxococcales > Myxococcaceae > JAGSPQ01. Next base: position 25,983 of record JBBRAX010000004.1, on the reverse strand, counting down.
AGAAAACGCGCCAGGGGTGCGAGTGGGCTTCGCAAGTCGGCCAACCAACGGGGGAAATGCCGATAAAAAAGTACGCGAGCGCGGCGCAACAAACCAGCCCGGTAAGCCTCCAGGCGAACCGCTGGCGAGACCTGCGTGCGACGCAGCCGCTTCAAAATCAAGAAAGCTGAGAGACGAACTGCTGCAGCCGCTGCAGGCCCTTCTCGATCGTCCCCCGCGCGGTCGCGAACGAGAACCGCAGGTACCCTTCGGCACCGAACGGCTCGCCCGGAACAGCGGCGAGCTTGAAGTCCTCGAGCAAGAGCTCGGACAGGTGCACCGAGCCGTTGACCTGCTTGTCCTTGTACCGCTTGCCGATCAGCTGCTGCACATCGGGGAACACGTAGAAGGCACCGTCGGGCGGCTTGCAGCTGATGCCGGTGATCGCGTTCAGCCCCTTCACGATCAGATCGCGCCGCGCCTGGAACTCGACGCGCATCGTCTCGACCGGCTCCATCGGGCCGGTGAGCGCGGCCACGCCCGCCTTCTGAGAGATCGACGTCGCGTTCGAGGTCGACTGGTCCTGGATCATCTGCATCGCGCCGATGAGATCCTTCGGACCCGCGGCGTAGCCGAGCCGCCAGCCCGTCATCGAGAACGCCTTCGAGAATCCGTTCACCGTCACCACGCGTGGCGCCAGCTCAGGAGCCACGTTCGCCACGTTCTGAAACGGCGCCCCCGTGTAGAGCAGCTTCTCGTAGATGTCGTCGCTCACCACCAGGCAGTCGTGACCCGCGACGACCTCGGCGATCCGCGCGAGCGCGTCGGAACCGAGCACCGCTCCGGTGGGATTCGACGGCGAGTTGATCACCACCGCGCGCGTGCGCGGCGTCAGCGCCTTGCGAAGCTCCTTCGGATCCGGCGCGTAGCCGTCGTTCGCCGACGTCTCGACGATCACCGGCACGCCGTCGGCGAGCCGCACCATGTCCGGGTAGCTGACCCAGTACGGCGAGAAGATCACCACCTCGTCACCCGGCGACAGCAGCGCCTGGAACAGGTTGTACAGCGAGTGCTTCGCGCCGCAGCTCACCAGCACCTGTTCGGGCGAGTAGTCGAGCTGGTTGTCTTTCTTCAGCTTCGCGCTGATCGCGCTCTTCAGCTCGGGGATGCCGCCCGTCGCGGTGTACTTGGTGAAGCCCGCCTCGATCGCCGCCACTGCCGCCGCCTTGATGTGCGCCGGGGTGTCGAAGTCGGGCTCGCCCGCCGCGAAAGAGACGACGTCTTCGCCCTTTGCCGCGAGCGCCTTCGCCTTCGCGTTCAGCGACAGCGTGGGGGACGGCTTGATTGCCTTGAGCCGCTTGGCCAGCTGCATGGTTGCTCCTTACTTCTGGGGGAATTTTTGCTGCAGGGCCTTCAGCACGTTGTCGGGCACGAGCCCGCTGACGTCGCCCTGAAACGAGGCCACTTCTCGCACCAGCTGCGACGAGATGTAGAAGTAGTTCTCGCTGGTCATCATGAAGATGGTCTCGATCTTCGAATCGAGCTTGCGGTTCATGTTCGCGAGCTGGAACTCGAACTCGAAGTCGCTGACGGCACGCAGGCCACGCAGGATGACGTTCACCCCGCGCTCTTTCGCGTACTGCACCAGCAGGCCCTGGAAGTCGGCGACTTCGACGCGCGGATCACCGTTCACCGCTTCGGTGATCAGCGCCCTGCGTTCGGCCACGCTGAACAACGGCGTCTTCTTCGGGTTGGTGGCGATCGCGACGATCACCTTGTCGAACATCGTCAGCCCGCGTTGCACGAGCGACAGGTGCCCGTTGGTCAGCGGATCAAAAGAGCCGGGGTAGAGAGCGACGCGCATGAAGTGGGCGCCAGAGATTGGGTAAATCTCTACCCAAGGTCAAACAGAACGTTCACTTCGGCAGCTGGCTATTCGATGCAGGCGGGAACCGCGGCGCCGCGCGGCGTCAACCGTAAATCGACACCACTGTGTCGCCGAACGCGCGGAAGTCGAGCCGCGCGAAGGGCCCCTGCGATTCCGGAGACGCTTCCTCGACGCCGTGCTCAAGCACCAGCCGCCCGCCTTCGCTCAGCAGCGGGTGCTCTGCCAGCTTCTGAAGCAGCATCGCCACCGCCTGCTGCGCATACGGAGGGTCCGCGAAGATGAGCTCGAACTTCTCGCCCTTTTCGTGAAGCTTCACGATCGCGCGGTCGGCCGAGAACGGCAGCACCTGAACCTGATCGGCAAAGCCCAGCGCCTGCGCGTTCTCTTTGCACAGCGCCTGCGCCTCGCGCCCCGAGTCGACCAACACCGCCTTCACCGCGCCGCGCGACAGCGCCTCGAGCCCCAACGCTCCGGTGCCTGCGTAGAGATCGAGCACCGCGAACCCGTCGCACGTCTGGCCCAGCACGTTGAAGAGGGCCTGCCGCACCTTGTCGGACGTCGGGCGGATCACGTCGGCGTTCGTCGGCGCCTTGAGCACCCTGCCGCCTGCGCTGCCGGACACGATCCGCATCGTTTCAAGCCATACCTGATCTGTCCTGCGTCAGCGCGGAATCCGCACACCATCGCACCCCGGCCTTCATCTGAAGGTCGATCTATGGGGTAGTTTCGGCTAGTAATCGGACACTTTGCGCCGCCGGGTGTCCTGACCCAAGGCGGCCCCGTGGGGCCTAAACGATGGAATTCGACCGGTACCAGAACCTCCACACCATCATCATGCTCCGCGACATCTTGCGGAAATGGTGGAGAGCCGAGCTCACCTTCGCCAACAAAGAGGGGGTGGTGCTCGAGTGGACCAAGGGGCAGATCGCACCTCCGCCCAACGACTTCTGCAGGCTCTCGCTGTTCTCGAAAGAAGGCTTCCAGCGCTGCACGAGCTCGGTGCGCGTGCTTCACGAGAAGTTCCGCACCAGCCGCAAGTTGCGCCGCAGCCAGTTCCACGACTGCCACCTGGGCTTCAGCATCGTGGGCGCGCCGCTGTACATCAACGGCGAGTACGAGGGGATGCTGTTCGTCGAAGGGTTCGCGCGGCAGGAAGTCAGCGTCGCCGAGGCCGAACGCATCAAGACGAAGATTCGCGAGCTCAACAACGGCGCCACGGATCTCGAGCGGGCGATCGAACGGATCCCGCTGATGTCGCTGCCCGAGGTCGACAAGATCTCTGACCTGCTCGAGTTCGGCGTCAACGAGATCGCCAACTACGAGGCCGAGCTCACCCGCCGCGACGAGACCATTCAATCGCTGTCCACCGAGCTCTCTGATCGCTACAAGTTCGAGAACATCATCGGCAAGTCGGGCCCGATGCTCGAGGTCTTCCGCCTGCTCGAGAAGGTCTGCAACAGCGACTCGACCGTGCTGATCAACGGCGAGTCTGGCACCGGCAAAGAGCTCGTCGCCCGCGCCATTCACTACAACGGCCCGCGCAAAGACAAACCCTTCGTCGTCCAGAACTGCTCGGCCTTCAACGACAACCTGCTCGAGAGCGCCCTCTTTGGCCACACCAAGGGCAGCTTTACCGGAGCGCTACGCGACAAGAAGGGCCTCTTCGAGGTCGCGCACAACGGCACCTTCTTCCTCGACGAGGTAGGCGACATGTCGCCCGCGCTGCAGGTGAAGCTCTTGCGCGTGCTGCAGGAAGGGGCCTTCATCCCCGTCGGTGGCACGTCGCTTCGCGAGGTCGACGTTCGCGTCATCGCGGCGACGCACAAGGATCTTCACGAGATGGTGAAGCGCGGCGAGTTCCGCGAAGACCTGTACTACCGGATCAACGTGATCCGCATTCAGGTGCCACCGCTGCGCGATCGCAGAGACGACCTCGCGATCCTCACCGACCACTTCTTCCGCAAGCACCACCGCGAAGGGCAGCGCGCGCGTGGCCTGGCGCCCGACGCGGTCGCCGTGCTCGGTGGCTACCACTGGCCCGGCAACATCCGCGAGCTCGAGAACGAGATCGAACGCCTGCTGGTGCTCGGCAGCGACCTCGACGTGATCCCCGGCGACCTGATCAGCAGCCGGATCAAAGACGCAGTCGCTCCCACCAGTGGACCCATGGCCTCTGCCAGCCGCACCCCACTCGCGCTCGCTGGAAAGCTCAACGACGCCGTCGAGTCACTGGAGCGCGAGATGATCAGCCAGGGCCTCACGCGCACCCGCTACAACAAGAGCAAGCTGTCGCGGGAGCTCGGCATCAGCCGGTCGAACCTGATCCTGAAGATCGCCAAGTACGCGCTCGACCGCCCCGGCATCGACGAGGACAAGGAAGACGCCGAGGTCGGGTTGACGTGAGCTACTACCGGCAGGACGTCATGCCCACGGCCGACGGGGCCGACCTGTATTTCCAGGTCCAGGGCGACGGCGAGCCTTCGGCGGTGCTTTGCGACGGCCTCGGCTGCGACGGCTTCGTCTGGAAATACCTGCTGCCGGTGTTGAGAAACGATCGCCGGGTGCTGCGTTGGCACTACCGCGGCCACGGCCAGTCGGGCGTGCCCACCGACCCATCGCGCATCGGCATGGAGTTCAGCTGCGACGATCTGCTCAAGCTGATGGACCACGCGCGCCTCGAGAAGTCGGTGATCTTCGGCCACTCGATGGGGGTGCAGGTCGCGCTCGAGTTCCACCGCCGTCATGCGTCCCGCGTTGCAGGGCTCGTGTTGCTCTGCGGCAGCTACGGCAACCCGCTGGACACCTGGCACGACCACTCGCTGCTGCGGAAGCTGTTCCCCTTCATCTCGGCCGCGGTCGAGAAGGCGCCCCACCTCGCGCGGCAGATCACGTCGCGGCTCAAGACCTCGATCGCGCTCGAGTTCTCGCTGCGCACCGAGCTCAACAGAGACCTGCTCGCCCGCGACGATTTCTGGCCCTACCTCGAGCACCTCTCGAAGATGGATCCGCTGATGTTCGTGCGGACGCTGGATTCTCTGAAAGATCACTCCGCCTGGGACCACCTGCCGCACATCGACGTCCCCGCCCTGGTCGTCGGTGGGGAAATCGACCGTTTCACGCCGGTCTGGCTGTCCGAGCGCATGGCCAGCCACATTCCCAATTGCGACTACCTGTTCGTGCCGGGCGGCAGTCACACCGCGCCGTTAGAGAGGGCGGGGCTGGTCAATGACCGGATCCAGCACTTCCTAAAGACGCGGGTCGGACTCGAGCGATTGTCTAAGTCCGCTTAGCCCTGTATAGGCCCCGCCCTTCCTCACACTTCAGGCGCCATGTTCCCCCGAGAGAAAATCCGTAACGTTGCGATCGTCGCCCACGTCGACCACGGCAAGACCACGCTGGTCGACCACATGCTGCGGCAGCAGGGCGTGTTTCGCGCGAATGAAGCCCTGACCGAACGGGTCATGGACTCGAACGATCTCGAAAAAGAGAAGGGCATCACGATCATGGCCAAGAACACGGCCGTTCAGTACCTGGGCCACCAGATCAACATCATCGACACCCCCGGCCACGCCGACTTCGGTGGCGAGGTCGAGCGCGGCCTTCGCCTGGTCGACGGCGTGCTGCTGCTGGTCGACGCCGCCGAAGGCCCCCTGCCGCAGACCCGCTTCGTGCTCGGCAAGGCGCTGGGCCTCGGCCTGAAGACGGTGCTGGTCATCAACAAGATCGACCGCAAAGACGCGCGCGCCCGCGAGATCCTCGATCAGGTCTACTCGCTGTACATCGACCTCGGCGCCGACGAGACCCAGCTCGAGTTCCCCGTGCTCTACGCTGTCGCCCGCGAGGGCCAGGCCTCGACGCGCCTCGAAGAGCCGGGCAAGACCCTGCAGCCGCTGTTCGACGCGATCATCAAACACATCAACGCGCCGGTTGCGCCGCCGGCGGACGCTCCGACGCAGCTGCTGATCTGCAACCTGGACTACGACGACTACGTCGGCCGCCTCGCGGTTGGCCGGGTGAACTCAGGCCGGCTCTACACCAACATGCCGGTGTCGATCGTTCGCGAGAACGACAAGGTCGAGCAGGGCAAGGTCGTGAAGCTCTACGGCTTCTCGGGCCTGAAGCGCGCCGAGATCGCTGACGCCGGCCCTGGTGAGCTGGTGTCGATCGCCGGCATCGAAAATTTGTCGATTGGCGACACCATCTGCGAAGCGGCCCGCCCGCTGGCCCTGCCCCGCATCAAGGTCGATGAGCCGACGATGATGATGATGTTCAAGGTCAACGACGGCCCCTACGCCGGCCGCGAAGGCAAGTACGTCACCTCGCGCAACCTGCGTGATCGCCTGATGAAGGAGTCTTACCGAAACGTTTCGATTCGGGTCGAGCCCACCGAGACGCCCGATGCGTTCAAGGTCGTCGGCCGCGGCGAACTGCAGCTGGCCGTCATCATCGAGACGATGCGCCGCGAAGGCTTCGAGCTGACTGCCTCGAACCCCGAGCCCGTGACGAAGGAAGTCGATGGCGTGCGGCACGAGCCGATGGAGCTGATGGTTGCCGACGTGCCCGAGACGTCCGTAGGTGTGGTGACCGAGCGCCTCGGGCCCCGCAAGGGCCGCATGGTCGACATGGGTCAGCTGGGCGGTGGGCGCACGCGCCTGCAGTTCCGCATTCCCGCGCGCGGCCTCGTCGGCTTCCGTTCGGAGTTCCTCACCATCACCAAAGGTGAAGGAATCATGTCGAGCCAGTTCGACGGGTATGAGCCCTGGTTCGGCTACATCCCCCGCCGCGCCAACGGAGCGATCATCAGCGATCGCATGGGCGACACCGTGCCCTACGCGCTCTTCAGCATCCAGGAACGCGGCAAGCTCTTCGTCACCAACGGCGTCCCCGTGTACGAGGGGATGATCATCGGCGAGAACGCGCACCCGTCGGACCTCGACGTGAACTGCTGCCGCGAGAAGAAGCTGACCAACGTCCGCGCTGCAGGCCGCGACGAGAACGTGCTGCTCGTGCCGCCCGTCGAAATGGGCCTCGAGAAGTGCCTCGAGTGGATCGGCGAAGACGAGCTGGTCGAAGTGACGCCGAAGAGCGTTCGGATGCGCAAGCGCAAGCTCGCCCTCGGCGAGCGCTACCGCGCAGATCGCGACCGCAAGCGCGAGAAGGCCGAAGGCTGAGCCGGGCGTGGCTGAAGGTGCTGGATCCTGCCCACCTCACGGCGCGGCGGATCCGGCTTCCGGAAGACGGCCACGCCTTCGTGATCGGTGGGGCTGACCTCCCACTGGGCAACACCGCTGCGTCGGTGCGCCTGTTCATGCGCCGGGGGCAGTGTCTTGTTCTGGATGCCAGCGAAGACGTCGAGATCAACCGCTCGCTTCCCTCGCGGCCGTCGGCGCTGCACCACGGCGATCTGATCTCGGTGGGCGAGACCGAGCTGGTCTTCGGCTACTTCGACGAACACCGATCGCAGGCGCTCGAAGCCGAGATAGCGCGACGGCCGGACGCGGACGAGACGTGGGCGGTGTACGCCGATTGGTTGCAGGAACAGGGCGACCCGCTGGGCGACCGCCTCGCGAACCCGACGGTGGCCACCGATGACTTCTGGCTCGAGGCGCTCGACGCCGTCGAGGTGAAGTGGGCGCACGGGATGATCGCCGAGGCGGTCTTTCGCGAGAGCCTCGGCGGGTTCCTGGGCAGCGCGCGGAAGCAGCTGACGCACCTCTTGTCGCTGCGGGCGTCGCTGTTCCTGCGGCGGCTGTCGCTCGACCTGCTCGCCGATGAACAGGCGCTGACGCCGTCAGCGATCGTCAACCGGGTCGAAGCGCTCTTGAAGCAGCTGCCGCCGATGCCCGCGCTCGAGCAGCTGACCGTGGGGTACCAGCTGGTAGACGGCGAGCTGCCGGCGTCGATCGCGCTGAAGGACGCGCGCTTTCCGAAGCTGCGCTCGAGCCCCGTGTTTCAGTTCGCGCGGGCAGGCGTCTTCGAGTCGGTGGACGGGTCGACGATCGCTGCGGCGGGCACGCGGATCTCAGTCTTTGGAGAACGCGTCACGATCTCCCGCATCGGTGAAGGCGCGGGCACGGCCAGCTGCAGCTTCGACGACGTCGGCGGCCGGGTGTTGATGCAGGTCGGCGAAGGACGTGAGCACACCGTCGAGGTGAACGGCTTCCCCTGGGGGATGTCGGTGTTCCTGCTGCCCGACGACACCCTCGAGATCTTCCCCGAGCCTCGCGGCAGTCTTCGCCCTCTGAAGCTGAAGTTCCGGCTGGTCTAGATCGTGAGCCCCACCGTGCCCAGCAGGTCGACGTACCGGGTCGGCCCCTCGCCCAGCAGGTGGGTCATCGACGCGCGGAGGTTCACCCGCAGGCCGAACCGGTGACCGTGAATCAGGTCGTAGCTGAGCCCCAGGCCCGTCTCGAGGCCGCTGCGGTGATGCACCCCGTGCTCCCCGTGTGACGAGAGCCCCAGCAGCCCCCCGACGGGGTCGGCCTTCGTGTCTTCGAAGCCCATCTCATGCTGGTGGGCGAAGGCGATGAAGAGGTACGGCTTCAACCGCGCGTCCGACGGCCACTCGATGCGGGTGCCTATCCGAATCGGAATCACCGTGTCGAAAGGGGTGGCGTACCAACCCAGCCCCACTGACAGCTCGGGCCGCAGCCACGAGAAGAGCCGGCGGTTGACGCCGATGATGCCCACGCCGCCGCCGCCAGGGTTGTCGGTGCGCAGGCCGCCGCCCACGCCGACGAAGATCTCCCACTTCAACGGCTCGGGCTCGGCGGCTTCTTCCACCGGGGCCTGAGAGAGACACATCGACACGGCCAGCAGCGCGTTGAGCATGCAGCGCTAGTGGCGCGCATTTCCTGCGGAATTCATTTCATCTTTTTTGGATCGCTTCGCGCGCCCGCGGCAACCAACGCCACGGTCACGCCCGCTCGAGCCGCGGAACCAGGTGCTGCAGCGACCGTTCGAACCGGTAGTTGATGTTCAGGTGACCGTCGTCGAACTCTTCGTGCATCAGCTGCTCGACCCCGCCCTGCTTGAGCTCGTCGATCACCATCCGCGCGCCCCACCGCAGGTTGAACTCATCCTTCGTGCCGCAGTCGATGAAGAGGCTCTTCAGCTTCTTGTAGGCGTCGAGGTGCTTCGGCACGAAGCGCACCGGGTCGTGCACGAGCCAGCGGTTCCACGTCTCGATCTTCAAGCGCCCCGTCTGCAGATCCAGCGGGAAGTCGAGGCCCAGCGGCTCGCCCTTCTTCGGTGAGTACGCCGCCGCCATCGTGAGCATGTTGATCACCGCGAAGTCGTCTTGCCGCATCCGCGTCGTCATCGCGCGTTCCTTGAACTCGCGGAACCAGGCGTCGATGCCACCGGCTTTGCTGATCGGCCCCAGCGCTTCGGGCAGCTCGTGCAGGTAGCAGAACTCGAAGCCCGCATCGCCCGAGTGAACGCCGATGTGCTGGAAGATCTCGGGGTGGAAGCGCGAGATGACCATCGCTCCGAAGCCACCCGAGCTCTTGCCGACCAGCGCCCGCGCCGCGCCTTTGGCCACCGTGCGCAGCGTGCGGTCGGCCCAGCCAACGAGATCCTTCGCGACGTAGCTGCGGTACTGGCCGATGCCCTCGCTGTTCATCCATTGGCTGCCGCCCAGCGCTGTCCACCCATCGATGAACACGCCGATGCACGCAGGAATCACCCCGTTGGCGATCAGCCGATCGAGCCGTTCGGGGACGTTGCGGGTGAAGGCCGAGACGTTCGTCCACGAGAGGCCCGAGCCGCTGAAGCCGTGAAGGAAATAGACGACCGGGTACCGTTCTGAGGTGTTCTCGGCGTACCCCGGCGGCAGGTAGACGGGCGTCGCGCGCGTCGACGGGTCGCCCAGCGGGTTTCCTTCCAGCGATCCGCCGAACACCTGAAACACCTGCACGCTGCCTTTCATTTACGCGCTCCTTCCGAGCTTCGTCACCACGGCCTGCAGGTCGCTCCACGCCAGCTTCTTCTCGGCCGGGATCCGCAGCAGGTAGGCGGGGTGGAAGGTCGGCATCAAAGCAATGCCTTCGTACTCGCGCCACTGGCCGCGAAGCCGCGTGATCGCCGTCTGGTCTTTGAGCAGCGTCTGCGCCGCGAACTTTCCCAGCGCGACGATCACCTTCGGCCGCACGCTCGCGACCTGCGCCTTCAAGAAAGGCTCGCACGCCTGGATCTCGTCGGGCTCGGGGTTGCGGTTCTCGGGCGGCCGGCACTTCACGACGTTGCAGATGTAGACGTCGTCGCGCGTGAACTTCATCGCCTCGATCATCTTCGTCAGCAGCTGGCCCGCCTTGCCGACGAAGGGCACGCCCTGCTTGTCCTCGTCGGCGCCCGGCCCTTCGCCGACGAACATCAGCTCGGCCTTCGGGTTGCCTGAGCCGAAGACGATCTGCGTACGGCCGCCGCACAGCTTGCACCGCTTGCAGTCGCCCAGCTCAGTGCGGATCTCGTCGAGCGTGCGCCGCGGGCCCGCGTCGATGACCCGAGGCGGCGGAACCGCAACCAGAGCCTTGGCAACCGCGGCGGCGACCACCACGTTCGGGTCGCGCCAGATCACCTTGCTGCCGTCGCCTTCCTGCCAGGCAAGGTGGCGGCGAAGCTCGGCGGCCAGCTCCAGCGGATCTTCCGTCATCGCGCGCCTCCGATCAGATCCCAGATTCCGGCGGCGACCTCGCGCTTCGAGCCGGCGAGCTCGGTCTGGCCACCCTTTGCGGCGAGCACCGTCACCTGGTTCGAATCACCCGCGAAGCCAACGCCCGGAGCCGACACATCGTTCGCGACGATGAAGTCGAGCTGCTTCTTGCGCAGCTTCTGGCCGGCGTGCTCGAGCACCTGCTCGGTCTCGGCGGCGAAGCCCACCAACACCGGGCGCGGCGACCTGGCCGCCACCGACGCGCTGGCCTCAGCGAGCACATCGGGGGTGCGCACCAGCGCAAGGCTCTGCGCCTCGTCCGTCTTCTTCACCTTCGAAGGCGCAACGGTCGCCGGCCGCCAATCGCTGACCGCGGCGCTCGCGACGAAGAAGTCGGCCTCGGCGACGCGCGCCATCACCTCCGCCCTCATCTGCTCGGCGGTGGTGACAGAGACGATCTCGAGCCCTTCGGCAGGAACGGTAGAGACGGGGCCGAGGACGACGGTGACGGTCGCTCCTCGGGCGCGCGCTTCGTCGGCGATCGCAAGTCCCATCTTTCCGGTCGACGGGTTCGAGAGAAAACGCACCGGATCCAGGTGCTCGCGCGTCGGGCCGGCGGTGATCAGCACCTTCTTGCCGTACAGCTTTCCCACGCTGCCCACCGCCGCGGCTGCGTCGACGAGCTCATTCAGATCGGCGAGCCGGCCCGCGCCTACGTCGCCATCGGCCAGCAGTCCCACTCCCGGGCCCACGATGCGGTACCGAGGCTCGGCCAGCAGCGCCTTCAGGTTTTCCTGCGTCCTCGCGTTGTCCCACATCGCGGTGTTCATCGCGGGCGCGAGCAACACCGGGCCGCGGAAGGCGAGCAGCGGGGTCGTCACCGCGTCGTTGGCGATCCCGCCGTGGATCCGCGCGAGGAGATCCGCCGTCGCCGGCACGATGAAGAAGAAGTCTGCCCACCGCGCCAGGTGCAGGTGCCCGAAGCTCGTTTCCTGCACCGGGTCGAAGGTGTCGGTGGCGACCGGGTGACCCGACAGCGCCTGCATCGTCAGCGGGGTGACGAACTCGCGAGCGGCCGGCGTCATCGCGACCCGCACCAGCGCCCCGGCCCGGCGCAGCTCGCGCACGAGATCGCACGCCTTGTACGCCGCGATGCCTCCGCCGATGCCCAGCGCGATCCGCCGATTCTTGAGCCACTGACGGTTCATGTGCCTGCCGACCCTTAGCCCAATTCGGCCACCGCGCGGGCCGCCTCAATGCAGTCCAGCCTGCGCCGCCAGCTCGGGCGGAGCTGCCAGCTGCAGATCGAGCGGCGTTCCAGACGAGGCCTGAACCCGCACCAGCTGCTGCACGCCGCCCCACCTGGCGACCAACGTGTAGACGCCGCACTTGAAGCCCACCGCCCGCATCGTTCGCGCCGAGCCCATCGTGTCGAACAGCACCGCCCCCTCGGCAGTCGCGAGCCTGTCGCTGGGCAGCTCGCCCGAAGGCGCCACATCGCCTGGCAGCAGCAACAGCGCGTCGGGCAACGAGGGCGAGTACACGCTGACGGCGCAGGATCCGGGCGGAACGCCGAGCGCCACCCGCTGCGTCTTTCCAGAGATCGTGAAGGTCTGCCCCGACGGGCTCGCGCGGGTGACGAACACCCACCGCCCCGGCGCGGCCTCGAGCGCGAAGCTGCCGTCGCTTCCGGCTTCCACCTCGATCTCATCCACGCCGTCGGCTTCGCGCGCCGACACCGGCCCCGCGACGGCGCGGCCAGTGGCGTCGAGCACCTGCCCCGTCACGCGCGTCGCCGGCTCGAGCACGAGCTCGTTGAGGCCCGTCATCCGCACCGGAGCCCTTCCCTTCTGCTGCCCGCGGCTCGCGACCAGCGTCATCTCGGGTCCGAGGTGGGTCAGCTCGATCCGGAAGGTTCCGTCGTAGGCCGTGGTCACTTCGTCTCCGCTGCTGTCGCACGTGACGATCGCCGCCGCGACCGGGCGGCCCGCGACGTCGCGCACGATGCCGTCGATCTCTTTTGCCTTCTCGAGGCGAATCGTCCCGATGTCGGCACCTGCGCCCAGCGCCCCTTCCCAGTCGACGCTCTGGTACCCGTCGGCGCTGATCCCGATCTGCACCTTGCCGCCATCGTCCGTCGCGTCCACCGGCACCGAGAACGTTCCGTCGCGGGACTCGATCAACGTCGAGTCGACGATGAACTGCCGCAGCGCCTCGCCCGTTCGTGCATCGACGACGCGCCCCGTCAGCATCGGCTTTGCGACGAGCACCAGTCGAAGAGCCCTGGGTCCAGTGAACTTCGTCGGCTTCGAGGTCGCCAGCGTCGTGGCCGCGACCACCTCGTACGGCACTTTGGGATCCAGCGTGGCGAGCTCGAACTTTCCGTCTTCATCGCTGACCGCGGTCGAGGTCCACGGCACCGTCGAGATGCCGGCGCCTTCGACCGGCGTACCGTTCGCGTCGACCGCCACGCCGGTGACGCTGAGGCCCCGGTCGAGCTCGACGTCGAGGCGCGCCACCCGCCCTTCGGTGAGCACCACCTCGAGGTTGTCCCGCTGGAGAAAGCCCGACTGCTGCACGGACACGCGATACCTGCCCGAAGCGAAGCCCGACAACCGCACCTTGCCGTCTTCGGTCGACGCGCCGATCGCGTCTGGCGCTTCGAAGGCCATCGCAATCACCGTGACCTCGGCGCCCAAGAGCGGTGTCTTGCCCTCGTGAACGAAGACCTCGAGCTGCCCGCGCGCCTCGAGGCGGATGATCGCAGACTCCGACGGCACCTGAACCATCGCGATCGCCCGCCCCATCGACGGCAGCGAGGCGGTGACCTCTTGCGGCCCCGGCTCGTCGAAGGTCAGCTCGAAGGTGCCGTCGTCTTCCGTGTTGGTGATCGGCTGGGCCGGCCCGCTGCCACGCACTTCGATCTGCGCCTGAGGCGCGGGCTTGTCGTCGGGGCCGAGCACGACGCCGCGCAACCGCACGCCCTGCTTCAGCACCACCTCGAGCGGGTTGTCGCCGGGCTGAAGCTCGAGCTCGCGGTGCCAGGGCCGCAACCCGGGGGCGGCGACGTCGATCAGGACCTTGCCGTCGCCCATCGGCCCAAGCACCACCATCGCGCCGTCGACCACGAGGTCGTTGTGGAAACCAGCGCCTTCCGGGTCGGACGCGATCACATCGGCGTGCGGCACCGGCGCGCCGGACTCGTCGACCACCGTCACCAGCAAGCGGGCGGCGGCGCGCAGTTCGAGATCGACAACGGTCAGCTCGTTCTCGAGCGTCACGTTGCGGCTCGGCGCCACCAGCTTCTCGTTCATCGCCGTCACGTCGAAGCCGTCGTCGCCTGAGAGCGCTTCGAACCGCGCTGAGCCGCCCTGGGTCGCCTGAACCATCGGGTGGTGGCCACCCGTCGACGTCACGGTGACCTTCGTCTCGGTCGGCTTGCCACCGAGCAGCGTCCGCACCAGCAGCGCCCGCTTCAGGCTGAGGAGGATCTCGGTCTCTTCGAGATCCGAGTAGACAGTGGTGACCACTGGCAAAAGCCCTTCGGGGCCTTCGAGCCACAGCCAGAGGCCGCGGCCTTCGTCGAGCCCGGAAAACCGCAGCTGTCCTGAGCCATCGGTGACGGCCTGAACCATTCGGAAGGAGTCCAGCGACACGGCGGTCGCGTGCACGCCCGCCAGGGCCCCTTGCGACGCCACAACCTTCACCCGGACGTCCGCGGGCTCTGAAATCGCGACCACCACTTCTTCATCACCGGGCTCCCAGCCGGATCGCCCGAAGCGGCCCGCCTGTTCGGCCAGCAGCTCGACGCCCATTTGCGGCACCGCCTGGAAGTGAAAGGTGCCGTCGGCCGCGGTGGTGGTGACGGCGATCACCTTCGGGGCGCCGCGGCCCTCGCGAACGACGTCGCGCACCTCGTGGGCAGTGTGAAGGTCGGTGCACTCCATGATTCCCAGGCCGCAGATGCCGCACGTCGCGTCGTTCAACGCGTGGCCTCCGGCGGCCACCACTTGAACCCGGGCGCCGGCAGCAGGCAGGCCGCCCTCGTCCTGCACCACGCCCGAAAGGCTTCCCGTGCCGGCGTCGGAAGCCTCGAGCGCGCGTTCGGCGTCGGCCAGCTGCTCGGCCAGCGTGCGAGCGGGCTTGCCCGTGTCGGCCAGAGGGCTGGGCGCGTCGTCCGCCGACCCGGGCCACAGCGCCCACGCGATTCCCGCCAGCGCGATCGCCACCACGACGATGACGACCGTTCGCTTCATCGAACGAGGGTGACCTCGGCCCGGCCCGGCACGGTCACCTGCTCGACCACGGGCCCGCCGGGCGATTCGGCATGAAAGCTGGCCCACACGATCGTGTACCGGCCCGGCTGCAGGCCCATGAACACCACGCGCTCTTCGTTCGGTTGGTACACCAGCTGTGCGTACGGGCTGCGAAGAAGCTCGAGCGGCGGGTTGCCGACGCCGCCCAGCGCGCCACGCACCAGCCACAACGCGTAGCCCCGCTGCGGCTTCACCTGCACCGAGATCGACGACGTGCCGGGGCCGGGGCCGAAGTCGAGCGTCGCGCTCTCGCCCGAGAGTTCGACGATCAGCGCCAGGGGGTCGAGAGCGATCCGCGCGAGGCCAGGCGCGGTGACGATGAAGCGGTAGATGCCCGGCGGAACATCGAGCGCGTAGGTGCCATCAGGCCCCGTCACCACCGACACCGGCTCACTGCGATCCGCGTGGAGGCCCTGAATCTCGACGCCCGAGCCCGGCTTGCCGTCGGGCAACCAGACCCGCCCCGTCAGCTGCACACCCGGCCGCAGCTGCACGTCGATCGGGGCGCTGCCGGCGATCACCGTCCTGGTGCCGGTGCGCTTACCCTTTCGCGCGATCACCGTGAACTCGTGGATGAAGGGCGGGCTCGCCAGCGAGAAGCGGCCATCGGCGCCCGATCGCACCGACTGCTCACACGCGTCGCAACCGACCACCGCGTCCTGCACCGGCGACCCGTTTTCGTCGCGAATGGTTCCGCCCAGCGTCGGCCCCTGCGACAGCGACAAATCTCCGAGATCAGGAATCGCGGGGCGGTCGACCATCAGCGGCTCGTAGCCCGGCGCCTCGACCGCGAAGATCACGCGATCCTCCGTCGACGGCAGCGGCAGCTCGAACCGGCCGTCGGCGCTCTCGACGTCGTGATCATCGATGCGGAAGCGCTTCAGCGGCTTGCCGTCGCTGAGCACCCGACCCCTGAAGACCTTCTCGCGCTTCACCACGACTTTGACGGGCTCCCCGCCTGCGATCCCCACCACCCGCTCGACCTGCTCGAGGCCGCGCTGGGTGACGCGAACCAGGTAGCTGCCCTTCGGCCGCAGCGGGCGGATCTCGAACTTGCCCGCCGCGTCCGTGACCACGGGCTCGG
Source organism: Myxococcales bacterium (assembly GCA_038206395.1). Lineage (GTDB taxonomy): Bacteria > Myxococcota > Myxococcia > Myxococcales > Myxococcaceae > JAGSPQ01. Next base: position 10,063 of record JBBRAX010000004.1, on the reverse strand, counting down.
CGCCGCGCGGAGCAACGCTGACTGCCACCCCCGCGACCGGCGCCTTGCTCTCGTCGATTACCGTGCCCGTCACTGCCTCGCCCGTCTTCAGCTCGGCCGCGACCCTGGCGAGCACGCCGTCGTCGATGGTTACCTTCTGGCGCTCGGAAGGCAGGAAGTCGTCGTGTGAGGCCACGAGCCAATACGTGCCCGGCGGCAGGCCGCGCATCATCACCACGCCGTCCGCGCCCGATGGGCGGTCGCTGCGGAAGCTGCCTTCTTTCTCGACGTACATCACGACGTTCGCCCCTTCGACGCGGCGGCCTTCGGCGCTCACCGTCACCTGCGCACCCGCCTTTGGCTCGAGCTGCAGGTCGACGCCCGTCTTCGGCGCCGTGACCTTCACGTTGCCGCCGCCCCAGTCTGAATGGTGGGCGTGAAGCTCGTAGAGCCCGGGCGAGGGCACGTTGGCCGAGAACTTTCCTTCGGCGTCGGCGACCACCGTGTCGCCCGTGGGAGTGATGAGCACCGACACCCCCGGCGCCGGCCGGCCGTACTCGTCGAGCACCCGGCCAGAGATGACGGTGCCCTTCTGCAGCTGCAGCTCGACGCTGGCCTCGCCGCTGCCGACCTTCACCGGCATCGCGCCCGGCACGAACCCCGCCGCCGTCGCCCTCACCAGGTAGTCGCCCTGGCCGATCGGGCCGAACGAGACGAGATCGCCGGTGCGGGCCTTGCGCTTGCTGATCACCTCACCCGAGGTCGTCACCAGCTCGAGCTCGGGGTCGGGCACGGGTTGATCCGTCTCGTCGATCACCGTCACCGCGATGCGCCCGCCGTCTTCGAGGTCCAGGTTGATCCGCGTCACCAGCGCGTCGAGCGTCACCGTCTGCGGCGCCGACGACAGGTTCCCGGCCACGGCGGTGACGATCAACTTGACGGGGTACAGCGCGGTGAAGGTGGCGAGGCCCTGCTGACTCGGGGCTTCACGGGTGAGGTGGTCTCCCTGCAGCTTCACCTGCCCGTCGATGGGCTTCCCGTCGTGGGTCAGCGTGACCTCGAGGCGGCGCGGCTTGAGCAGCGTCAGCTTCTGCAGCACCGGCCCCGCCTCGACCTGCGAGAGCGCGGTGGGCAGCAGCGCGGGCGATTCGGCGAGCAGGTAGAAGGGCCCTTCACCGAGGCCCTTGAGCTCGAACAAGCCCTGCGCGTCGGCGGTGGCCTGGTGGAAGATCGCCAGGCGCCGGGAGACCGCGCGCACGGTACCGGCGACCGGGTTCCCATCTTCGTCGCGCAGCTTCCCGGCGATCGCGCGCAGCGGCGGCAGGTACAGCTCGACCAGCTCACCGGGCGCCGCGCGTTCTTTCAGGCCGTTGCCGAAGCCGCCCGCGTGGGCCCAGACGGTAAAGGCGACCCCGGCCAGGTGCTCGAACTTGAACGCGCCCTTCGAATCCGACCGCGTGGTGACGGCGGCGACGAGCTGGCCGCGGTTGGCGGTGATCAGGCCCGAAACCGTCTGCGCCGCGGTGCGCGCGCGGCAGGTCAGCTGCAGCTCGCCACAGACAGGGCACTTCAGGCCGACCAGGCTCTGCTGCCCGCTGGCGGCCAGCGACACCTCGGCATCGGGAATCGGCTTGCCGGCCGGGTCGAGCACGACACCCTTCAGGGTCAGCCCTTCGTCGTGAGACCGGACCTCGATGGGGTCGAACTGGGGCAGCGCCGCCACGGGGTCTGGGCCGGGTGGAGCAGGCGCAGGCGCGTCCGGCTTGAGCCAGAAGAAGCCCGCGACCGCGAGCACCAGCACGACACTGAAGGTGACCAACCACCTGCGCATGTTGAGGATCCACCTGCCTTCCGAAGGCTAGCGCTCCTGACACACGGGGAGCGAGGGGTGTTCCCGACCTGACCCCGATGTCGGATCTTCCTGGTGCATTCACAGTCCACCTTTGTGGCCTGGGGGTTGCTGACGACCGCTTCGAATGGGGACCCCAGGACGCGCGCGTGAGTTCTTCTCAATCGCCCCGCTGGCGGCGATCGCGCTGCTCGCCGCGAACGACCACCTCTTCAAGGCGGCCTTCCACAACACGATCACGGGGAAGCTGTCGGACTTCGCGGGCTGCTTCTTCCTGCCGCTCTACGTGTCCGCGGTGCTGACCTGGGTCACGAAGTGGCCGCTGGAGCGCCGGATGTGGGTGGGCTCGATCGTGACGCTCGCGATCTTCGTGCCGGTGAGTGTCTCGCGCCCCGCCGCTGACTTCGTCTGCCGCCTGATCGAGCTCGCCGCGCTTCCAATGGGCCTCGGCGCCCAGCGCATCGCCAGCGACCCCACCGACCTCATTGCCGTCCCGATGATCTGCCTCGCCGTCCTCTACGCCCAGAAGGTGAACCCATGCGCCGTGCCCTTGAAGTCGCCGCCATCGCTGTGACCGCTGTGATCCTCGTCGCAACCAGCCGTTCGCCCGAACAGTGCGCCACGGAAAACATGAACGTCCGGGCGGAAACCACCTGCGGCGCCATTGCCAACATGCAGGTCTCGGTGAACACGCTCTGTAACATCTCGACGGTGGGCGCCGACTTCGCCAGCCTTCCCGCATCTGGCCGCCTCTTCTCCGAAACGCCTGACGCGGGCCTGCAGGGGGGCTACACGCTGAGCGGAGACGTCGATGGCGGCAGCATGAACTGCAACGTCAGGCCAGTCGCCGATGGCGGCTCCAACTTCGAAATCTTCTGCACCCCCACCTGCCCCCCGAACACCCTGACGGACGGCGGTGTGTTCCAGGCCGAAGGGTGCCCCCCTGCCTGCAGCGGGTCGCTGATTCCGCAGTTCTAGAAGTCGTAGCGAATGACGATCGAGATCCCGACCATCTTTGCGCTGTAGTCGTACGACGGCACCGGGTCGGTGGCTTCCTTCGTCGCCTCGCGCGGCAGAAGGAACTGAGTCTGGGCGGCGAAGTCGATGTTCACCGGCGACTGGAAGATCTCGAGGGGGTCGTCGAAGTTGAACCCGACGCCGGCGCCCAGGCCGATCGCGGTGCCGTCGAGAATGTTGCTGCCCGGCGCCGTCTGCTTCGGCACGGGCGTCGGCTTGTAGAAGCCGCCCAGGCGCCCTGCGATGCGCTTGTTGACCCGGTACTCGAGGCCGAGCCGCGCGTTGAAGGTGTCGACGAAGCCCGCCTTCTGCTGGGGCGATCGAATGTCGAGTGCGTCTTCGAGGCCCAGGGCCTTGAGCGTGTCGCCCGAAAGATCGATCGCCAAATCGACGTACGGCGACGGCGCGCCCGACCAGCGCTGGTACTCGCCATCGATCGACACGGTGAAGTCGTCGGTGATGTCCCACGCGCCACCGATCGCGACCACGTGCGGCGTGTAGTGCGTGTAGCCCTGGATGATGAAGGCGAGGACGCCGATGCCCTGCAGGTCGACGCTGGCGGGGATCTCGTACTTCAGCGCCATTTCACTGCGGTAGGTGGCGCCGAAGCGCAGCCATTCTTTCGGTTTGATCTGCAGGCCGAACATCGGCGAGACGCGGGTCGCGAGGTGGGCGTCGATCTGCCGCGTCTTCACCTGCTTGTTGAAGAGGTCGACGGTGACGGCCGCTCCGCTGCCGACGATGTCTGCCAGCGCCTCGACGCCAAGCCCAATCGTCCACCAGTCGAAGATCTTGATCCCCAGGCCCGCGTGAATCGTCACGCGCTCGGGGTGCGACTGGTAGTGGTACCAGAACGGGGCGTTCGGATCTGGCGCCAGCACGCGCACCAGCTTGCCGGAAGGCACGTAGAGGCCGACGCCCAGCGCGACCCGGTTCTTGACCTTGCCACCCAGCGGAAACAGCAGCCCCAGCGTGTAGCCGACAGCGTCGGGCGACGAGCAGTACGTGCAGTCGATGTCGCGCGCGTTGTCCTTCCGCGCCACCTGACCGTCGAGCTTGTTCCACTGGAACGAGAGCCCGAAGTTCACGTCCTTCCGTTCGACGAGCAGGGCCGGGTTGTAGAACGTCGCGCTGTAGTCCTTCGCCTCGGCCGTCATCGCGCCGCCCATCGCAGCCGCGCGGGGGCCGAAGCCGTAGGTGTCGTAGACGGTGGCGTGGGCCGGCAACGCGGCGAGCAGCACCAGCGACGTGCTGAGCGCGGATCTCACTCTTCAGCGAACGGCTGAATCGCCTGGGCGACGGCGAGCTCCTGCCGCGCTTCTGACAGCTCGCTGTTGGTCGCCCGCAGCCGGTCTGACAGCACCTGCACGAAGCTCCAGAGCATCTTTACCGCGAGAATCGACTCGCGCTTCATCAGCGTCATCAGATCCTGGCGGGCGATCACCATCACGCGCGTGGGCTCGGTGGCGCGAACAGTGGCCGAACGGGGCGCGTTGTCGATGAGGCCCATTTCACCGAAGTGGCCACCAGCGCGGAGCTCGGCGATCTCGACGCCGTTCTTTTCGATCGCGACGCGGCCACGGATGACGACGTACAGCTCTTCGCCCGGCTGGCCTTCGGTGACGATCTCTCGCCCGCCCGGGAAGGTGCGGGTGGTGGCGATCGACAACACCGCCGTCTGTTCTTTGTAGGTGAGGTGCCGGAAGAGGGGGATCTTCTTCAGCGCCTCCATTCGCGACTGGGCTTCGACGGTCTCTTCCGACGCCGCGCCCGCTTCGCCCGCGACCTTCACGACGACCGCGGTGATGTTGTCTTTGCCGCCGCGCTCGTTGGCGAGGTCGATGAAGCGCTGGGGCAGCTCGGCGTTCGAGACCGCAGCGACGAGCGGCGCGACCTCGTCGTCCGCCAGGTACCCATGCAGCCCGTCGCTGCAGAGCATGAACGTGTCGCCCGGCAGCAGGTCGACGATCAGCGTGTCCACCTGCACCGATTCCTGGATGCCGACCGCGCGGGTGATCACGTTGCGGTAGTTGCTGGTCGCGGCCTGGTCGCGGGTGATCGTGCCGGCCTTCAGCTGGGCGGCGATCAGGGTGTGATCTTCGGTGAGGCGGTGACACTGGCCAGCGCGCACCAGGTACACGCGGCTGTCGCCGACGTGGCCGATGACGCCGCGGTTGCCCGCGATCACCATGCAGACGAAGGTGGTGCCCATGCCGCGCTTGGTCGAGTCAGTCGACGCAGTCTTGTAGATGTCGGCGCAGGCGCGCTGAATTGCGACCTCCACGAGGGAAGCGGCAGCGGCGCGGGTGGCCTGGCTCGCGTCCTTCGCGAGGTCCTTCAAGATCGTCTTGTTCGCGGTGATGTGCTGCTTGACGACTTCGGTGGCCCGGTTACTGGCGACCTCACCGGCGGCATGACCTCCCATGCCGTCCGCGACGATGTACAGGCCGAGGGCCTGGTCGAACAGCATCGCGTCTTCGTTGTGCTGCCGCTTTCGGCCGACGTCCGTCAGGCCATGCGCTTCGGTGGTGAGCACGGAGCCACGACCTTAGGGGACGCGATCAGAGCAGGGCAAGAATGATGTTCGCAGGTCAGCCGCCGCCCCGCGCTTTCAGCTGCACGAGGATTCCGGCCGCGGTGAAGAACGTCACCGCGATCTGCCCGACCTTGATCTTGATGCCATTCGTCAGTGGCTCGGCCGCCTTTGGCTTGAGGGTCTTGCTGCCGACGACGGTGCCGTTCTTCGAGCCGGCGTCGACGATGCTCCACACGTCCGTCTTCTCGCCCTTCTCGAACCAGGCGTGGAACCTCGAGACGGACGCGGCGTCGATCTCGATGTCGTTGTTGCCCGTGCGGCCCAGCGTGATGCGCCGCACAAACGCGTTGTCTTTCGTCTTCTCGAGGTACGCAAGGGTCGGGTCGCCGCCGCCCAGCGCGCTGCCGCTGACGCCGCTGGCGGTGCGAAACCGAAAGGCGGCGCTGTCTTCGTCGTCGTCCGAGCGGGGCCCGGGATCCAGCGGCGGCTCGTAGAGAAGGACGCACCGGCCGGCCAGCTTCGTCTCGAAGATCTTTGGATCTTTGAAGTAGCGCTGGACGCAGGTGAGGAGCAGCTCAGGCAAGGGGCCGGGCAGTTAACAACGCCACGCACTGTTGGTACAGCGCCGGCCGCGCTTCCTGCACCCAGGGCAGCTCGGTGACGACCTTCAGGTAGAAGGCCGACTGCCGGCTGAAATAGACAGCGCGGGCGAGGTCATCGAGCACGGCCTTGTTGAACCCGAGCAGCGCCGAGGCCTGGGCGCGGGCGAAGTAGAGGGCGGGCGCATCGGTGAAGCGGCTCAACGCCGAGGCCAGCCGCCGCTTGGACGCGAACACCGAGAGCTCGAGGTTCAGGGGGTTCACGCGGTGGCGAAGGAACAGGTGCTCGCGCAGGTACACCTCGGCCGAGGTGCTCGACGCAGCGGCGAAGAGCCTGCCGAGCGCGCCATCTGGCTTCGACTGCGCGAGGGCGAGGGTGGTGAGCCATTGGGACTCGCCGCCAGAAAAGCCGGCGGCCTCGAAGCGCGAAGGCTCGACGGGCGATCCGGCGACGAGGGCGCTGAGCAAGGCGTGCCGGGCTTCGGCGCCGGTGGGCGGCTCGCCGCGAAGAATGGGTGGCAGGTCGGAGGGCGCTTTGGGAGCCGTCGAAGGAGGAAGCAGGCCGGCGATCAGCGACTGCCAGTCGAGCCGCTGCAGGGTGGGAAAGCCCGAGGCCTGGGCGCGCATCCGGCGGACGTTGAGGCGGTGAAGGCCGATCACGGTGGTCGCGTACGCCACCGCGACGCCGCCCGCGAAGAGCACGCTCATGACGGGTCTTCGTGGGGCTTGGTGGGGATGACGACACCGTCTTCGTCCTCCTCGGGCACCCCGCCGGGAACGCGGTACTCCTCGCCCAGCCACTTGCCGAGGTCGACCTCGCGGCAGCGCATGCTGCAGAACGGAGACGCGGGGTTCTGCGCCCGGGGAAGAACGTCGCGCTTGCAGATTGGGCAACGGGCCGCCATCGACTAAACACTCTAACGGCGACCGTGAAAAAGCGAACCCTTCTCATGCTGGTGGTGGTGCTCGCGGGCTGCAAACCCGGAGGCACGAAGAAGGTGGATCCGCCTTTGCCCGAGCCTGTTTGTGGCGACGGCCTGCTGAACGCGACGCTTGGCGAGCAGTGCGAAGGCTCGGACTTGAACGGGGCGTCGTGCCAATCGCTGGGCTTCGACACGGGGACGCTGGGCTGCGGGCAGTGCAAGTACGTGACGGCGCAGTGCGAGAAGCGGTGCGGCAACGGCGTGGTGGATCCAGGCGAGCAGTGCGACGGCAAGGTGGGTGTCGCGGTCTGCACGAGCTTCGGGTACCAGGCGTGCACGGCGACCTGCCAGCTCGACACGGGGCACTGCGTGCCGGTGTTGCTGCAAGCCGCAGCGGCGCTGTCGGTGATGAAGGGCGGCCCAGCGGTGATCGCAGATCTCGAGCCGCGCGGCCTGGGCGACCTGGTGATGGCGGTGCCGTCGTTCGGGCGGCTGGAGACTTTCGGGTACCAGCTGGCGCTGGGCTTCACGACGGGGCGGAAGCTGTCTTTCTCGCGGACGCCGGTGGACGTGGCGGCAGGCGATTGGGACGGCGATGGGCGGCAGGACGTGGCGTCGATCAACGACGACGGAGCGATCGACAAGTACCTCTTCGCCGGCACGTCCTTCGCGTTCTCGACTTTTCCGGACGCGGGGTGTGCGGCGTCGAAGTTCCTCGGTGCAGCGGACGCGTCGGTGGTGGCTTTGGGGTGCGCGGACGCCGGAGTGTTCGGCGGCATCGTGGTGCAGGGGCCGGCTGGGCCGATCACCCTGCCCGTCTCGACGTCGGCGGCGAGCCTTGCCGACTTGAACGGTGACCAGCAGCTCGACATCATCTTCGTGACGGCGGCGGGGCTTCAGTCGCGGCTTGCTCCGGGGTGGACGGTGGGCCCGACGCAAGCGGTGCCGCTACAGCCGCTGGCGATTGCGGGTGGGGATTTCGACGGCGACGGCGACCTGGATCTCGCGGCGCTGGACGCGACGGGCGTGCTGCTGTGGGAAAACACGGGCGCCGGGTTCGCCGCGAAGTCGGCGATTGCGTCGGTGGGCGCGCGCGAGTTGAAGGTGGTTGATCTGGATCTCGATGGCCAGGTGGATGTCGTCTGGCAGGTGGGCGACAAGGTCGAGGTGCGGCGCAACCAGGGCAGCTGGGCGTTCAGCACCGCCCAAGGCACGCTTGGGCCCGGCACGCCAATCAACCTCGCCGTGGGAGATGCCGACGGCGACGGCGACCTGGATCTCGCAGCCACCTGCTCAGCTGGCGGCGACGCCACCGTCACCTACGTGTTGGTGAACAAGGTTCGTTGACGCGATCTGGGCACGTCTGGTACTTCGCCCGCGCTTCGAGATTGCCGACTTAGCTCAGTTGGTAGAGCAGCTGATTCGTAATCAGCAGGTCACGTGTTCAAATCACGTAGTCGGCTCAAGAAAGACCAGCAATAAAAGGGCGGTCGGCCGAGAGGCTGGCCGCCCGTTTCGTTCTCCGCCTACGTGACCCTCTGCCAGAGCGCACCCCGCTGACCGGCGGCGGTTCGGTTGACTGCGGCCGCGTGATGGGATTGCGGTGCCGGCGATCAGCGGGCCGTCAAAGACAGCCGAGCGCGGGCTCGAGCGCCTCGCAGATGTTGTAGAGCAATTGCTGCCTGCGCTTCGCGTTCGCGCGGCAGTGGTTGGCGTCACCGGCCGCAAAGCCAGCGAGGCTCTCGAATTCATCCTTGGTGCCGGTGAGCTCGAAGCCCTCGTCTTCGATGAGGGTCGCGCTGGCAAGGACGGCCTCCGAGCAGGGGTAGTCGAGCTTCTTGAGCAGTGCCAGCTCGGCGCCTGAGATGCCTGCCTGCCATGCGTGCGCCGCCTCCTGAAAACGCGGAGGTTGCGCGAACAGCCGGCGGCGATCATCCCGGTGTCGCTGATGGCTCACGACAGGACGCGCCGCGACTTGAAGGACCGCGGTGTGCCGATGGCGATGGGGACGCTGGTGTCCTTCATCGAGCGCGCGGCCGACTTGCTCGCGCCTATTGACGGCCTGCACTGGCAGCAGTTGCTGGCCTCAGCGTGGATGGCCACCGACGGCACCGGCCTCAAGGTGCTCATCCCCGGACTGCCCGCGGCGCACAACGGCTACATCGAGCTGTACCGCAACCTCGGCTGCGCGGTGTTCCAGTACGAGGCCGACAAGGCCAGCGAGCACCTCGCCCCCAAACGCCTCGCCCTCCAGCGGTGGCTCACCCCCACCCAGCACGCGCAGCTTCTTTGGCTCGACCTCCATTTCCACAACAACGACTTCGAAATGCCCGTCTCCTTCGACACTTCTCGGACGCTCGTCCCCGGCGTCAACAACCGCCGAATCATCTGCTCCTTGAGGCCTTCAGAATAAACCTTCTCGTCGCCCCCTTGAGAACTTCGCCTCAACCGAGGCGACAACAACCCTGACACAGGGGGCATCCGCCTCGCCGACATCCCCGCGCTCATGCCCGCGTGGAAATCGCGGCACCTGGCCCGCTGACCGCCTTCCGATGAACCGTCAACCCGCGCGTGGGCGCGATCGGGCGGACGGACACGTACCAGCCGCTGGGGCACTGTTTGGGCCAGCAACATGGTGATGCTGGTGTCGAGGTCACGGTGTTGGAGATCTTCACCGCGATCCTCATCCGCCCTCCTCGACGAACTTTTCAACTCGGTCCAGGAAGACGTACACGGCTGCCTTCGAGTCACCCTTACAGTCAGCCAGCAGCTTCTCGGCCCACCCGTTGTTCGGAAAGTCGCCACGCTTCATCAACCACTGACAGAACGCTTTAAAACGCTGATCGTCGAACTTCGCTCTTCTCGCTGCGGCTCCATAGCCCAAGACGAACGAGTAGACGCTCTCGATAGACTTGTACCCTGTGATGAATTCCGCCCGAACGCGTTCCTTGGAGATGTACAGCAGTTCTTCGATGAGTGATCTCATTCGCTGGAGAAGAGTTAGGGAACCGGAGGAGGAGTCAGGCTTGATTCGCGATCGCCCGGATCTGCGACCGTCCCACGAGCAGAGAAGTGCGGCGTGAGCGTGCTCGAACATTTCCAGAGCTGAGCTGGTTTGGCCGTGTGGGTATGGCGGGTTCCTGATCCATGGCCGAGCAGG
>JBBRAX010000003.1:0-274526 GCA_038206395.1 Myxococcales bacterium | reverse complement strand
TCCAGCAGTTCGGCCCCGAGCCGATCGATGCGTGGCGCAAGGTGCTGGAGGAGTACGAGGCGAAGAAGGCGTTCGTCGTCACCGACGCCAGGCTGAAGACCTGCGTCTACGACTACTTCTCGTTCAAGTTCTACGACGTCGGCGAGAACGAGACGAAGCAGTTCCTCTCTCAGCCGATGTGCGATTTCTGATCGTTGGAAGCCTCATTGCTGCGTCCGAAGCGTCCTAAGGGTCGGGAAGAGGCGACGCTTCGTCGGCGTTGGGATCGCGGTGAACGGTGATGGTCAACGGCGCAGGGGGACGGACGTCGACCGTCACGTCCGCCTGGTGGTCGTCCGCCGCCGTCACCTCGATGCGGAACCTGCCCGCGCGCAGCGGCAGCCCCTTGCGTTCGGGGGCGAAGTCGCTGGTCCAGCCTTCGGCGGGAATCGGCGTCGCGGTCGCGGTGTGACACTCGAGCTCGGCGCCGAGGCCGTCGACCAGCCGCAGCGGCACGTCGATCAGCTCGGGCGGAAGCACAACGACCACCGCCGTGCTCGCTTCCTCTGTCAGGGCGAACTCGGCCGACCCTTTTCGTAAGCCAAGGGTGGCTTCGACGCTGTTGGTGTGGGGCGACAGACCGGCCAGGGCGAAGCGGCCTTCGGGTCCGCTGATCGTGGACCCGTCGCCCCCCTCGACGGTCGCGCCGTTCACGAATCGCCCGTCGGGCGTCCGCACCACGCCCGTCAGCGCCGCCGGCCGATCGAGCTGAATCACCGTACGAAGCTGCTCGCGCCACGGGTGGGTGCTGGGGTCCCTCGCGTACGGCAGGTAGCCGGCCTTCGACGCGCTGACGGTGACCTGTCTTTCCCACTGCGGCACCTCCCACTTTCCATCGGGGCCGGTGAGGCTGTGCTCGGCAATCACACCAGTCGACCACGCCACCGCAGCGCCTTCGATTGGCTTGCCTTTGCTGTCGACCACCGTGCCATCCACGAACCGCGCGGCCTCGAGGATGATGAAGACGTCTTCCAGGTCCTCGTGCTGGTTGAACCACCCCAACCCGAACAGCCCGTCTTTGCGCGCTCCGATGTGACCGAAGCCGGCGGCGACCGTCAGCTCGAACTTCCCGTCGGGGCCGGTGACCGTTTGGGTGAATGGCGGGGTCGTCGTGCTCACCTCCGCGCCCGCGACCGGGCGCACCTCCAAGGGGCCGTCAGTCCGCACCATCACTTCGCCGCGCACCGTGGGCAGCCGTTCGAGCTCGACGGTGTCGCCAAACCCGAAAGTGCCTTCGCGGGACCTCATGAACGCAGCGGAGATTTCAAGCTCGTGGTCCGCCCACGAAAAAACGACCGCGCCGCGGGCGTCCGAGGTCGCGGCCCCCGCGTACTTCGCCCGCAGAACGCGTGCCCCCGCGATGGGCTCGCCCGTGTCGGCGGCGATCACCCAAAGACTCACCGCGTTCGTGCCTGCGTCGATTGGCGTGCGCACCATGGGAGCGATCCGGCGCCGGTCTTGCTCAGGGCGGGCACGCGTCGGTGGCGCCGGGTGGACGACGGCGGACTGCGGGCCTTCCTTCGGCCAGAGCCACCACCCCGCGGCACAGGCGCAGAGCAGCGCGACGAGCGCGACGACGTGGCGAGCCTCCGGGACCATGCGGCCATCGAAGTCGGGAGGCCGGGCACTTGCAAGCACACATCTGGTGTGGCGTCCCACGATCGTTCCGAATCCGCGAAGCGGTGGCGCGCTTCCAGGTCGTCATCGCCATCGACGCCCCTCTCGGCTTCCCGATGGAATTCCGAGCGCTGGTGAACGGAGGCAAGGGACCAGCCACCTGCCCGTCAACCGAAATCCAGAGCCCGCTCGCGTACCGTTGCGGCATTGTCGACAGCGTATTTGGTGTTGAGCGCGCCGATGTCGATCGCCTTGAAGCGCGGCTGAGCGACCAAGCGAGGGGCGCTCTGAAGTTTGCGCATGGCCGTGTCCCGTCATACCTTTGGGTCGATGCGTCATACTCGAAAAAAGCTCGCGCTCAGGACCTTGTCGGTCAAAGTCCCCCCGGAGATCAGCGCAAAGGTTGTTCGGCTGGCCGCCGAAAGGCAGACCACCGTCTCAGCCGTGGTGCGCGACGCGATCGAAACCTACGACGCTCCGATGAAAGGGTCCTTCGTCGAACAGGCGCGAAAGTTCATCGGCGCGGCATCGGGTGGGCCTGTGGACCTGGCGACGAATCCGAAACATCTGAAGGGCTTTGGCACCTGGCGACACTGACAATCATCGACACGGGCCCGCTCGTTGCCCTGATCAATTCAACTGAGCGGAATCACGCCGTGGTGGTCGCGGCGGCGACCCGACGGGCGGGCCCCTTCCTCACCGTCGAGCCGGTGCTGACCGAGGCATGCTTCCTCCTCCAGCGGGTCAACCTCGGAGTCCAGACGCTGCTTGGAATGGTTCGCGACGGCCACCTCCGCGTCGGACTCGCCCTCGAGGCGGAAGTACGTCCCATCGAAGCGCTGATGAAGCGGTACGTCTCGGTTCCGATGTCGCTCGCCGATGCGTGCCTGGTGCGGCTCGCTGAGCTCCGCTTCGGGGCACAGCTCTTCACGCTCGACAGCGACTTCCACATCTACCGCAAGCACCGAAACCGGCGCATCGAGCTGGTCGACCTCGGTTGAGCCGCACGAGTCGAGTGTTTCAATCGCTGCTGGGCGAGGCTAAGCGACCGCCCCCTTCCCTTCGTCAATGCGTCCGGCACGTAGAGGCCGGTGAGCCACGACGCCTTAAAGGGCGAGCCGTTCGAGGTCTTGGGTGTGGTGCCGGCTGCTGCAGAAAGGGCTAGGTCAGAATCGCAGCTGGCGTCGTCGAGGCGCCCTGCGCCGCGCCCGCGCTCGTAATCTGCGGCCCGATGACCGCCTTCATGCACGAGAGCAGCACGTTGGTGGTGTTCGGCCCGTTGGTGCCGCGCAGGTGGATGCCCGAGTTCAGCGCGCCGCCCGCCTTGCCCGCGACGAGAATCGGGTAGTCGTCAATCGAGTGGTCGAGCCCTTCAGAGACGTCAGACGTGCAGAGCACGCAGGCGTTGTCGAGCACGTTGCCCGTGCCTTCCACTGACTTCTTCATCGCGTTCAGCGTGTACGCGAAGTTCTGCATCGTGAAGGTGATGCCGTCTTTCACCTGGCCTTGCGCTCCGGCGTCGTGGGTCAGCGAGTGCTCGGTGTCGCGCGGCGTGTTCGGCGACAGCGACTTGTAGCACTGGCCTCCGACCGAGCCCGAGAACTGGTAGGTCGCGACGCGGGTCAAGTCACAGGCGAAGGCGAGGGCGAGCAGGTCGCTCATCACCTTGCTGACGGCCTCGTACGGCTCGACGCCGCCCTGGTCGTTGTTGGTCTGCGTCGGCGCGCTCGGCTTCACACACGACGACGTCACCACCGGCGGCAGCGCGAGAATCTGCGAGCGCAGTTCCGAGATGGCCGTCAGGTGCGCGTCGAGGCGCGCGCGGTCGGCAGTGCCCAGGCGCGGCTTCAGGCGATTGGTGTCGTCCTTCACCGCGTCGAGCACGTTCGTGCGCATGCGGTCGCGTGGATCCGTCGGGTCCTTCGGGGTGAAGCTCGAGAAGAGCGTGTTGAAGATGGTCGCCGGGTTCGTCACCTGCAACATCGGCTGGTCCGGCCCGCGGTGAGACAGGTACTGCAGCGTCGGCCCTTCACCCGTCGTGTACCGCTTCGAAATCGCAATCTGCAGCGACTTGATTTGCGTCGGCCCACCGATGGCGTCCGCAATCACCTGGTCGACGCTCTTCACCGAGAACTTCGACGAGTAGCCGGCGCCGCCCGGGTCCAGCGGAATGAAGGGAGCCCCCGACATCATCGCGCACACGCCGTTGTGGTGGCCGCGCAGGTTGGGCGTCTTGATGTTGTGGCCCGAGACGACGCTGACGTAGCTCTTCACGTCGACGCCGCGGCTCGCATCCACCAGCGGCTGCAGCAGCGGAGTCAGCGCCCAGTTCGGGCCCGTCGCCGTCGGCGTCCACTGGTTCTGCAGCACGCCGTTGCCGAAGAACCACGCGACGTACCGCTTCGGAAACGCCATGCCCTGCGCGAACGCAGTGCCGTGCGAGTTCATCATCGCTTCCATCGCCGGCAGCGCCAGCGACGCGCCGAATCCCTTCAACAGCGTGCGACGAGCAAGCTTCATGGCGTCACCCCATCCGCGGCCCGCGCGAGGCGGAACGCGTCTGAAGCGACGAGCTCGACCAGCAGGTCCTGGTACTTGTAGCCAGACGACGCAAACGATTCAGAGAGGGCTTTCAACGGCCTTCCTTCGGTGGGCAGGTCGACGTGGCCTGCGGCGTGGCGGAACAGCGTGCGGGTCAGGCAGGCCATCACGCGGGGGTCGTTCTTCAGCACCTGGCTGAGCCCCTTCGCGTCCGTGAACTTCACGTCGTCGAGGTCGCCCGAGGCATCGATGGGCATCCCGAGCTCGAGCGTGCGGTGCATGCCGATGGAGTCGAAGTGCTCGAAGCCGAAGCCGATTGGATCCATCGCGGCGTGGCAGTTGCGGCAGCCCGCATTCGTCATGTGCTCCGAGAGCTTCTGGCGCAGCGTCCGCGGCATCGTCGGGTTGTCCGCCGGAATCGTGGTGCTGACGTTGATGGGCGGCGCGGCCACCGTCTCGCACAGCAGGCGCTCCCGAACGAACTTGCCGCGGTAGGTCGGCGAGGTCGACGCCGGGTGCGCCATCAGCGCGAGGAAAGCGGTCTGGGTCAGAATGCCCGCGCGCGGCTGGTTCGATGGCAGCGTCACCCGCGCAAAGCCCGAGGCCGGCGCCGTCATTCCGTAAAGCGGGGCGAGGTTCGCGTCGACGTACGTGTAGTCCGCGTCGAAAATCACGCGGGTGTCGAGGTTCTTCACGAACAGCACCTCTTCGAGGAAGAGCTTCGTCTCTTCGCCCATCGCCGCCGCCATCGCCGGCTTGTAGGCCGGGTAGCTGATCGGGTCCTTCGCCAGCGAGGGCAGGCCTTCGTGCGAAAGGAACTCGCTGAAGAAATCCGTCGTCGCGCTCGACGCGCCCGGAATCATCAGCGCCTTGCGCGCCTCGACCTTGATGCCTTCCGGGGTGTCCAGAGTGCCCGCCGCTGCCGCCGCGAGCAGCGCGTCGGAAGGGGTGGTGCCGCTGATGAAGTACGAGAGCCGCGTCGCGATTTCGTAGCCGGTGAGCTTCAGCTCGCCCGGACGCGCGGTGTTCGGTACCCCCGACTCGGCGCGGTAGAGGAAGTTCGGCGACTGGACGAGGCCGGCGAGCATGAACTCCGCTCCGCCGAGGAAGGTGCCGTACGCCACTGCCGCATCGTCGGCGACCTTCAGCCACGTGGTGCGCTCAGTCGCCGAAAGCGGGCGGCGGAACAGCTGCTGGCCGACCTTGTTCAGCACCGTGGTGAAGCAAGCCGTGTCGCGCGCCATCGCCGGCGTGCACGGAATCAACTTCGCCCGCTGCGTCGCGTTGCCCAGGGCTGCCTGCACCGCAAGGTACGCGTTCTTTTCGTAGATGGTCTCGGTCGCCGTCGACACCGACAGCTGCGAAGCGCCGATCGCCGTGAGGCCGTTGATCGCCGCGTCCGGAGGTGGCGTCACCGCTGCCGCCGCCTGCGTTCCGAAGATGTCGCGAATCGAGTGCCGGTATTCGTTCGCCAGCAGCACGCGCATCTGGATTTTCGCCGGTACGAACTCGGGCAACACGACTGGCACCATTCCTCCGCCGCCGTTGCCGCCGCCCGTCGCGACGCTGCCGCCACCGCCCACGCCCGTGCCTGTGTTGCCGCCCGTGCCCACCCCTTCCGGGTCGACGTCGTCGATGCGGCCTTCGCAGGCGCTGAACAGGCTGAGCGCCAGGACCAGAGAGCAGAGGGAGTGTTTCACAGCAAGGTCCGTTGCAATTCTGGCTCCAATGTTTCAGGGCGAAAGCAGGCGCAATCTCAGGTGTTTATTAGGTTTTGGGTGTCCACTTCAGTTCACAAGGTGCAGCGATGCGCCATCAGATCGTCCGTTTTCCGGGCATCCGCCCCATCGACAGGCTCAGGACCAGCCTTGGATCACACGCGCTTGTAAAAGGCCTGATTTACGAAGGGTTTTCCTTCCGGCGTCACCGCCCGTTGGTGGATTTCCATCTCCTCGCCGTCGTCTGAGAGCATTCGGGAGGCATGGGCGATGACCTTCTCGTTGCGCTCGATGGCGGTGTTGAGCGTGCGTTCATCGACGAGCTCGAGCGAGGCTGGCTCGTCGCCGTCCCACGTCAGCCGGAACTCGTTGTGCAGCTTCTCGCCGTCTGCGTCGACCCAATCGATGGTGAACGCGAGGCCTTCTGGCGTCGCCGCGATTTTGTAGAGCCCTTCGCGCGGCGGCGTCGTGTGCTCGTACCTGCACCGGTCGGGGATGAGCTTCCAGGTTCCTTCGAAGGCGCGCGCGTCGGGCAAACCCATTTCCTGCATGTTAGCGCGCGTTCGGCATTGTCCCCCTACGACGACAACGCAGTAAGGAGAAGGTCATGAGCCCTCCTGCCCAGGCCCGCCACGGCGGCGACACGATTGCCAAAGTCTTGAGCCGTTGGAAAATCCCCTACGTCTTCACGCTGGTCGGCGGTCACATCTCGCCGATTCTCGTCGGCGCGCAGGACGCCGGCATTCGCGTCATCGACTGCCGCGACGAGAAGAACGCCGTGTTCGCCGCCGACGCCGTCGCGCGGATGACGGGGCTACCCGGAGTCGCCGCCGTCACCGCGGGCCCGGGCGTCACCAACACGCTGACCGCGATGAAGAACGCGCAGCTCGCGCAGTCGCCTGTCGTCCTCTTCGGCGGAGCGACCGCCACCGTCCTCAAGGGCCGCGGCGCCTTGCAGGACATCGACCAGATGGCGCTCATCCACTCGTCGGTGAAGTGGGCGGTGCGGTGCTCGACGGTCGGGCAGTTGGAGCCGCTGGTCGAGCGCGCGCTGAAAGAGGCGACCAGCGGCATTCCCGGCCCCGTCTTCATCGAGGTGCCCGTCGACGTGCTCTACCCCGAGAGCATCGTTCGTGACTGGTTCATGAAGGAGTCCGGCGTCGAGAACCCGAAGACGCTCGGCCAGCGCGCCCTGAAGGTCTACCTGACCGGCCACCTGTACCGGCAGTTCCATGTGCCGCACGTCGACGTCGGCGGCGCGCTGCCCGAAGTGAAGATGCCGAAGCTGCGGCTCGACGCGCAGCTCGAAGAGGCGGTCGAGCTGATTCGCAACGCCGACCGCCCGGCCATCGTCGTCGGCAGCCAGACGATGGTGAACTGCACCGACGCAGGGCCGCTCGCCCGCGCAGTCGAGAAGCTCGGCATCCCCACCTGGCTCGGCGGCGTCGCCCGCGGTTTGCTGGGCCGCGACAGCCCGATTCAGTTCCGTCACGCGCGCGGCAAGGCGCTCAAAGACGCCGACGTCGTCGTGGTCTGCGGCTTCCCCTTCGATTTCCGGATGAAGTACGGCATGGGCTTCGGGAAGAAGACCAGGGTCATCGCCGCGAACCTGTCGTCAGAAGAGCTGCGAAAGAACCGCAAGCCCGAGCTCGCGCTGCAGATGCACGCGGCGGACTTTTTGATCAAGCTCGCCGAGAAAATCGACGCGCAGCCGAACCGGTCGAGCTGGATTGCGGCGTGCAAGAAACGCGAAGACGCGCGCGACGCCGAGATTCGTTCAAAGACGAAGTCTGGGGGCGAGCTGATTGACCCGCTCTATCTGTTCCAGCGGCTCGAAGAGAAGCTGGCCGACGACTCGGTGCTGGTGGCCGACGGCGGCGACTTCGTGGCGACGGCGGCGTACGTGCTCAAGCCGCGCAAGCCGTTGTCGTGGCTCGACCCGGGCGTGTTCGGCACGCTGGGCGTCGGCGGTGGCTTCGCGGTCGGCGCGGCGGCAGTGCGCCCAAAGGCCGAGGTGTGGATTATCTGGGGCGACGGCTCGAGCGCATACAGCCTCGCCGAATTCGACACCTTCGTTCGCATGGGCATGGCGCCCATCGCCATCATCGGCAACGACGCGTCCTGGGCGCAGATTGCGCGCGACCAGGTCACCATTCTCGGCAGCGACGTCGCGTGCACCCTGCTGCGCAGCGAGTACCACAAGGTCGCCGAAGGCTACGGCGGCGTCGGCCTGCTGCTGACGGATCCAAAGAAAATCGACGAGGTGCTCGACCAGGCCAAGGCGCTCTCGAAGAAGGGCAAGCCCGTGTGCATCAACGTCCACATCGCGAAGACTGACTTCCGCGAAGGGTCGATCAGCATCTAGGCCGCAGACTGCGTCGCCAGCCACTTGCCGAACCGCGCCATCACCCAGGCGTGAATCGGCGCCTGGAACCAGCGGTACAGAAACCACGGCAGCGACGGGACGAAGCCCATCAGGCTCGTCAACAGCGCGGGGCCTGCGTTCGTCTGCACGATGCGGAACTCGAACTGCCCCGGCCCGGCGCCCGTGCCGTCGAGCAGCCCGCCGCCCGTCCTCAGCACCGCCGACTGCGGCGTCATGCGCCCATGAATCATCGACAGCGACAACACCGAGACTCCCAGCGCGCGCAGCGTCCACGCCTCGCCGACGGCCGACGCACTCACCCCCGGCAGGTGCGACGCCGCCCACCCGAAGTATTCGCTGGCTGCTTTCGCCGCTGTCCACCCTGCCGGCAACGGCAGCCGCTGCAACGAGCAGATGCCCGGGCCCATCGCCGGCTGCGGAGCGAGCAGCGCGCTCGAGCCTTCCGGATCCGGTGGATCCGCCGCGAACGCCGCTTCGATTTCTTCCGCTGAGTCGACGACCGTCAGCGGCACCCCACAGCCTGCGAGCACCGTCACCCGTTCGTCGTCGGCCCCACACCGCCAAACGAAAATCCGCTTCACTCCGCACCGCGCCGCCGCCCGGCCGAACGAGTCGGCCATCAACAGCTCGAGGTCCGCAGGTCTTGCCTGCAGCAGCCGGTAATACGACCGGGTGGCGCGGGCCAGGTAGACCCCGGTCTGCGCTCCGGACATCGCGACCTCCGCGTCGCCCAGCGAGAGCAGGTTGGTGCCGCTGCCGAGCTGCCGGACGGCGTACCGCCCGCCCAGCTTCTGCGCCAACCGCCGGCCCGCCTTCCCCGTCCCGCCCGCGATGACAATCACGCCAACAAAGCTAATACGCGATGCCAGCCTTGGCGGCGGTTGGTTTCATCGCTTCGAACACGCGGTCGTCGAACGAGTCCTTCTTCGCTTTTGCGTTTGTCGAGATCCACGCATCACGCTTCTTGCTCACCTCGACCACCTTCGCCTCGAGCTGCTGGCGCTGTGCGTTCTGCTGGCTCAGGAACTCGACCTGCTTCTCCTTCGGCATCGCGCGCAGGTTGTCTGGCAGCTCCTCCGCCTTCATCTCCTTCACCTTCTCCGGAGCGGCCGTCAGGTCCACCGCCGCCAACCCACCACCGCCCGACGCGCCCAGGCCTGAGTTGGTGCGGAAGCTCATCCGGTCGGCCGAGGCCGAGGGCGCCATCGCCTTCACGCTTCCCTTGTAGCTCTCACCCTCGTCCCGGGCGCCGCGCTTGCCGCCGTAGACCGCAGTGTCGGCGACCGCTCCGTTGAGCTTCGAGAGCTCTTCGTCGAACGGCGTCGTCACTGCCACCATGCCGCCCGACTGGCCGATGGAATCGAAGCTGCCATCGGCGAGCTTCGCGAGGTCCTTGAACACCGCCTCGGTGTCGCCCTGGTTTCCGCAGCGCACGGTGTTGACGACGATGCCCTTCGCGATCGCGTTCTTCGCCCAGGTGCGGCTGTCCCAGCCGTCTTTGTAGTCGTCGTGCGGCGGCGCATCACCGACCAGGAAAATCATCTTCGCCGTCTTGCTGTTCTGGCTCCACGACATCAGCTTCACCGCTTCGCCCAGCGCGCGGCCGACATGCTCGGGCCCGTCGCCGCCACCACCGGCGCTGAAGCCGCGCAGGTTCTTGTAGACGGTGTCGAGGTCGTCGGTGAGGTCGAAGTTCTTCGTCACGTACTCGTCGCCGCGGTCACGGAAACCAACCAGGCCGACGCGAATGCGCGGGGTCGGCTTCCCGGTCGCCATCCGCGAGGCGATGGTCCAGATTTTTTCTTTGGCGCCTTCGATGAGGCCGCTCATCGAGCTGGTGGTGTCGAGGACGAAGACCACCTCGATGGTCGGCCGGTCTTTCTGCTCGAGCTGCACCGTCTGTTGCGGCAGCGGCTTGTCGGCTTTGACGGCGACGTCACCGGCGAACGCAGCACCGGTGGCGAGAGAGGCAATCACACAGGCAGCACGGAGGATTTTTTTCATGGTGCGCCGTTGAACGCACCACCCGCTGAATGGATCTGTTCGAATGCGCGCCATGCGGTGGTGGGTGGTTGCCTTCCTGGCTGGCGTCATTCTTCTCGCCTCCGCCGGGGCCTTTCTCTGGACCCTGAAGCGCCAGGCGCCCGTCGCGGCGGCCGACATTCCCGCGCCCAGAGAACGCTGCCCTGACGCCGACCAGCCGATGCCTACGGTGCAAGTGCCCGAAGAGACGACCCCTGTCATCCTCTGGGGGGCGGGAAAGGTGCGGCTCTTCCTCGATGGCCAGCCGCGGTCGAGCCCGCCCGAGGCGCCGCTGCGGTTCGCTCCCGGAGAGCACGTCTTGCGAGTCGAGGCGCCCGGCTCTTCGATGTCGCTCACCTTCGTGCTGGTGCCTTTCGAGCCTGTCCTTTTCCACGCCGAAGAGACGCCAGGGGCCGGGCTGACGCTCGCCGCGCTGGGTCCCCACGCGCCGACCTTCAACGTGCCCCTCGACTTCACGCGCACCTCGGCGACAGACGAGACGCTGCTGACGGACGCGGGCTCGGCGCTGCGCAGGGACGACTGGAAATCGGCGGCGGCGAAGCTTCGCGCGGTCTCCTGGAAGAGCCGCAGCCAGGATGCGTTCCTTCGACTCGCCGCAGGGGTGCACGCGGCGACGGGGCAGGGCGCGCTGGCCGAAGCGGCGCTGGGAAAAGTGAAAGGCAACGACCTGCCCACGGTGCTCGAGGCGTGGCGCACGTTGTCGGCGAAAGAGAAAGCGCGTGCCGAGACGCCCGGGCTCGAGAAGTGGAACCTGCTCACCCAGAAGTTCTCGACGCTGCTCGAGAGGTTCGCGCTCGAGGCGCCAGGGCCGGTGCAGCTGGCGACCAGCCGCATGTCCGAGCTCTCGGCCGGGTTCGTCGAGGCCACCCGCAGCAAAGACACGCTGTCTCAGGAAGAGACGGTGCAGGCCGCCGAGCTGGCGCTGGAACAGTTCGTTCGCGCGCTGCGTCGAAGCCGGCCCGAAGACTGCGATTTTCAGTCACGCATCTCTGCCAGTTTGTAAGGATGCCGCCCCCGTGAGAAAGACGCTCTTGCTGATCCAGCTGCGGTTCGTCCGCAACCTCTGGGTCATCCTCGGAATCGCCAGCGTCGCCACCACCTTTGCCATCGTCTGGTGGGAAACCGACTTCCTCGGCATCAGCGGCAGCGAGCGCGGCGCCTACGACGACGGCCTCTCGAAGTTCACCGGCAACCCCGACACGCCGTGGAAGTACGCGCCCGGCGGTGAGGTGCAGCGCAGCAAAGACATCGTCATCGTCGGCATCACCGACTCGACCTTCTCGTCCATCAACCAGCACGAGCCGTGGCGCCAGCGGTACGGGTCGTTTCCCTACGACCGCATTCTCTGGGCCGACCTCTTCGGCTACCTGAAGGAAGCCGGAGCGAAGGCAATCATCTTCGACGCAGTGATGGACGAGTCGAAGTCCGACATCCTTGGAGATATGGCGCTCGGGAAGCAGATCGAAACCGACCGCATCCCCGTCTACCTCGGCTTCAGCATGCTCTCGGGCGCGACGTCGCTGCCGAAGCAGGAGGTTCCGGTGAACCGCGGGCCCCCTGGGCCGCCCGAGCCCATGCCGGAGAAAGCGCCCACCGACGAAGCGTTTCCCGACGACGCATTTCCCGAAGAGCCTTCGCCCGAAGAGCAGGCCAAGCTTCGCGAGGCCAAGCAGGTCGAGCTGCGAATGAAGGCGGCCCGCGCCTACGCGTTTCCCGTCGAGTTCAAAGGCGGGCTGACCATCAAGACTTTCGAAGAAGGCCCCGTCGGGCCGCAGTACCCGCTGCCTGCCATCGAGCAGGTCATCGACGTCATCGCCGGCTTCGGCACCGTCGACCACGAGCCCGATGACGACGGCAAGATGCGCTACACGCGCTTCGCGTACACCGACGGCATCAACAGCTACGTCACGCTGCCCGTCGCGGTCGCGGCCGACCACTACGGCGCCGAGAAGGTCGAGATTTCCCCGGGCCTGCTGAAGCTCGGCAAGAAAGAGATTCGCATCAACCCCGAGGGCGACGCCGAAATCGACTACGGCGGCACGCTGTACAAGAAGTTCGACACGGTGCCGGTGGACGACGTGCTCCGCTACAAGAACGGCACCGACGGCGGGGTAGATCGCTTCAAGGACAAGTACGTCATCATCGCCGGCCTCGCGACGGGCACCGGCGACATCAAGGGCACGCCGCTGGAAGCGAACACGCCGGGGGTCGCGAAGCAGGCGGCGATTCTGCAGAACCTGCTCGACGGCCAGTTCATCCTCCGCGCGCCCTTCTGGCTCTCGCTGTTGCTCGCGTTTCTGCTCGCGATTTTTTCGGCGTCACTCGTGCTCGTCGTTCGCAACAGCTTCGTCGACATCGGCTGGCCGGCCGCGCTGTACATCGGCTTCTTCCTGCTGACGGGCGGCTTCCTCGTCGCGACGAAGATGCACATCCTCTCTGCGCTGCCCGGCCTCGCCGGCACGTTGGCCTCGGTGCTCGCCACTGGCTGGGAAAAGCTCTTCGCCGACAAAGAGCGGGCACGGATGAAGGCCGCCTTCCAGAACTTCATGGAAGCCGACCTGGTCGACCAGCTGATTGAGCAGAAGAAGCTGCCGAAGCTCGAGGGCGAGAACCTCACCATCACCGCCTTCTTCTCGGACTTGAAGGGCTTCACCGCCTTCACCGAGAAGTTCAAAGGCGACGGCCACGCGCTGATGCGGATGTTGAACCGCTACCTGTCGGCGGTGACGCCTTCCATCACGGCGCAGGGCGCGTGCATCGACAAGTACATCGGCGACAAGGTGCTCGCGCTGTTCGGCGCTCCGAAGCAGTACCGCGACCACGCGCTGCGGGCGTGCCGGGCCGCGCTGTCGGTGCAGAAGGCCGTCGCCGTGCTGCGCGAAGAGTTCCGCAAAGAAGGGCTGCCCGACGTCTACACGCGCATCGGCCTCAACACCGGCATCATGCTGGTCGGCAACATCGGCAGCCAGCAGCTGATGGACTACACGGCCATCGGCGACGAGGTGCAGCTGGCCGACAAGCTCGAAGAGGCGAACAAGGTCTTCGGCACGCTGATTATCATCGGCGCCGGCACCTGGGAGCACGTGCGTGAGCAGGTCGAAGCGCGCGAGCTCGACCACGTGAAGCTGTCCGGCGCGGCGCTCCCCACCACCGTCTACGAGCTGTTGGCGATGAAGGGCGAGCTGCACTTCGACAAGGCCAGGGTGGTCGAGCTCTACGGCCAGGCGCTGATGCTGTACCGCGCCCGCAAGTTCGATGACGCCCTCAAGCGGCTCCGCACCGCGCTCGACATCGAAGCGGGCGATGGGCCGTGCTTGCGGTTGCAGCAGCTGTGCACCGAGTTCTCGAAGGTCCCGCCGCCCCCCGCGTGGGACGGCGTCTCATTGTTGGAATCTTGAAAGGAGCTGCACTCATGAAACGAATCGTTGGCTGGGCCACCGTGGCCGCGCTGGGAACCTCAGGGCTTGCGCTCGGCGCAGACCGTCAGCTCTTCATCAAGTCGAAGGACACCAAGCTGCTGAAGGACCCGAACCTCACCGCGAAGGTGGTGACGACGCTGCAGCCCGGCACCGAGGTGACGTGGAAGGGCGCCGACGCAAAAGAGAAGTCGCTGCACAAGGTCGTCGCGGGCGGGAAGGAAGGCTTCGTGCTGCAGGCAAACCTGACGCCCAACAAGCCAGCCGATGAGTTCCTCAAGGGCGACGGCAAGCCGATTTCCGCCCAGGCCGTGGCCAGCTCGGGAGCGGCGACCAAGGCGCTCACCCCCGCCGCCATCAAGTACGCCGACGCGAAGGGCCCGAGCGCCAACGAGGCCGCCTGCGAAATCATCTACCTCGAAGAGCACAACAACAACGCAGCCACGCCCGAGGCGATCGCCGCCCACCAGAAAGCGGCCGGGCTGACGGGAAGTGGCAAATGAAGAAGCTCGCACTCTTCACGGCAGCGTTCGCGCTGTCGACGGGCTGCACCACGATGAACGCCATCATGCGTGGCGACGCGCAGGGCGCCATCCGGTCGGGCATCCAGGCCGGCGGTGAGGTGGCGGTGTCGGGCGTCGAAGGAAAGAAGGAATCCGACCGCGTCTGTCTGCCGATGCAGAACCAAATCATCCCGCTGGGTGAAGAGCGCGCGATTGGCGGAGCGATTGCCGTCGGCCTCACCGAGAAGAACAAGGCGCACTTCTTCATCGATGGAAACACCGAGAAGAACCTCGCCGCGCTCGCCGACGCGCAGAAGACGCCGGGCAAGGTGAAGCTGCCGGACTCCGACCGAAACAACCTGAACGCGTACCTCGGAAAAGTCGGCCGCAACCTGGCCAGCTACTCGTCGCGCCCGGAAATCGTCTGGACGTTCGGCGTGCTCGACAGCCCGACCGTCAACGCCTTCTCGGCGCCGGGCGGCTACGTGTTCGTCACCACCGGCCTGCTGAAGCTCATCGACAACGAGGCGCAATTGGCAGGCGTGCTCAGCCATGAAATCGGCCACATCGCCGGGCGCCACGCGCTCAAGAGCTACTCGCAGGTGAAGTACAAGCAGTGCGACCTCGCGACCGTCGGCGGCTACATGCTGAACAAGGGCCTCGACATGGCGCCTGAGTTCCGCCGCGCCGCTGCGTACGCGAAGTACTTCTCGGGCGGGAACCTGGACCTCGACAGCAACGACATGGCGGCCGGGCTGATCGCGTCGCTCGCCGATGGCTTCATCGACGACTTCATCAGCAAGGGCCTCTCGGCGCCCGATGAGTTCGAGGCCGACAAGTTCGCGATCGAGCTCTCGACCTTCGCCGGCTACGACGCGGGCGAGTACGAGAAGCTCCTCTCGAAGCTTCCGGCATCTGCCGACAGCCACCACCCGGCGATGGGTGAACGCTCGAAGAAGATTGCCGCGGTTCGCGCCGACCTCGCTCCGTTCGCGGGCAAGGGCGTGAAGCCCGAGGCGGCCGAGCTGAAGGTGGTGAAGAAGTAGGGCTTTGCGCGTCGGCTCAACGCGCGAGGCGATTGAAGCGGTCGACAAGTCCATCTTCTGCGAGGCCGACCTCCAGTGCGCGCAACAGCCCCCTCACCTCGGCCAACGCAATCGTCTTGCCCGGCAGAGCAAGCAGCGCTGCGACATCGGCCAAATCTTGCGGCCGGCCTGCGAGAGTCTTGAGGACGAGCAGGTGCTCCAGGCGTACCAGCGGAACGATCACCCTGCCCAGGCGGCGCGTCGTGGCTTGGTCGGCGATCAGCTCCTCCAGCCCGGGTCCGCCTAGAACAATGTCGATCTTCCAGCCACTGGCAGGATGATCGCAGGGAATCACCCGGGTCTCGGCGACGAAGGCCGCGTCCTCGTAGCGCGGAACAATCTTTTCACGGCGCAGCGCCTTGACGAGGGTGGCGACCGGCGCGTCAGAGAGGACGGTGACGTCGATGTCTTGCGTTGTTCGGGGGGCGCCGTGAAGCAGCACCGCTTGGGCGCCGAACAGGTACCAGCGGGCCTCGAGCCGTTTCATCGCGCGCCCGATCGCTTCGAGTGCCGCTTGGGCGCCTGGCTTCGAACGCCGCGAGCTTCGAGATGAGCGTGAGGTGCCCCGCGAGGTCTTCTTCATCCGTCCGGGCATTCGGCCACTCCGGCGCTAGCCAGCGAGCTGCGTCGCGCAACTCATCCGCGCGCCGCAACAGTTCACTCCAGTCCAACTGCCGGGCCAACCTCGCCGTCTCTTCGTTCTGCAACCGCCGCGGGAGCGACCAGTCGCGCGCCACGAAGGCCCGGAGGTCGGCAGGTTTGAAGTCGTACCGCATCAACCGAAGGCTACCATTCTGATGCCGCCCGACGCAGAGCGTCGGTTCGGCGCAGTGCGTAACGACCCACTGTTCCCAATCGTTGCGCGTCGCTTTTCCATTGGCCAGATCGAGAAGAAGTTCACAGAAGGCCAAGGCGTCTGCACGCGGCGAGCAACTCGGGGCCGGCCGCGCGGTCAATAGCTCCTGGTTCTCGCAGAACCCTGAAGTTGATGCCGATCCGGTGTTGAAGGATGCGATCCCCACGAGTATCCGTCTTTCTTCCGACGGCGGCGTTTCTCTCACGCCGCCGATCATCAATGCGCGGTTGGGACTCGTTGCGACCCTGGCCGATGGATCACTCGCGCTCGGTGGTGCAGGTGTCGTGCAGAGCAGCGCTCCCCAGGTGTTGACGGTCGCCGCCGGTTACATCGAGGCGAAGCACTGGTGGCCTTA
Organism: Myxococcales bacterium; assembly: GCA_038206395.1. GTDB lineage: Bacteria > Myxococcota > Myxococcia > Myxococcales > Myxococcaceae > JAGSPQ01. The sequence goes on along the minus strand of JBBRAX010000003.1, from coordinate 257,967 downwards.
CCTCGACCTCAAACCCATCGGCGTCGGTATGGCCACGGTCTCGGGCAACCTGGGGATTGCGACGGTCTCGTTTCCGATCGAGGTCACTGAGTAGGTCAGAACCGCAACGCCTGGGCGGCGCGCGAACACCAGGAGCGTCTGGCGGAAGTGTCTACTTCGTCGCTTCCTGCGTGCCCTCGCCCTGCAGCGGCACCCACTGGCGGTCGCGGTTCTTCCAGACGGTGCTCTGCACGGCGGACTTCGCGGCGGGCGCGGCCATGCCGCCCATCGACTTCGTCGCTGCCTGCGCTTCGGTGTGAATCGCCTGGGTGATTTTCGCGGGGATGCGGTCCTTCGCGAGCGCGAACGGCGTCTCGGGCGTCGGGCTCGAGCGGTGCGAGTCGATGCAGTACACGTCGAGCTTCGCGCGCACCGTCGCGCCGGCGGCGATGGTCAGCTTGTCCTTGCGCGCGCCGTCGACCTGCGCCGAGCCGACCGCGCCCAGCCTCTGCGGCGAGTGGTCGGGGTCGCCGACGGGCACGAAGTAGAGGCCGGCTGGAGTGAGCTCCACCGCCGCACCCGTCGGGTTCTTCAGGTCGACGGTGAGCGTGCCGTTCGTCGAGCCATCGTACGAGACGATCTGCGCGAGCAGGCCGCTGGCCTTCTCACCCGGCTTGTCCGCGGGCACGGGTGCGAAGCCGGGCCTGGCGGACGGCGGACAGACTGAGGAACAGCGTGAGTGTGACGCAGAGCGAACGAACCATGGAACTCCGGCTGGGGGTTGCCACTTCAACGCGCAGCAGGCGCCGACGATCTGTTCCGTCAGGAATTCGTGGTCTGTTGGGTCGGGGGAAGCGAATGCCGATCCGCACCATCACCACCGCCCAGAGCTGGATCGAAGGCGAGGCCCTGCGCCAGCTCGAGCTGACGGCGGCGCTGCCGGGAATGCTGTTCGCGGTCGGCCTGCCGGACCTGCATCCGGGGCGCGGCACGCCTGTCGGCGCTGCGTTTCTCGCGCGCGACATCGTGTACCCGTACCTCGTCGGTAACGACGTCGGCTGCGGCATGGGCCTGTGGCAGACGGACCTGCTGCGCCGGAAGTCGAAGCGCGACCGCTGGGTGGACAAGCTGCACGGGCTCGAGCGCCCCTGGGACGGCGATGGTTCCGCGCTGCTCGCCGAGGCGGGCGTCGCGCCGACGGGCCTCGACGAAGCGCTGGGCACCATCGGGGGTGGCAACCACTTCGCGGAATTGCAGTCGGTGGAAGACGTGCTCGATTCGGCGGCCTTCGCGCTGCTGGGCCTCGAAGAAGATCGCCTGCAGCTGCTCGTGCACTCGGGCTCTCGGGGGCTGGGCGAGTCGGTGCTGCGGCGGCACACGGACCAGCGCGGCGCGGATGGGCTCGGCCCAGACGAGATGGGCACGTATCTGGGCCAGCACGACCACGCGGTGAAGTGGGCGGTGGTGAACCGGGCGTTGATCGCGCGGCGCTTCATGGAATGCATCGGCGCGACGGGCGAACGGAAGCTCGACCTCACCCACAACAACGTCGCGCGGCGGCCCGAAGGCTGGCTGCACCGCAAGGGCGCGGCGCCGTCGGACCAGGGGCCGGTGGTGATTCCCGGTTCGCGCGGCGCGCTCAGCTACCTCGTGCTGCCTCGAGGCGACGGCGAGAAGAACGGCTGGTCGCTGGCGCACGGCGCGGGCCGCAAGTATTCGCGGCACGACGCGCGCGAACGGGTGAAGGACAAGTTCCGGCTCGAGCAGCTCGTGCAGACCGAGCTCGGCAGCGCGGTGATCTGCGAGGACCGTGACCTGCTCTACGAAGAGGCGCCCAGCGCGTACAAGAAGATCGACGCGGTGGTCGGCGATCTCGTCGCCGCGGGCGTCGCGACCGTCATCGCGACTCTGAAGCCGATCATCACGTACAAAGTTCGAAGCTGAGTCCGGGGCCCCCGCAATGGGATCAGGCGCCCAAGACGGGAAGTTCGAACGCAAGGGCCACCCGAGGTACGGCGGAAATGACGGTGCGCGGTCCTCCGACGAAATCGCTGAGCCGGATTCGCCAGGCAAAGCCGAGCGTTTCGCTGCGGCACGGAACTCCAATCGAAGCGCCGAGCCCAGCCGCCCATGAGCTCGCGGCGTCAGCGCGACGCGGCCTGGCTCAGCGCGCGGTGCACGGCTTCCAGTGCCTTGCGAGCCTCGAGCAGCTCGACGCGCTCGCGGGTCAAGTCAGAGACCTGTCGGGCCAGCATGTCGCGCTCGCCGCGCAGCGCATCGGTGCTGCGGCGCAGGTTCGAGGCGGCTTCGTACGAGGCCTCGAGCTCTCCGGCGAGGCGCTCTTCTTCCGACAGGCTCTCGGCAAGTGACTGCTGGCTCTTCACGATTTCCGTCTTCAGCGCGTCCTTCTCGGACTCGCGCGCGTCGAGCTGCTGCCGCGACTCCTGCAGCGCCAGCAGCGCCTCGTTGCGCTCGCCTTCCAGAGAGCCCAGCTCGCGCTCGAGGTCGTTGAGCAGCTTCACCCGCCCTTCCATCTCACCCGACAGCCGGCGCGCCTCGTCCATGCGCAGCCGCGCTTCTTCCGTCGCCCGTTCGGCCTGGCGCCGCGTCGCTTCGAGGTCCTGCGTCAGCGCCAGGTTCAGCGACCGCACCTTCACCAACTCGGTCTGCAGCGCGCTGATTCGTTCGACCGCCAGCACCCCCGCCTCGGCCACCGTGTCCGGCAGCGGCTCGGGGCGCGGGTTCTCACGCACCGCCTTCAGCCTTTCCTTCAGCCGGTCGCGCCGCTCGCCTGGATTCAGCTCTTCCATCGCTGGAGGCGGCGACTGCACCTCGACCACCTCGGCCGGAGCGGCGGCCGCTCGCGGCTTCTCGAAGACGACCTGCGCCAGCGCCTGCTGCAGCGCCTCGACCGCGCTCGTCTTCGGGGCCCGCGCTTCCGTCGCCCGCGCGCGAATCGCCTGCGCCAGGTCTGGCACCACCGGCATCGGCTCGTAGCGCTGCGCCACCGGCGGCGTCGGCCGCGAGTGCACCGACACTTCCTGCGCGACGCGCTCGGCAATCGTCTCGACGGCTGACTCCGTCACCTCGCCGACGGCGGCGTCTCCCAGCAGGCCCAGCCGCACCCGCGGGCGCGCGCGCGACACGTTGGCATCGAAGGCTTTCTTCATGGGGTCGTCTCTCTCGTGGGGTGAGTCGGAAATGGGTTCAGGCCGACTGGGCGATGGGGTTTGCGGCAGGCGCGGCGTCCGCCGGCTGCGTGACTTCGGGCTTCGCTTGCAGGCGGCGCAGCACTTCACCGATGAGCACGTTGATGTCCTGCGCGCCCTTGCTGTCGCGGTCGGCGAGGAAAATCGGGCGGCCTTCGCTCGAGGCCTGCGCGAACTTCGTGCACTGCCGAATCACCTGCGGCATCAGGTACTCGGGGTAGTGCTTCTTCAGCGCGTCGAGCGCTTCCTTCGCAAGCTTGAAGGTGTTGTTGAAGCTGTTGACCACGATGAAGACGTGGTCGAGCACGTGCGACAAGTCTTCCTCGAGGCTCTGCACCGTCTCGAACAGCAGCTTGAGGCCGTGGAAGGAAAGGAAGTCGGCGAGCACCGGCACGATGAGGTCGTCGGTCGCAATCAGCGCGTTCAGGTTCAGCAGGCCGAAGCTCGGCGGCGCATCAAAGATGATGAAGTCGTAGTGCGCCTCGACCTCTTTGAGCGCGTTGCGAAGCTTGAACTCGCGGCCGGCCATCGGCATCAGCGCCAGGTCGACCGTCGACATCGTCAGGTTCGACGGCACGAACTCGAGGTTCGGCAGCGCCGTCTTCTGAATCACCTCGCTGATGGGGACCTTCTTCACCAGCACGTCGACCAGCGTCCGCGGGAAGTCTTCCCCTTCGAAGCCGAGGCACTTCGTCGCATGGCCCTGCGAGTCGAGGTCAACCAACAGCACGCCGTAGCCCATCTCGGCCAGGCGCCAGGCGTAGGAGGTCGACAGCGACGTCTTCCCCGTGCCGCCCTTGAAGTTGAGGAACAGCTGCTTGCGCGTCGGGCCAATTTCCTGCGGGTAGCGGTGAAGCTTGCCGCGCAGCTCCCAGACGTCGGAAGGCGTGAAGACGTCTTTCTTCTGCACGCCCTGCAGCGCCTTGGTGCTCACGCCCAACATGTCGGCAGCGACCTTCGGCGAGTAGTGAATGGGGTCCATGGTCTTTCCCTGTCAGGCGACGAAGTACTTGCTGCCGCGCCGAACCACCTGACCGCGGCCTTCCAACAGGCGGCAGGCAAGCAGCGTCGTCTCTTCGGCGTGCGTGAGGTGTTGGGTGAGCTCGGCCAGCGTGCGGCCACGAATCGAAGCGCGCAGCTCAATCATCAGCGCTCCACAAAGCTTCTCGTCGACGCGCTTTTCGACTGGAGCCGAAACCGCAGCGACCGCGACCGTCTCGAGCACGGCAACCTTCGCGCGGCCCGACGATGCAGCCGCCGGCTGGTTCGGCAGGTGCGCGAGCTGCCGCACGGCCCGGCGTCGTGGCGCGTCTTCCATGCCGACCACGCCCGACACGTCCTTGCCCAGCAGCTTCGACAGGCTGTCCGACGCCGCACGGCGCACCTTCTCTTCCGGGTCGCGCATCGCCCGGAACAACCACGGGCGCGCGGCTTCGGCGCCACTGGCTCCGAGCACGAGCGCGGCCAGCGAACGCACCTGCGCGTCGGAGTCGGCGATCGCCTTCTGGCCCAGCTGCAGCGCGGCTTCACCCGTCAGCGACAGCGCCAGCAGCGACGCGCGGCGGCGCACCGCACGGTCAGGGTCCGCCATCGCCGCGGTGAGGTGCGGCCCGGCCTGCGTCGGGTCGAGCGTGAGCAGCGCCTTCAGGGCCGAGATGCGCACGTCAGGGAAGACCGACGTCAGCAGCGGCGCGACGACGGGCACACCCTGCGCCTTTGCGAAGTGGGCGAACGCCGCGAGCAGCGCGACCTGCACCACCGGGTCGGACTCGCCGTGGAGCGCCGTCGCCAGCGCGGGGCCTGCCGCGGCGTGGCCCAGGGCCTTCAGCCGTTCGGCCGCGCGAACGCGCGACGCCGAGTCGGGCGCCGACAGCTCCCGCACCGAGAACCCGAACAGCGTCTCTTCCGTGCGGCCCGCGAAGGCCTGCGCGCCCGAGAGCGCAGTGAAGTCGGCTGGGCTCACCACCAGCCGGCCTTGCGCCTTCAGCTCGTTCGCCATCGCTGTCACCGGCGACGGCGCAGGGGCCGCCGCTTCAGGAACCGGCGCCACCGCCGCAGGAGCGAGCTCGAGCTTTCCATCGGCCCGGCGGAACAGCACCTCGCCGCGCAGCTCAGAGATGAAGCGCGCCAGGTCGAACGAGTCTGGGTCTGGCGCCTCGTCCGACTTGTGAATGCGCGAGGCCTCCAGCATTTTTCCGATCAGCTCGGCGCGTTCACGCCGCAGCGCTTCGACCACCCGCGCGGAGTCTTCGCGTTCGGCGTGCGCGCGCGTGGCCCGCACCTCGAGCTCGGCCACCAGCCGCCGCAGCTCGATTTCCCGCTGCGCCGCACTGCCCATGTCGGCGCGAAGCCGGTCCGACTCGGCGCGCACCGCGGTCAGGTCGTTCTCTAGCTGCTGAGCCCTCGCCTCGAAATAGACGATCTTCTCCAGCGCGCTCTTGAGCAGGGCTTCCGGCCGGAAGACTTCTGCGAATTCTTCACTCAAGGAATTTGCGTCCTCCGCCTACCCATGCGATCGCCCGTGAGAGTACAGACCTGTAGCGGTCTGTCTTCTTTTTGACCGGCGCGGACCCTAGTCCCGCACCGAGACGATGTAAACCCGCGTAAGAACAGGGATTGTTGATGTAGGCGTGAAACACGGCCGAGGCCGAATTCTCGGCCCCGCAGCGATTGTTCTTAAGGGGCGCGTCTGGGGAGAACGCGCAGCCTTTGGTGTTACCCTTCGGCCAGGTTTTGGCGGGGCCAACCTCACAAGTCGCAGCGGGGCATCGCGGATGAGCGAAACGTTTGGAGCGTGGGAGCTCGAGGAAAAGCTCGGTCACAACGGGCTCGGGCAGACGTATGCCGTGGTGCACCGCGAGACGAAAGTGCGCGGCGTGCTCAAGCAATTCGAGGGCGCTGCTCCCTCCGAGCTGACAGTCGCCGCGGGGCTGAACCACCCGAACCTCGCCCGCATCCTCGAGTCGGGCCAGGGCTTCGTCGTCTACGAGGACGTCGAAGGAACCTCGCTGGCTGAGCTGATCCGCGCCGCGCAGGAAACGAAGCAGTGGCCCCTGCCGATGCTGCGCGCGGTGGCGTTGATTCGCCCGGTGCTCGAGGGCCTGGCTGCCGCGCACGCCGTCGTGCCGCCGCTTCTTCACCGCGAGCTGGTGCCCGAGAACGTGCGTGTCACTCCCGAGGGCCGCGTGGTCCTCACCGACCTGGGCCTGGGGAAGCTGCGCCTGCGCGCCGGAGATTCTTCGGGCATGCGCCGCGCGTACGTGTCGCCCGAGCAGGCGCGTGGCAACGCCGTCGACGTTCGCAGCGAGCTCTTCACCGCCGGGCTGTTGCTGTTCGAGCTCGTCTGCGGCCGGCTTCCCGCGCAGGGCGGCGCCGGCGAAGTCATCAGCCGCATCGCGACTGGGGACCTCGACGCGCCCACCGCGGTGAACCCCACCCTCGCCGCCGCCGCTGCGGCCGTCTTGCAGCGCGCGCTCGCAGCACGCCCGGAAGAACGTTTCGCCTCGGTGCGCGAGCTTGGCGATGCGCTGGGGCCGTGGAGCCAGGAATCGCCGCTGGGTCCGTGGGCCACGGCGCTCGCGAAGGTCGAGCTCTCGCCGCTTCCGGCTCCCGTCGCCGCGCCGCTGGCCACCGAGGTCGTGACCAGACCCATCGAGGCGGTGGCCGCTGCGGCCCTTGGTGCCCCGGTCGCGCGTCGCAAGCTCACGCCCACGATGGCCGCCGTCGGGCTGTTGATGCTCGCCGTGCCCATCGCCTATTGGTCTGTGGAGTCACGCGCGGGTGGCACGACGCAGGCACTGTCCGCGCGGCCGATGGAGCTGATCACCACTCCCTCGGGCGCCCAGGTGTGGATCGACGGTGAGCTCCAGGAGCGCCGCACCCCGCTGACGATTCACGTTCGGAAGAACGATCTGCGAAACCTGGTCATCAAGAAGGCGGGCTACGTCGGTTGGTCGGGCACCGTCTCGAACACGCGGGTCCTCGAGCTGAGCCTCGTCAACGGCGGCGTCATCAACGAGGTCCGGTACGAAGGCTCGCGGCCCCAGCCGAAAGAGACAGCGCTCGCGAAGCCTCCGCCGATGCCGGGCGACCACGACGCCGCCGACAAGAACGCTCCGCCGAAGGTCGAGGTCGTCTTCGACGCCGAGACCACGCCCATCGACGTGGTGCTGACCCAGGCGCACAGCGTGAAAGCCGATGGTCAGCCCACCGAGACAGTGGCGGTCGACACCGTGGTGAGCAGCGTCGAGCCCACCGTCATCTACACCCGGCCTTCGACCCCCGCCGTCGGCCGGTCACAGGCCGCGCGTCCGACGACCCCAAAGACGCTGACCTGGAACTACGCCGCGAGCGCCACCACCACCTCACGACTCGCCAATGTCTTTGCGTTGAAGCGCAGCTCGAACCCGGTGAGCGTCGTCGACCTGAGCAAGGTGACCACGCTTCCTGCGGGCACGTGGTCCTTGTTCACCCCTTCAGAAGGGGGAGACCTCACGGTTCAGAAGTCTGGCCTGCGCCTCGGTGACGTGCAGGTGGCCCTGAACGCGCGCAACCTGCTGCGGGTCGACCACGACGACAGCTTCCTCATCCGCGTCCTTCAGCCGAAGCAGGTGTACCGGGTGGAAGTGAAGCCTTTGAACGGCGGCGTGCTTCCGGTGGTGCTGATGTCGATGGGCGCTCGCGGGAAGCAGGACGAGTTGCGCTTCGACAACGAGGCGGTTCCGACCGGGCAGGTGCTTCTTGCTGACGGCAGCCACACGTTCACCGGCGCGAGCAACGTCTGGTTCACCCTCCTCACTGCCGAGGGCGTGGCGCCGCCCGACGTGAAGCTGACCGTGAAAGCAGCGTCAGCCAAGAAGCCGCGCTAGGTCTTCGTCGAAGGCCGCGACGTCGGTGAAGAGCTGGCCGTGGATTCCGACCGCGGTCGCTGCGTCGGCGTAGGCCTGCACGTCGTCGAAGAAAGCAGCGCGGCTCGCCTCGACGCCCACGCGCTTCAGCGCCCTGCGGTACAGCTCGGGCGACGGCTTCATCAGGCCTTCCTCGTACGACAGCACCAGGGCGTCGAACTTCTCGAGCACGGGCAGCTGCTTTCGCAGCGGCTCGAAGTGCAGGTCGTGGGTGTTCGAGAGCAGGCAGAGCTTCACCTTCCCCACCAGCGACTCGACGCGCTTCACCATCGGCACGTTGATTTGAAAGTGGCAGTTCCACAGCTCGGCGAAGCGCTGCGGCGTCATCGTCCCGCCCAGCGCGTTCTGCAGCTCGACGCGCAACGTGTCGCCCGGCAGCAGGCCCGTGTTGGTGCGGGTCCAAACGTCCTTCTCGATTCGCGCGCGCATCGACGGCGCCGTGGTGCCGAACGCCGCCGCGAGCTGGTCGAACAGCAGCGCGTTGTCGTGAAAGACGAGGACGTTGCCGAGGTCGAGGATAAGCGCGTCCATGGTGATTGCCGACTTACCATCGGGGACTCGCGGCCGCGAAAAGGTGCGGGTAGGGTCGCGGCCCTTTCGTGCCCTTTTCCCTCACCATCCAAGCCCACCCGCTGCTCGAAGTTGCGGCGTTCGTGACGACCTTTCCCAAAGGGCTCGGCGCGATTGGCCCCACGTCGTTGCCTGCGCAGCTCTCTTCCACTGCCCTCGCGCCGCTGCAATCCAACGACGACGTTCGCGCGGCAGTGCGCGACCTGCTTCGCCACGGGGGCTACAAGCCGACCGGCCGCGGCAAGCCCGCCAGCGAGTACCTGATTCGCGCCGTCACCGAAGGCACGCTCTCGTCGATCAACCCCGCGGTCGATGCCTGCAACGTCGTCTCTCTGCACTCGGGGCTGCCCATCAGTGTCATCGACCTGGAGAGGGCGACGGCGCCCTTCCGAATCGACGTCGCCGCACCCGAGACCACCTACGTGTTCAACGCTTCCGGGCAGACCATCGATGTCGAGGGCCTCCTCTGTCTCTTCGACGCCGACGGGGCCTGCGCCAACGCCGTCAAAGACGCCCAGCGCACCAAGACCACCCCCGAAACGACCCGGACCTTGACTGTCATGTGGGGTTGCAAATCGCTGGGTGACCGCACCGCCAAAGCCTTGAGTTGGTACACCGGCTTGCTCCAGGGCGTGGGGGCGACGGTCGAACATGCTGAAACCATTGAGCTTTAAGACCCAGTCGATTTTTCGAAACCATGTAGGACATTTGCAGACAATGTAGACAGTCGAAGTCTGATCCAAGGGGCTCCACACAATGACGATCAAAATCCAGCGCGGTCGGCAGTTCGCAGTCGGTGATGCCTCGGTTCAGGTGCTCGACGACAAGGGCAAGGCAGGCACGTACCTCAAGCAGGCCTCCGACAAGCTGCTCGCACAGAACATCACCGTGGTGGTGCGCGGCCCCTACAACAAGAAAATCACCCTCGCGACCGAGGCCGACTGGAAGGCCTTCATGGCCGCCAACACGTCGACCAAAGAACAGACGGACGCCTTCGTGAAGAAGGCCGGCATCACGTTCGGCGACTTCATCAACGCCATCGACGACGCGGCCGCCAGCGACGACAAGGGCCTCACCCTCGACCTGCGCCCCAGCAGCGAGCTCGGCAAGGCCCTGTCGCTCGACAAGGTCGACGGCGACTACGGCAAGAAGCTCGCGAAAGACGCGACCGTCAACCTCACCGGCGCCAACGGCGCGAAGGGCACCGTTCAGGCCGTCGGCGTCAGCGTCATCGGCAAAGACATCCTCACCAACATGGTCGGTGGCAGCTGGGACCGTGACCGCACCGAGATGGAAAACTGGGCGGACTTCAAGACGGGCGACGGCGCGGCCGACAAGTTCAAGTCGAATACGGGCCCGGCGCCGTACGCAAAAATGACGAACCCGAAGTGGGACGACCCGGCGGCAATGGCGTTGATCAACGAGTTCGCGCTGCCCCTGCACCTCGAGACGAAGGGCACCAACCCCGACGGCACCATCAAGTTCCAGGACGGCTACGAGATGTTCCGCGACACCTACTTCGACGACCGCAACGGCTCGCTCGACAAAGCCGGCGCCTCGGCTCGCGCGCGCGTTCGCTTCGACAACAAAGACCCGTTTCCGGTGAACCGCGTCCTCGTGCAGGCGAAAGAAGGCCGCGCGCTGTCGGCTGGCGGCAACTCGGAAGTGCACAAGTTCGAGAAGCGCTGGGAAGGCAACTACACCGACGAGAACGCTGCGAAAGAGCAGCTGATGACGGGCAAAGAGACGGGCGGCAGCACGCTGGCCGTGTCGCAGAAGCTCTACAAGCTCGCGAGCGACAAGGGCACGCTGCCCGCCGACGGCAACCTCGCGCTGGAAGAGAAGTACACCGTGCTGCAGAAGCGCCGCCGCACGCACCTGCAGCTCGACAGCGTCGGGGAAGTGACGACGCGCCGCGCGGGCCTGCAGACGGAAATCGACGCGCTGAAGGCGGCGAGCAAGCCGATTCCCCCGGCGATGGAGGCCTTCGCGAAGAAGCTCGACGACCAGGTGAAGTTCCTCAACGACGCCGGCGCCGCGCTGCGCAAGTACAGCCAGTACATGCCGTCGGGCGAGTGCTTCATCGTCTCGGCCGACCAGTACAGCGTCTACGACGCGACCGCGCGCAAGGGGAAGCCGCCGACGGACACGGCCGATGAAGTAGGCCGCATCGGCAAGGGCCCGCTGCACGTCGAGGCCGAGTGGGACACCGCGTCGTCCGACCCGTTCGAAAAGGCGATCGAGTCCATCAACACGAAGCTCGCCGCCGCGCCGACGCCGGCAGCGAAGGCCGAGCTCGAGGCCGACAAGAAGCAGATTGAAGGCTTCCGCACCACGTTCCGTAAAGACGTCGAGGCGACCGTCAACGTCATCAAGAAGAACCTGCTCGCCCTCGACCTGAAGGAAGAGCCGACGAAGATGTCGAAGGAAGAGCGCGCCGCCGAGCTCGCCGCGAAGAAAGACCGCCCCGTCTTCTGGATGTAGCTTTTTTCAAAAGAGAGAACCAAAGCCATGCGCATCGACCGCGGCAGACAGTTTCAGATTGGCGACGACTCGGTGAAGGTGTTCGACGGCGGCGGGCAGGCTGGCTCTTTTCTCTCGAAGGCTGCCGAGAAGCTCAGCGCGCAGAAGTCGAGCGTGACGCTCGAAGCGGGCGGGCAAACAGTGAAGCTGTCGACGCCAGACGACTGGAAGGCGTTTCTCGCCGAGCACTGCGCCAGCAAGGAACAGTCGGCGAAGTTCGTCGAGAAGTTCGGCATCACGTTCGGCGACTTCCTCAACGTCATCGACGACGCGGCCGCGGCAGACGACGTGGGCCTCGAGCTCGACCTTCGCCCGACGTCCGAGCTCAGCAAGCTTTTGTCGCTCGACACGCTCGACAACGACTACGCCGGCAAGCTGGCGCGCGACGCGAAGGTCAACCTCACCGGCGCCGCGGGCACCCTCATCGAGGCCACCGCCGCGGGGGTGCCGACCATCACCGCCGAGATTCTCACCGGCGCGCAGCGCAGCGACTGGGAACGCGATCGCACCGAGCAGGAGTCGTGGGCCGACTTCAAGCTTGGCAACGGCGCCTCAAAGGCCTTCAGGGAAAACACGGGGCCGGCTCCGTTCGCGAAGCTGTACCAGCCGAAGTTCGACGACGCCGAGGCGATGGCGCTGGTCGACAAGTTCGCGCTGCCGCTTCACCTCGAGGTCGGCCGCACCCCGAACGCCGACGGCAGCGTGAAGTTCCAGGACGGCAGCGAGCTGTTCCGCGAGACCTACTACGACGATCGCAACGGCTCGCTGACCAAGGCCGGCGCCTCGGTGCGCGCCCGCGTTCGCTTCGATGACGACCCGCCCTTCACGGTGAACCGCGTGCTCGTCCAGGCGAAGGAAGGGCGAGTCATTGGAGGAGACAGAAGCGCCGTGCACAAGTTCGAGAAGCGGTGGGAAGGCACGTCGGTGTCGGAAGAGCAGGCGAAGGGCCAGCTCGTGAATGGCAAAGAGACCAACGGCCAGCCGCTGGTCGTCTCGCAGAAGCTCTACAAGCTCGCCGCTGACAAGGGCACGCTGCCGGCCGACGGCAACCTGCAGCTCGAGGCGAAGTACATCGTTTTGCAGAAGCGCCGCCGCACCCACCTGCAGCTCGACACGGTCAGTGAAGTGACGACGCGCCGCTCAGGCGTGCAGACGGAAATCGACAAGCTGACCGCCGCCGGCACCGTGGTGCCCGAGATAATGACGAAGTACGCGGCCAAGCTCGACGAGCAGGTGAAGTTCCTCACCGACGCCGGCGCGCTGCTGTCGAAGTACGACAAGTACATGCCGTCGGGCGAGTGCTTCATCATCTCGGCCGACCGCTACAGCGTCTTCGACCCGTCTGCGCGCAAGGCCGACAACCCTCCGACGGACATCGACGACGAGGTGGGCCGCATCGGACGCGGGCCGCTGCACGTCGAGGCCGAGTGGGACACCGCGGCCTCTGACCCGTTCGAGAACGCAATCGAAGAAATCGACAAGCGGCTGGCGGCGACGCCTGCGCCCACGAACGTGGACGAGCTCAACGCCGACCGCACGGCCATCGAAGCCACGCGCGAAGTGTTCCGCAAAGACGTCTCGCAGACCGTCGAGCTGTTGAAGCAGCGGCTGCAGGCGGCCGGCTTGAACGAAGAACCGACGAAGCTCTCGAAAGAAGAACGGGCCAGCGAGCTCGGCAAGTCCCCCAACCGTCCTGTCTTCTGGTTGTAAGGAGCACGCAATGAGCGGTCGCATCGGTGGTGGTTGGAACGTCGGCGCAGTGTCCCGTCGCCAGTCGAACGACGTCGAAAAGGGCGCCGCGAAGTTCGAGGTCGCCGAGAGGACGAGGTACCCGGTGAAGGAAGGCTCGGACGTGGTCTGCCTGCCGGGCGGCCGGTTTCTCATCGTCGGCGACACCGCTGACAAAGTGGGCGTCATCGGAGCCGACGGCAAGCTCACCAAGCTCAAGCTGCCCGGCCTGCCCAACGGCAACAGCCAGCTCGAAGGCGTCGCCTACGACCCGGTTCGTCACCACCTGCTGGTCGCGCGCGAAGAGAAGGGCCAGGTGCTTCGCTACGAGTGGGACCCCGACAAGTCGACGCCGCCGAAGCTCGAGAAGACCTTCGACGTGAAGCTCGGTAAGACCGCCAACAAAGGCGTCGAAGGCCTCGCGTACCTGTCGGGCGACCTCTCGCCGACGGGCACACCTCAGCTGGTTGCGGCGAACGAGGGCAGCCCCCGCGTGCTCGTGTTGCTCGGTGACGGCGGCGGCGGCAAGCCGATGAAGATTCAGCTCGAAGACCAGGTGAAGAGCGTCTGTAAGGACTTCTCGGCCGTCGCGGTTGACCCGAAGACGGGCCACATCTTCATCTCGTCCGACGAGTCGTCCACCGTCGCGGAAATCGAGCTCTCGAAGAAGGGCGACAAAGTCATCGGCCGCCTCGTGCAGTCGTTTCCGCTGCGCGACAAGAAAGAAAAGCCGCTGGAACGCGTCGAGGGTCTCACCTTCAACGAGAAGGGCGACCTCTTCGTCCTCACCGAGAACGACGGCATGTTGCACAAGCTGAAGCGAAAGTAGTCTCGAGCCGCCCCATGGGCGACGCACTGCAAAAGGCAGAGACCGCGCTGAAGAAAGAAGACCGCGTCGCGGCGCTCGAGGCGTTGCTCGCGGGCTGGCGCAGGTGCCGGGCCCCTGAGCTCGAGGCCGTCATCGACGTCGTCTCTCACGACGCGATGCGGTCTTTTCCTCCCATCGAAGACTGGACGGGGCGCGAGCACGCTCGGAATGCTGGCGAGCTCGAGCTGCTGGTACCGGCGCTCTGGAGCAACCCTCGCTCCGCGATTCCCGTTCGCCTTCGCGCGCTGCTCGAGTGGGGCGATGACCCGCGGCTCGGGCGCGCGATGCTGACGATGATTGACACCCCGCCGGTGACGACCACCGCGAGCTTCTCGATGTGGTCTCACCTGTTCGACGTGCTGCCGCGCTTCGTCGACACGCGCGCGGGTAAGCAGTTGCTCGCGCGGGCAAAGCGGGAAGGCGGTGACTCGCTGTTCTGGCCGAAGCTGACCGCGTGGATTGGCGCCGTTCGGCCGAAGCTTCAGCCGCCTGCGGGCTTGAGCGCCACGCACGCAAAGCAGGTCTCGAAGCTGATAAAGCTTGCGGAAGCGCTGGCAGAGGGCGACCCCTCCGAAGCCATCACCGAGCCCGACGGTCGCACCGCGATTCGTCGCGCCGTGACGCGTTAGCTGCGACGGCGGCGCATCGCGATCGCCAGAATCAGCGCCGCGAAGCCACCCACCGGCATCGCCGAGCAGCCCGCGCCCGGGTCTTCGCCGCTGATGACTCCACCGCTGGTGCCGCCCGTGCCCGACACCATGCCCGTGCCGCCACCCGTGCCGCCGGCGTCCGCGATGACCACTGGAGTGCCGCCGCCCGTGCCTTCGCCTCCGCCCGTCGCGTTGCCGCCGCCCGTGCCACCGCTGCCGCCACCGCTTCCCGCGCCGCCGCCCGTCGCGTTGCCGCCGCCCGTGCCTGCTCCGCTGCCGCCGCCTGCGCCGCTGCCGCCGCCTGCTCCGGTGCCGGCATCAGGCGCGACGATGCGAATGTCCGCGCACGAGAAGTACCGCGAGCCGTTGGGAGGATTCGCCGGAGGACACGCGCCGCCATCGAAGCCGGCAATCATGTATTGGATTTGCTGCAGCGTGCAGTTCTGGCAGGTGACGCCCGCGGGCAGCTGAAGCGTCGTCGTGTACTGGCGCGGCGTCGCTCCGGCGGTCGAGTGAGGCACCATCTTCAGGAAGGTGAAGTTCAGGTCGTTCTGCTGCGAGAGCGCGAACGCGAAGCAGCCGCCGTGGTTCACCGTCTCTTCGAAGGCGACGTTCACGGTCTGGCCCTGCGTGTAGACGGTGTTGTTCGTGGTGCGGGCGACGTTGCCGCACGGGCCATTGGGGTCTTTGAGCAGGTCACTGTTGTTGCGCGGCGCAGGCGTCTTGAGGCGCGCGTGAGAGAAGGCGGCGGTCGCCACCAACAGCGTGCAGAGGCTTAACAGTCGGAACATGGCGCGCAGTGTACAGATCGCGCCCACCGTTCGCGCCTGTGCACAGAAGTTCACACCGTCTCGAAGACGAGGCGCCCCAGAAAACCCAAATCTCTGAGGGCATAGAGCCGCTCGGGCGCCGCAGAAAGAGGCACGCGCACGTGCGGCGCCTTCCAGGTTCCTGCGGTGAGCCAGCCCAGCGCGTCGACGAGCTCCGAACGGCTGCCGAGAAAGCTGCCGCGTACCGTGAGCCCGCGCGAGACGAGGTCGAGCATCGGCAGGTCGAACCGCGTCGCCGGACCGCCGCCCATCAACACCAGCGTCCCCGTCGGCAACAGCGCGCGGTGCGCTTGCACGAGGGCCTGCGTCGACGGCGTGCACAGAATCGCGGCGTGCACCGAGTGCTTCAGCGCGTCCGCTTCTTTCGGGTGCAGCGCGCGTTCGGCACCGAGCTCGACCGCGAGCGCGCGTCGGTCTTCTTCCGGCTCGACCGCGACCACCCGCATCCCACGCAGCTTCGCGACCTGAATGACCGCGGCTCCGAGACCGCCGACGCCAAAGACGCCCACTGTCATTCCGGTGCCGACGCCCGCTGCCTGAAGCCCGCCCAGCGCGCACCACGCCGGCGTCAGCCCCGCGCAGACGAGCCCCGCGTCGATTGCGTCGTCCAGCGGCACCAGGTGCTGCGCGAGGAAGTTGCCCGCGGTGGTCAGCGCTCCGTCGCGCCCAAAGCCGTGGAGCTGAAGCCGCGCGCAGTGCTGCTCGAGGCCCCTTTCACAAACCAGACACGCGCCGCACGTCGAGGCCAGCGGCGTGACGGCGACCCGCTGCCCGACCCGAAGCGACACGCCTTCCCCGCACGCCGTCACCCGGCCGACGGCCTCGCCGCCCAGCACGACGGGAAGGCGCGGCAGCCCGTCGAGCATCGCCACGTCCCAGTCGGAAAGCCCCAGCGCGCACGCCTCGAGCCGCAGCGTCACCTCGCCCTCCGCGGGAGCGGGAAGCGTTCGCGAAATCACCTTCAGCGGCTCCTTCGCCGCGACCAGCGCCGCTGCGGTAGAGGCGGTCACTTCTTCTCGCTCTGGTGCGGGTGCGCGTGGCGCCACGCGTCTTCGACCAGCTTCAAGAGAGTCACCGTCTCGCCTTCGGTGCGCGCATCGAGCACGTCGTAGATGGCGCGGGTGAAGAACAGAGCCAGCGGCTTGAGCACCACCTTGTCCGCTTGCGGCATCGCCTCGTCCCAGGGCGCCCGGCCCGAGGTCGGAACTTCAGCACCGAGCTTCTGCTCGGCTTCGGCCGCGCTCAGCGCGTCGTGCACCACCTTCGACGGCGACACCTTGAGCTTCTCGGCCTGCTGCCGAATCTCGAGCAGCGTCGCGTCGGGCAGGTAGAGCCGAACGCGAACGAGGTTCTCACCGACGTCGCGCGGAAAGCCGTCGACCGCGAGGTCACCCAGCTCGAAAGGCACCTCGAGCGCGTGGCGGCCCGGCAGCCCCGTGGCAATGACCAGCTGCGACAGCGGCCACGACGGCCACTTCTTCGCCTCGAGCTCGGCCGTGGTCGCGCGTCGGCGCAGCCATTCGACGTAGGTGGGGTCATCGCGAAACGCGAGCCGCTGTTCGCGCGGCGCCTTGCCGTTCTCGTACGTCCACACCGCTTCCGTCTCGAGCGTCTCGTCGTTGGGGCCCGGGTACAGGTACACGTACGCGGCGGCGACGCCCTTCAGCTGCGCGCAGTCGGCCGCCAGCGCCTTGAGCTCAGCGACCGTGTGCGGCTTCACGTCGAGCAGCGAGATGGCGGCCAGCGAGCTGGCCTGGGTGCGGATGAAGCCGATGCTCAGCGGGGCGAGCCGGGGGTGCTTCTTCGCCACCGCGTCGAGCCCTGTCTGCGCTTCCGCCTTCGAGACCCCCAGGAACCGCACCACCACCCCGAAGGAATCCATCGACACCACGCGCCCATCGAGGCTGCCCCTCTCGGTGTGCGCGACCGGCTTCGCCGCGAGGGCCGGAAGGCAGAGCAGGGTGAGGCACAAGGCCAGGCGCATCAGGTCGACGTACTACAGCTGTCAGCGCTGTGCGCTCTGCCCTGTCTCGGCCGAGCGACGCACGGTGATTTTCCGCGAGAAGGCCTGGTCGACCTTCGACAGCCACTCGCGAAACGCCGGGTAGTCCTTCGCCGATACGCGCGATGCCGTCAGCTTCATCTCGCCGTCGCAGGTCAGAACATTCGCCGGCGTGGTGCAGTGAATCTTCAGCTGGCCAAACTGCGAGGCGAGGACGACTTCGGCGGGCAGGTCTTCCGCCACGTAGCCGGCGGGCACCGTGTAGACGAAGTGAAACGAATTGAGCCACGGCCCGGAAAACACCACGTCCGACTTGCGGTCGGCGAGGGGAGCCAGGACCTGGGTGTACGCGCGGCCCGCTCCGAAGGGGAAGAAGCGCAGCGCGCCAGGTAGCGACTCGGCGTAGCGCGGCGTCGACATCGCGAAGTCCAGGCGCACGGGCTCTTCGAGCTTCGTCGGGTCTGTCATCGTCACTTCCGAGACATTCAGCCCCGGAAACGACTGCGCCCACGCCTGCTCGAACACGCTCTTCCGCGTCGCCGCCGCCTGGTACGCGCGCCGGTACTCGGGAGCGCCCTGGCCTGTCACCGTCAACGTGCCCTTCGCCTCGGCGCCGCCCTCGGGCGTCAGCTTCACGTTGAAGCCCATCGACACCGGGTTCGATTCTGCCGTCGTCTCGGGCGTGGTGAAGAAGGTGCTCGGCGCGTCGGGCTCGACGATGAGCACGTTCGCGATGTTATCGGCGCTGGGCAGCTCGCGGCTGCCGTGGAACTCGGCGGTGCCATCGAGGAACAGCTTGAACTTCGGCACGTAGACAATCGCGTGGTTGAACGCCGACAGCGACGCGGGCTCGGGGTCCAGCTGCCCCAGCGAGCGCATTCGCAGCAGCACCAGCCGCGAGTCGATGCCCGCCACCTTCAGCATCGCCGTCATCAACGATGCCTTGTCCTTGCAGTCACCGAAGCGCCGCGAGAGCACGCGGTCGACGCGGTACGGCTTGTATCCGTGGATGCCGAACTCGAGCGCGACGTAGCGCGTGTTCGTGACGACGAAGCCGTAGATGGCGCGCAGCACCTTCTGCTCATCCTTGCGGTCGACGCCCTTCAACACGTCGTCGACGGTCTTCTTCAGCTCTTCGTTGGGGACGAGCTGGTCTCGCACCAGGCCCCAGTAATATTTTCCGACCTGTTCCCACGTCTTGTACGTCGAGACGTGGAGCATCGTGGCGACCTCGGCCCAGCCTGGCATCTGCGGCTCGGGCACCACGCGCGCGACCTTCTCGGCTTCGAAGCGGTACACGCTGCGGCCTTCGAGCTCTTCCTGTTTGACAGTCACCCACGTCGGCAACGTCGCCTTGTTCCAATACAGCGGCCGGTCTTTCGGCATCTCGATGACGTACCGGTACTTCCGCTTCGGGTACGTCGACTGCACCGACTCGGTGTCGCCCCAGTAGTCGGACAACAGGTTGTCGACCGCGGTGTCGTCGAGCCGCCACTGCACCTCGAGCACGTCACCCGGAGCGAGGCCGGGGAAAGAGAGAATCCGCGCGCGCGCGTCGTAGTACATGCCCGTCCACGGCTCGTTGATGTTGCGGTCGCTGTCGGAATAGCTGTCGACCACGCTGCCGTCGGCCTTCGTGATTCGCGCCTTCAGCACGCGCACTTCCTGACGGTCGGGCGACCAGGTGATGGGCAGCTGCCGAAACGCCTCGACGCCACGCTGCGTGAAGGTCTTCACCACCAGCTGGTTGAAGCGCGACGAACTGCCCGACGACTGCACGCGCACCGCGGTGACATCGGCCAGGTAGACGGCGTCTTCGTTCGACGCGCCCAGCGCCTTCGCTTCGTCCGCCCACGGCAACGCCCAGCGCGTGCCCTGCGTCATGTCTTCGCCCTTCAGCGTGCGCATCACTTCTTTGAGCGCGGGGTTGTTCGGCTTGAGCACCAGCGCACGGCCGAAGGCAGCCAGCGCATCTTCGTGGCGCTGCAGGTGAAGAAGGGTGCGGCCTTCGCGCTCGTGCACCTCGGGCTCATCGGGGGCGAACGCGCGGCACTCGGCGAACACCGCCACCGCTTCCTCCGATTTCCCGTTCGCGGCCAGCAGCTCGGCGAGGCGCAGGCGCGAGTTGAGGTCGTACGGATCCATCGTCAGCACGCGCTTCAGCTGGTCGGCCGCGTCGGCCGGACGTCCTTGATCCGCCAGCAGCGACGACAGCAGCCGCCGGGTGTTGAGGTCGTCGAACCGCAGCGCCAGCGTCATCCGGCCCCGCGCCTGTGCTTCCTCGTAACGGTCGAGCCGCCGCGAGGTCGCCACCGCCTCCCGCGCGACCGGCGGCAGCAGCGGCAGCTTCGCGAAGGCAGCTTCGGCCGCATTGTGGGCCTGGGCTTTGTCGCGCAGGTCATCGAGCGCGCGAATCCGCTGAACGTGCGCGGGCGAGAACAGCGGGAACTCTTTGAGCAGCGCGTCGAGAATCGGCAGCGCGCGGTCGGGGTGCTCGTGCGAGAGCTCGTGCTGCGCCAGCTGCATCCGCGCCCACGGCGAGCCTGGGTCCAACTTCAGCGCGCGCTCGATGTGGTCGCGGCGCAGGTTGCTGTCGTCGTTCTGCAGCGCGGCCGCGATGCTGTGCAGCTCGGCCGCGTCTTGCGCTTTCATCTTCGGGTTGGGAGCGGCCAGCTGCTTGTCCGCCGCGGCCGCCGCCGCATCGGCTTCGTTCGCGGGCAGGTGCTCGCGTTCTTCGTACGCCCGCGTCCACGCCAGCACGGTCGCGTAGTCCGCGCGCAGCTGCGCATCGTCCGGCGCCGATTTCACGAGCTTCGCCATCGCATCGGTCAACGTCGTCTGCACGAGGGGCGAGGGCGCTGCGCCTTTCTCGAGCGGAGGTGCGACGTCCGGCAGCGCGACCTTGCCGAGCCCCGCACCGCCCGGCGCGCGTTCCTGCCGCAGGTAGAACCCGAGCTGGCCCGTGTCCTGGCAGAGCTTCAGCAAGATGCGGTTGTTGCCCTTGCGCAGGCGCACCACGACGCGCGACTGGTCGACGCGCGGCTGGTTGTACCGGTTGTCGGTGAGCACCTTCGTGCCGTTGACGAAGAGGCGGAAGGCGCCCGACGTGCCCAGCGACAGCTCGACCGCGGTCTCACGGTCTGTCTGCAAGAAGGTGGCGGCGTACGCGACGACTTCACTGGTGGGTCGAATCGCCAGCGACAAATCGACGAAGCCGTCGTTCGTGCGCGCCGGCAACTTCCGCCAGCCGATTTCCCGGCCCTTCGCCGGGTACGACGCCGTCAGGTCCATCGCCGACTCGGGGCCGTAGTCCACGTCGCAGCCCGCTTTGCCTTCGTTGTCGAAGCCGCCGATGACCCAGAAGTCCTGCATGAAGCCCAGCGGCTCGAGCATGTCGTTGGCCTTCGTGGTGCGGCCGCGCGCGCGCTCGACGTCGGCGTAGAAGAGGCGGGCCAGCGTGCGAACGTGCGGGTCGGTGCTGCGTCGGCTCAGCAGAATCGAGTACGGCTGCGCGAGCAGGTTGAGGTCGTCGACCTCGTCGAGCATCGCGTGAAGGCGGATGAGCGGGGCCGCGCCGCGCGGGCTGCTGTGCTGGATGAGCGCGGTCTTCGCGAGGCGTTCAGCGCGGTCGGTAGACGGTGAGTCGAGGCGGCCAGTGGTGAGCAGGGCGACAACGGTAAGCAGGGGCAGCATGGGCGCTTTTGTATCCCCGAACTTCAGACTTCACACCTGTTCGGCGCGCCCTGCGCGTGTATTGCGATCGGACGTCGCCGTCATCGATCGCGCTGCGCTTGCCTTCGTTACTTCTTCCACTCGGTCTTCAGGATCACCGTGTCGGCTGACAGGCACTCGCCATTCAGCACCGCACGGTCATTGGCGAAGTCCCACTCGAGGAGGACGACGTTGGTCATTCGCATCGAGAGCCCACCTTGTTCTGGGTTTTTGTCGAATCGTTCGAAAGCAATCGCGCCGCGCTGCGCCCGGAATAGTCGCCAGTTCGTTGTCGCTGGCCCAACGAACTCGAGATACGCGAGACAGGTGCGGCAGTTGTGCTGCGAGTCGTCGGTGAATGGCGCCGTACTCCCGTTGGTCATCAACGCCAGCCGCGGAGAAACACGAACCCCCGGGCGAAGAACTTCCAAAATCACTTCGGCGTGGGGGTTCTCAGTGGCGCGATAGCCACCGCGGGGATCGGCGCGAACTTCCGAAGTGAGATCGAGCGCACGGCACTTCGGTGCAGGCCGGCGCACCGGCAACGCCTGCTTCTTCTCACGGAGATTCTGGACATGCGCCTGGATGAAGAAGTTGCGTTGGCGCTCCTCGGTTTTCGTTCGGCGCTTCCTCTCGGCAAGGGCCTCTTCTTCCCGTTCGCGCTCGAACTGGTCGTCAAAATATTTCTTGTTGTCGCGGCGCCGCTGGTCCTCCCGGCGTGCGCGCTCTGCAGCGGCGTCACGACGGTTTTCCTGCAGGCGGGCTTGTTGGGCCGCGTAGGCGCGCCGATTGTCCGCTTCGCGTGCTTGCTGCTGCTGATACTGCCGGTTTGCCTCATCTCGACGGTTCTGCTGCTGGCGGTCCCAGGAACTGTCGGCACGAACGGTTGCCGCGCAGAAAAGGGTGAAGCCGAGAGCCAGCCGCTGAGTGAGTGTGGTCATCAGCACTCACGTCGCAAGAGTCGCACCTCCCCATCTTACTTGATATTGCCAGGTTTTTGGCCTCTCCAATGCCGAGCTCTGAACCAGCGGTCTCTGGTTTGAGACGTGCGGGTCGTCCACCGCGCAGCTGAAGAAGTCGACGGGCGGAGTCGCGCAGGCCGTGACGAGCAACAACGGAAGCAGCAGAAGGCGCATGGCGGCGAGCCTTACCGCCGCGCCCCTTTCGGAGAGCCGTGCCCGTTCATCCCTCGACTGCTCTCGGGACGAACGGGGCAATCTCAATCAGCCCACTGCACGCCGACGGGCTGCGAAGCCTCGGCGTTGCCGAACACCCGGTGCCAGTCGTACAGCTCGAGCGCCTGGTGGTCGGGGTGACGAACCCGGCCCCGCACGAACACCGAGCCCGAAACCAAAGGAGGCTCGACTTCGCGCAGCTTCACCAACTGATCCACCACGTGCGGCCGGCCACGGCGGAAACGGCCATCACCATCGGTCGTCGTCGCCTTGCCCTGGACGAAGACCTGCTTGCCAATCATCGGCACGAGGGCGTTAAGCTCCTCGGTGGACGGCTTGACGAAGAACCACTCGCCCTGGCGAAGCACCTTCGCGCCCGCCTTGCGCGCGGCCTGACCCGCGGCCGGGTTGTAGAGCGCCTGGTGGGCCTCCTGCACCGACGACACGCCGTAGGGAAGCTGGGCGATGAAGTAGTGCTGCTCGTCCATGCCGCAGAGCAGGTGGCGCTGCGCCGCATCGGTGAACTGCTCGACCCAGACGAACTTCCGATCGCGGCGCAGCACCCGCCGGCCCGCCACCTGCTCTTTGCGAACGCGAACCTCGAACGCCCGGCGCGGCTCCTTCACGAACAGCACCAACTGCTGCCGCTTGCGGTCTGCGTTCTGCACAATCAGCTGGTTGTGCCGGTCGCCCTGCCAGAGCAAGAACTGCTGCGGCTGCCGCGCGATGTCGAGCTGAACGATGGCCGAGTTGCCCGCGTTGATCAGCGGCGCGGGGGTGACCTTGAGGTCGAGGCGGGCTCGGTGAAAGGCACTGATGAGGGCGTCGGCAAACATGATGCGCGCTCGGACGGACAGCCGCAGTCGCCTCTGACAAGGTGCGGCGATGGAGCTCGCCGAACGCGTCAGCCCCCTGGGAACCGGAGAGCCGCGCGAGGGCAGCTACATTCTCTATTGGATGCGCACCGCGATGCGCGCCACCGAGAACCCCGCGCTCGATGTCGCGCTCCAGGCCGGCCGGCGGCTGAAGAAGCCCGTCTTCGTCTACCAGGCGCTTTCCGAGCGCTACTCCTACGCGTCGGATCGCCACCACGCCTTCGTGCTGCAGGGCGCGGCAGACGTCGCCGCAGGGCTCAAAGACCGCAACATCGGCTACGCGTTTCACCTTCAGCGCCCGGGCCACCGCGGCGGTCATCTTCGCCAGCTCGCCAAAGACGCGGCCCTGGTGGTGACCGAAGATTTTCCGGTCGCTCCGTTTGCGGCGGTCGAAGGGTTCTCGGGGTGGGACGCAGAGGTGGCGAAGGTCGCTCCGCTGTGGCGGGTCGACTGTGCCTGCGTGGTTCCGTTTCGCGCCGTGCGCGGCAAGCCCGAGCGCGCGTACGCCTACCGCGCTGAAAGAAAGGGCCGCTGGGAAGAAGCGCTGACCACGCGCTACGTCGACTTCGAATCCGAAGGGCCGATGTTCCTGCCCGAGCTCCCCTTCGAGCCGCTGGACTTCTCGAAGCTGTCCATCGACGCGCTGATCAGCAGCTGTGAAATCGACCACGCGGTCACGCCCGCCCACCAACTTCCCGGAGGAACCATCGAAGGCGACGCGCGCTGGGCCCGCTTCCTTCAACGCCAGCTGGGTGCCTACGCCGACCACCGCGATGATCCGATTCGCGCCGCGAACAGCCGGCTCTCGCCGTACCTGCACTACGGCATGGTCTCGCCCTTCAAGGTCGCCCGCGAAGCCCACGCCCATCGCACCGAAGGCTCGACGAAGTTCCTCGACGAGCTCCTCGTCTGGCGCGAGCTCGCCTGGTCCTTCTGCGCGCTCGAGCCGAAGCACGCCACGCCCGCGTCGCTTCCTGCCTGGGCCCGCGCCACGCTGCAGCAACACGAAGGCGACGCGCGCCTGATGCCGTCGTACGAGACGATGTCGCGCGCGCAGACAGGAGACCCGCTGTGGGACGCAGCGCAGCGGTCGCTGCTGCACCGCGGCGAGCTGCACAACAGCGTGCGGATGACGTGGGGCAAAGCAGTCGTCGGCTGGACGCGCGACGCCGCCGAAGCGATGCGCGTGCTCATCGACTTGAACCACCGCTATGCGCTCGACGGCCGCGACCCCGCGTCGTACCTCGGCATTCACTACTGCCTCGGCGGCTTCGACCGCGCGTTCAGCCCCGAGGTGCCCGTGCTCGGCGCCGTTCGCCCCCGGCCCACCGACCAACACGCGCACCGCATCGACTTCGCCGAGTACGCGCTTCGTACCCGCCGCCCCGCGCGTGGCCAGCCCCTGACCGTCGCCATCGTCGGAGCCGGAGTCGCCGGGGCCGCCTGCGCCCGCGCGCTCGTCGACTCGGGTCAGGAGGTGACGCTGTTCGACAAGGGCCGCGGCGCCGGTGGCCGCTGTTCCACTCGCACCGAGGAAGGCTTGCGGTTCGACCATGGCGCTCCCGCTTTCACCGCGCAGGACAAGCGGTGGCTTCGCTGGGTGCGCGCGTGGGCCGATGAAGGCGTGGTGACGCAGTGGAATGATCAATGGGTCGCCACGCCCGCGATGAACAACCTCTTGAAGCGCCTTCTTCACGCGCTCGATGTTCGCTTCGGCGCCCAGGTCGCCTCGGTCGAGAAGCATGGTGAACGCTGGCGCCTGGTGGGCCAGACGGGTGAAGGCCTGGGCGAGTACGACGTGGTGGTGATGACGGCGCCGCCCGTGCAGACCGCGGCGCTGGTGAAGTGGAGCGCGCCTGAACTCGCCGCGCAGGTCGAGCAGGCGGTGATGGACCCCCAGTGGGTGGTGATGCTCGCGCTCGCCGAATCGCTGGACCTGCCCGATGCCACCGAGGTCGGCGTCGGCCCCCTGCAGCGCATCATTCGCGACAGCGCCAAGCCCGGCCGCGCGCCAGGCCCAGAACGCTGGGTGTTCCACGCGACGCCCGAATGGTCGCGTCACCACCTCGAGGAGTTTCCCGAAGCCGCCGCCGCTGCACTGCTCGACGCCTTCTGGGCGACGACGGGCGCCAGACAGCAGACGCCCGTCGTCTTGAAGGCCCACCGCTGGCGCTGCTCGCGCGTCGCGAAGCCGCTGAACGTGCCCTGCCTCTTCGATTCCACCCTGCGCATCGCCGCCGCGGGCGATTGGTGCCCTGGCACGGGGGTCGAGGCCGCCTTCCTTTCGGGCACCGCCGCTGCCGGCTGCATCCACGCCCTGCGCGGCGAATCGCACCTCGAGCCCGAAGCGCCCGTCAAAACAGCCTCGCAGCTGCGGCTCTTCTGAATCCTCGAAGTTGGGGTAAGACTCCGCGCGAAAGTGGGGACCCGTTCCATCGGCCAGGAGTGGCTCGTCGACGCCAGCGGCTGTGACGTCGCGAGCTTGAAGGACGTGCGCGTGCTGTCGGGGCTCTTCGAGTCGCTGGTCGTCGCGCTCGAGCTCACCGTCGTCGGCACGCCGCAGTGGCACGTCTTCCCCTCTCCCGGCGGAGTCACCGGCCTCGCGCTGCTCAGCGAGTCGCACCTGGCGATTCACACCTTCCCCGAGCACGGGTACGCCGCACTTTCCATCTACTCGTGCCGCACCCGCGCGCCGCTGGACTTCACGGCCCTGCTCGCCACCCACCTCAAAGCCGCGTCCGTCACCGTGCGCACGCTGCCCCGGGAGGCCACGCTTTGAAGGTCGGCCAATGTCCGTCGTGCGGAGCGGAAGTCGACTTCGCGCCCGGCGCAGGAAAGGTGAAGGTCTGCGAGTTCTGCTCGACCGTCGTGCTGCGCGGCGCTGCGAACCTCGAAGCCGTCGGCAAGGTCGCCGAGCTCGTCGACACCGACTCTCCGGTGAAGCTGATGCTGTCGGGGCGCCACGCAGGCAACGCCTTCACCGTCGTCGGTCGCATCCAGAAGGTTCACGACCTCGGCGACGACACGATTTACGGCGCGTGGGACGAGTGGTTCCTTTCCTTCGACGACGGCCGCAGCGCCTGGCTCTCTGAATCCGAAGGCCAGTGGAACCTGATGTTCCCCGTCAGCGGTCAGACGCCTCCTGCGTTCGAGTCCGCGCAGCCCGGCTCTGAGTTCCAGCTCAAGAACACGCGCTTTGTCGTCGAAGAACGCAGCCACGCCCGCACCGTCTCGGCGCAGGGCCAGCTTCCCGACTTCCAGCCGAGCCATCCATTCGTCGACGCGACGGGTCCGAAAGGCGTCTTCGTCTCGATCGACTACGGCGCTGGCGAGCCCGGTGAAGCCTTCGTCGGCAGCGTCACCACGCTCGACGCGCTCGGCTTCGACAAGTCCGACCTTTCGCCCACGCCCCGCCGCGCCGCGCTCACCGACGCCCGCTGCACCCAGTGCAACGGCATGCTCGCGATGAAGGCGCCCGACGTCACCCGCCGCGTCGTCTGCCCGTTCTGCGGTGCGTTGATCGACGTCAGCCACGGCAAGCTCGAGTTCCTTCAGCTGCTCGCGAAGCCCGACATCACGCCGCAGATTGCGCTGGGCACCAAAGGCACGCTCGACGGCGTCCCGTGGACGGTGATCGCCTTTCTCGTTCGCAGCTGCACCGTCGAGGGCACGCGCTACGGCTGGTTCGAGTACCTGCTGTACAGCCAGCCCCACGGCTTTCGCTGGCTGATGAACAGCAACGGCCACTGGACGCTGCTCACGCCGATCGCCGCGGGCGACGTGATGGTTGGCTTCAAGACGGCGCTTCACGCGGGCGAGTCGTACGCGCTGTACCAGACCGTCAACACCACCACCGACTACGTCGTGGGCGAGTGCTACTGGGCCGTCGCGCAGAACGAGCGCGGGTATGCGGCCGAGTACATCGCTCCGCCGAAGTCGCTGAACCTCGATCGCACCGAAGACGAAGTCACCTGGACGTCGGGGGTGCTCGTTGACGCGAAGGTCATCGGCGCCGCCTTCCGCATCAAAGACCTCGGCCGCCCCAGCGGCGTCGCCTCCGCCCAGGTCAACCCGCACAAGGCCAACGCAGCGTCGACGTGGCGCTGGTCGCTGGGCTGGGCCGCCGCGCTCATCGGCCTGTACGTCGTGTTCGCTTCGATGGGCAGCAGCACCCAGTTCCTCAACCAGAACTTCGTCGTCCCGCCGGGCGCGCAGCCCCAGGCGCCTGAGGCGATGCTCTTCTCAGAGCCCTTCAAGGTTTCGCCGAAGACGCCGCTGTCGGTCACCGTGACCAGCTCGGGCTTGAGCAACCAGTGGCTCGGCATCCAGACCGACCTCGTCAACACCGACACCTGGGAAGTCATCTCGCTGTACGCCGAGCTCGATGAGTACCACGGCGTCACCGAGGGCGAATCGTGGGCCGAGCGTACGAGCGACGTCAGTAAATCGACCGCCGACGTCGACCCCGGCAACTACCTGATGCGCGTGACTCCGTCGTGGCTCGCGTCGACGCCCGCGCCGCGAGACCCCATCAACGTGCGCGTGAAGGCAGACCCGCCCGGGCTCCTCTGCCCGCTGATGTTCGTGCTCTTGATTCTTTGTCTGCCCATCTGGGGTTCGGTGCGCAGCAGCGCTTTCGAGAGCTCGCGGTGGA
The DNA here is from genome assembly GCA_038206395.1 of Myxococcales bacterium. Taxonomy (GTDB): domain Bacteria; phylum Myxococcota; class Myxococcia; order Myxococcales; family Myxococcaceae; genus JAGSPQ01. The sequence continues at coordinate 230,286 of JBBRAX010000003.1, read as the reverse complement.
ACGACAGCGTGATGCAGCCGGTCGACTACACGGGCGCTGCCGACGGTTTCTATTCGCGCCGGCGCGATGATTCGGAGGACGACGACGAATGAGATTCTTCGGCGGAGTGCTGCTGCTGATTTACGGCGCGCTGCACCTTTCAAACTGTGACCGCTTCCCCGACGAGGAACGCGGTGATGTGCCTGCCAACGTGCGCACTGCGCCGGGCGGGATTCTGCTGTGGCACACCGGATTCATGGGAGGAAAGTGATGAACCTCGATTTCCTGGGCAAGGCGTTGTTGTCGTCGGTGGTGTTCTCGTTGATGGGCATGGCGGTCTTCGTCGCGGGCTTCTTCGTGGTGAAGCTCATCCTCCCGTTTGACGTGAACAAGGAGCTCGAGCACGACCACAACACCTCGGTCGGCATCGTCATCGGCAGCTTCATTCTTGGCCTCGCGTTCATCGTCGGCATGGCCATTCACGGGTGATGTCGTCGGAGTCGAAGAGCCCCAGCCCGTCGCTGCTGTTCATCACCGTCCTCGTCATCGCGACGTGCGGGCTCATCTACGAGCTGATTGTCGGAACGCTGGCCAGCTACCTGCTCGGCGACAGCGTCACGCAGTTCTCGACCATCATCGGCGTCTACCTCTTCGCGATGGGCATCGGGGCGTGGCTCTCGAAGTTCGTCGAGAGGGGGCTCGCGCAACGTTTCATCGAGGTCGAGCTCGCGGTCGCTTTCTGCGGAGGCATCTGCGCGCCGTTTCTCTTCGCCACTTTTGCCGCGGGCTCGGCGTTTCGGGTCGCGCTCTACGGCACCGTGCTCGTCATCGGCACGCTCGTCGGCCTCGAGATTCCGCTGCTGCTGCGAATTCTCAAGGACCAGGTGCAGTTCAAGGACCTCGTCTCGCGCGTCTTGACGTTCGACTACATCGGCGCGCTCTTCGCTTCGTTGCTGTTTCCCATCGTGCTCGTGCCGCGGCTCGGCCTCATCCGCACCTCGCTGATGTTTGGGCTCTTCAACGCGCTGGTCGGGCTCTGGAGTACCTGGCTGCTCGCGCCGCAGCTGGCCAACCCCATTCGTCTGCGCATCAAGGCGATCGCCGTCAGCGCGCTGCTGCTCGCGGGCTTCGGCGCGGGCGACCTGATGACTTCGTTCTTCGAAGAGCAGCTGTTCGCCGACGAAGTGGTGCACGCCCAGTCGACGCCGTACCAGCGCATCGTCGTCACCCGCAGCGCGCGCGGCTTCTCACTGTTTCTCAACGGCAACCTGCAGTTCTCGTCGATTGACGAGTACCGGTACCACGAGACGCTGGTGCACCCGGCCTTTGCGCACGCGCGTGAGAGAAAGAAGGTGCTCATCCTCGGCGGTGGCGACGGGCTCGCGGCGCGCGAGGTGTTCAAGTACCCCGAGGTTCAGAGCGTCACCCTCGTCGACCTCGACCCGGCGATGACGAAGCTCGCCGAGCATTCGTTGGAGCTGAAGACGTTGAACGCCAGCTCGCTCGAGAACGAGAAGATGCATGTGCTCAACGAAGACGCGATGGCGTGGATAGCCTCGACCGACGAGAAGTTCGACGTCGTCATCGTCGACTTCCCCGACCCGAACAACTTCTCGCTGGGGAAGCTCTACACGACGCGCTTCTACAATCTGCTCAAGGCGCGCCTTTCGAAGGGTGGGGTGGCGGTGGTGCAGAGCACGTCGCCGCTCTTCGCGCGCCGCAGCTACTGGTGCATCGACGCCACCATTCGCGCCGTCGGCTTCCGCACCCGCCCGTACCACGCCTGGGTCCCAAGCTTCGGCGAGTGGGGCTACGTCCTCGCCTACCTTGACGACGCCGAGGGCGAGGTGAAGCACCCGCTGCCCGATGACCTCAAGTTCCTCTCGCCCGACACGATGGATCAGCTCTTCCACTTCCCCCGCGACATGGACGAGGTCCCCGCCGAGGTGAACCGCCTCAACAACCAGGTCCTCGTTCACTACTACGAGTCCGAATGGCGGAAGTGGAACTAAAGCCAGGTCTCGACAGTCTTCCCCAACCCGACCAACGCGCGTTCGGCGGCGACGACGCCGAAGTGGTTCGCCTCCTCGAAGAGCGCGAGCCCGCCGAGGTCGGTGTGGGCGAAGTGCAGTGAGCCGTGAAGCGATTCCTGCGCCGCCTGCCGCGCGCCGCCCCAGACGAACCCGGGCCTCGGCTTCACCATCGCGTGGCCCCAGCGCATCACCTCGAGCCGCGTCGCCAGCGTGCGGATGTCGCGGTGCGCGGCAGACATGTCGGCGACGATGACCTGTTCCCACTCGGAAATCGTGGTGCCGAGCAGCTTCGTCCGTTCGGCCTTCACGTCATCCGCCGCCAGCGGGCAGTACCAGGTGAGCACCGTCGGCCCGTGCACGTCGGCGCGCGGTGACTGGTGCGTGGCGACCACGTACCCGATGCTCTTCGACTCGTAGAAGACGTTGTCCCACGCCAGCGGGAAGCCGCGACCCGTCGGGCGCGCCGACAGCGTCAGGTTCGCCACCACCCACGGGCTCGCCTCGAACTCCTTCACGAACGAAGGCGCTGCGTCCCGCCACTCCTTCACCACCCGCGCCGCCACATGCCGGGGACACGCGAGCACGACTTGCCGCGCGTCGATTCTGAAGGGCGCCTTCGTCGCGTCGAGGCCATGCGCCACCCAGCCGTCGCCGCTGCGCTCGACCGTGTGTACGAGTGACCGCGGCCGCCAGCGCCCGGCGGGAACAGAGCGAGCCAGCTGCGCGGCGAGCTTTCCATTTCCTTCCGGCCAGCTCAGGTAGCCGTCGTTCTTCTCTTCACCCGTCTGCCGCGCACAGAAGTACCAGATGCCCGCCCACGCCGAAGTTCCCGCCGCGCTCGAGCCGAAGTCATCGAGGCACGCGTACTCGACCAGCCACTTCAACCGCGGCGAATCAAATCGTTCACGCTCCAACCAATTGGCCATCGACAGCTTGTCGAGCTGCGTCCACTCCGCGTCGTCGCTGCCCGACGCCACCGGCACCGCGAACGCCTTGCGGCCTCTTCCATCACGCGCCGAGGCGAACCCCTGCATCTGCTTCTCGAACCGCGCGAGCTGGGCGAGGTCTTCCGCTGACGCGCCGACCCGCAGGTACAGCCCCTCGTACCAGGCACCCCGGTAGAAAATCCGTTCTTCCGGCTCGTGAATCAGCGTCTGCTCCGCGTACTGCGGAGCGCCCCCCGCATCTGTCCCCGTCAACACGCCCAGCTCTCTCAACAGCCGCGGCACCGGGCCGTGCGTCGTCAGCGGCGCCGGCAGGTAGTGTGCTCCCCAGGGGTACGCGCTGACCGCATTCTTCCCGCTTCGCGCCGTGCCGCCTTCGACGCCGTCGAGCTCGCAGACGAGCACGTCGGTCACTCCTGCTCCCGCCAGCCGCCACGCCGCCGACAACCCCGCGACGCCACCGCCGACGATGAGCACGTCGACGGTGCGCTCGGCTTCTTTGGCGAGCGGCGGAGGCCCCGCCCTCAGCAGGTGCCCCGTCTCGACCAGTTGGATGTCGGCGAACTCGCCCGGAATCGGCGGCGCCACCGGGTTCTTCCGGCACGCGAGGTCAGCGACCGCGAGGCCCAGGAAGCTGGCGATGAGCTCGCGGCGCGAGGTGTGAATCACAAGTCAGGCCAGCTTCGACAGACGGGGGAAGACGTCGCGGTGCGTGAACAGAGACGGCGCGAACCGGTACTCGACGCCGTCGTGCAGATGTCGCAGCGTGCGCTTCAACACGAAGTCGAACAACAGCGGGTTGTGGCGATCGAGCTCGTTCAGCGCCGCGCGCTCGCCGCTGGTAATGAAGCCGCGCTGCTCCAACAGGCCGGTGCGCACGAGGACGTTGATTGCCGGAAGCGGGTAGTCGCTGCCATTCACCAGCCGGTCGTGCCACTCGGGCCGCCGCAGCACGCCGCGCAACGCCGGCCCCGCGCGGTTCGACTGGCACAGCGCCGAGATGTCGCCGAACAGCTGGCCCTCGTACCTCGGCTCGTCCATCAGCCGGGTGAAGAGCTCGAAGTTGTCCACCCACGGTTTTCCAGCAGCCTCGAGGTCCGGGTTGAACCCCAGGCTCGCGCAGTGGGCGACGATGACGCGCACGCCGCGGTCGAGCGGGCGGCGCAGGTGCAGCGGGTTTCCAAGGCGCTGCGCATCGTCGGCCTCGACCGCCTTCTCTTCGCCCGCGTGGGTAATCAGCGGCAGCTTCAGCCGCACCAACGCGTCGTAGAACGCGTCGCACTTCGCGCTCGACGGGTCCATGCGCATCGCGTTCGGCAACCACTTCACCGCAACGGCCCCGCCTGCTGCGGCGCGCTCCAGGGCGTCGATTGCATCCGCGCGGTATGGGTGCACCGAGGCGCAAGCGACGAACAAGTCGGGCCGCTCGTTCGCGAGCCGCAGCACGTACGAATCGGGCGTGTAGAACTCAGACAGCTCGGGCTGGGCTTGCCCGTTCTCGTCGTGGCACTCGTCGAAGGCGAGCAGCAGAAACCGCCCCCGCACCAACTGGCTCCGCGTTCGCTGCGTCAGCACCTCGAGGTACTGCGCGTCGGCAATCGACTCGTCGTCCACGCCTGCCGCCGACTTGTAGATGCTGAACCGCAGGGCCGCCATCGGGTGCGCCAGCGGTTGCTGAAGATGCGGGTTCACGTAACAGCCCGTACCACCGTGACCCAGGCCGACGACGTGCACGTGCGTGTCGATGACTTCCCGCGCGTCGAGGTCGCGCCACGCCTGCTGCCACAACGCGCGTGCCCGGGCGGACAACGGCCCTTCATTCGCAGCGGGCCGCGCGAGCCGGAAACAACCGGAAGCCGACAAAGAGGCCGCGGCCCCGAGCAACGCGCGACGCGAGAGTGACATCGCACGCAGTATGAAGCACCTCGATGCAGCAGCGTTGGCTCTTCAGCCCCCGGGTCGACATCGGCGTCTTCGCCGGCAGCGCGCTCGCGTCGGCCGCCCTGGTGCTGCTCGCTCCGTTTCTCGGCATCGAAGCCGAGACGCCGCTCTGGGCGTGGGTGGTGCTCGTGCTCGGCATCGACGTCGCGCACGTGTGGTCGACCTTGTTCCGCGTCTACCTCGACGGCGACGAGCTTCGAAGGCGGCCTCTTCTCTACACATCCGCGCCACTGCTCGCGTGGGCCCTGGGCGTCGCCGCGTATGCGTCGAGCAGCGGGCTCTTCTGGCGGCTCTTCGCGTACACCGCGGCCTGGCACTTCGTGAAACAGCAGGTCGGGTGGATGGTGCTCTACGGCCGGCGCAGCGGCTCGTCAGAGAATCGCATTCGCCTCGACCAGGCCGCCATCTACGCCGCCACGCTGGGCCCCGTCGTCTGGTGGCACGCGAACCTGCCGCGCCCCTTCTGGTGGTTCGTCGAAGGCGACTTCCTCGGTGGTCTGCCGCAGTGGGTCGGCACCGTCGCCCTCGCCGCTCACTTCGCCGTCCTCGCCGCCTGGCTCGTCGCGCAGCGCAAAGACTTTCACTCCGGCAAAGCGATGCTGCTCGCCGCGACGTGGGTCGCCTGGTTCGGCGGCATCGTGCTCGCTCGCAGCGACTTTGCCTTCACCGTGATGAACGTCGTGCTGCACGGCGTCCCGTACTTCGCGCTGCTCTACCAGTACGCGCGCGGCCGGCATGCAGAAGGCGGCTACGGGCGCCTCGGCCTGCTCGTGCGCGCCGGACTGCCTGGGTTCCTCTTGTTCCTCATCGGGCTCGCGTTCCTCGAAGAGCTCCTGTGGGACCGCTTCGTCTGGCACGAGCACGGCGCGCTGTTCGGCGCCGGTGCTATTGACCTGCCTGAAGGGTTGCTCGTCTTGCTGGTGCCGCTGCTCGCGTTGCCGCAAGCGACGCACTACCTGCTCGACGGGTTCATCTGGAAGAGCCGGAATGACCTTAGGCTCGCCGCCCGGCTCGGGTGGCGTTGACCGCCAACCCGTACCGAGCTCTGCAGCGTGAACGGAACTACAGGCAGGCCGTGAAGTACGTGACCGTCAGCGTCTTGCCGCTGCCGGGCGTCTTCAGCGGGTCGAACTTCACCGCGTTGATCGCCGCGTCGTAGCTGTAGTCCGTGGCCGGCACCGTCGTGCCGTTGACTTTCACCTCGAGCATCTTGCCGCCCGACAGGTCAGGCGCTGACGTCAGGTAGAAGACGGTGCGGAAACCGAAGGCCGTCTTGCCCAGGTCCTGCAGCTTCTGCGACCAGTTCGAGGTGCAAATCTCGCTGAGCACGCCGTTCGTCTGGCTCGCCATCTGCTGGTACGTCGCCGAGTTCGTGTAGTCGTCGTAGGTGCAGCCGCTGGGCGGCGAAGCGGCGAGCGGGCCGATGACATTGAAGGTGAACATGTGGGCCCGGTTGAAGCCCTTGATGTTCTGGAACCGGTTGGTGAAGTAGCTCAGCGGCTGCGGCGACTGGTCACCCGCGTCCGAGACGATGACGACCGCGAGGTTCGCGTCGTACCGCAAGAAGCCCGCGTTCTCGTTGCTGATGAGGGGCGGCGTGAGCGCCTTCAGTGAGGTGATGAGGCCCGACTCGGTGCCGCCGTTCGTGCCGACCTTCACCTTGTCTTTGAACAGCTGGTCGACGTTCTTCCCGTTCGCCATCGACGTCGGGGTCAGAATCTTCGGGTTGTTCGCGTCGCCGACGAGCTTGCCCTGCCACCCGCTGCTGCACGGCAGACCGAAGCCGGGGCAGAGGGGCGGGTCGTCGTCCGTCGTCGTCACGCCCAGCTGGTAGTCGACGCCGGCGCCGGCGGCGTAGGCGATGAACGCTCCGAAGTTGTTCGAGAGGTTCGTCTGCTTGTCGCCCATCGAGCAGCTGTCATCGACCGTCAGCAAGATGTCCGCCTTCGGCTGCACGTCCTGAACGAAGCTGTCTGTCTGCAGGCCGTTGATGTCGCCGCGGCCGCGCAGGTTGACCAGGTACGCGAGGTTCTGGCCCGCCTGAATCACGTCGACGGAAATCGCTCCGTTGTCGGCGCCCACGTCGAGCGCGCGGTACTTGGCCTGGAAGGTCACCGGCGTGCTGCCCGGCGCCAGCACGATGCCGTTGGCCGGCACCGAAGGCGTGCTCACCAGAATGAACTCGGGGCAGTACGCCGTGCCCGGGCAGTTCGGACCACCGGCCGGCTGGCCCGCGCCCGCCTGCACCTTGAAGCCCGTGATGGTGATGTTCGAGGCGCAGACGTTGTAAGCGCTGAACGTGCGCGCGACGCTGTTGCAGCCCGGCTTCACCGCGCCGAAGTCGAGGTCATCGGGAGCAATGACGAGGCAGGTCGGACCCACCGACGTCGTCAGCGGCACCGACACCACCGGCTTGGTCGGCGAGTTCACGTTGAAGGTGAGCGCGCCGCTGTAGGTCTGCAGGTTCTGCGACACCGGGCCCGGCGGCGCCACGCGCACCACGACCTGGAAAGACTGACCCGGCTGCAGCTCTTTGCTGTCGATGGCGCCGCCCACCAGCGAGTAGGCCGCGTTGCTGCCCGAGGCGATCTCGATGCCGCTGAGGTAGCAGAGGTCGCCTGGGTTCTGGCCCAGGTTCGTCACCGTCACCGGCAGCTCCTTGAACGCCGGCGGAGCGACCAGCCCAAAGTTCACCGTGCCCATCGGCGTCACCTGCAGGTTGCACGGCGGCAGCATCTGCGCGTCCGCGGTCAAACGAATCACCACGTTCGGCTCGGCCGAGTCGTTGCTGTGAATCGTGATTTCAGCGTCCTTCGCGCCCACGCTCTTCGGCGTCAGCGTCACCGACAGGTCGGCGATGTTCTTGCCCGCAACTGCCTCGAGGCCCTTCGCCAGGTCGTACGACGCTGGAATGCCGAGGTCGATTTCGTCGAGCGCCGTCGTCGCGTTCATCGGCTTGATGGTGACCAGCGGAATCTGCCCCGCCATGCCGCCCACGAGCTTTCCGAGGAAGAGGTTGCCCTGCACGTCGCCGTTCGGCGGCTTGGTGCCGATGTTCAGCACCGTCAGCTTGCGCGTCACCGGAATCGGAGCGCCCGCGTAGAAGGCCACCTTGCCGAAGCCCAGGGCCGGGCGCGGCGTCACCTTGATGCGCGGCCCGCCGCCGTAGCACTTCATCGCGATGATGCCGCTGGGCTGCTTCATCAGCGGCGTCTGGAAGGTGAGGTTCGCCGTGCGAGGCCCGAGGCTCGACGGCTTGCACGCCACGTTCATCGCCGTCGGCACGCCATCGCCCGGAATCGTGAACGTCGTCGCCATCGTGCCAGCCGGGTCTTTGTAGAGGAAGTCCGTCGGCATCGACGTCACCACCTGCGTGATGGTGATGGGAACCTTCGAGAGGTTGGTGAACATCACCTGGCGGCCCGCTTCGATGCCGGGGCTCACGTAGCCGAAGTCGAGCTCGACCGGCGTCCACGTCAGCACGTCGTCGACGCCCACGCCCTTCAGCTTCACTGCCGCCGGCTCACACTCGCCCGGGCCCTTCATCATCACGGTCGCCGTGTACTCGCGCTTCTGCGTCGGCGAGAAGCCCACTTCGATGGTGCGCGACGTCATCGCCGGAATCGCCACGTCGCCCTTCGGGTTCACGTCGAAAGAGACAGCGTCGGCGCCCATCACGTCGCCAATCACCGCAAGGCCCGTGATGCTGTGCGGGTTCTTCACTTCCACCGGCAGCATGAAGCGGTCGCCGATCGGCACCGGCCCGAAGTCGAGCTCGTCGGGCGTCGCGCACGCGCCGCCTTCTCCTTTGCCCTTCAGCAGAATCGTCGCCGTGTCTTCGCCGGCCTTCGTGCCGCCCGCAGACAGCGTCAGCTTGACGAAGTAGTCCTTTCCGCCGCGGGGCGTGAAGGCCATGTCAATTTCCAGCTCGGCCGTCGACGCCACTTCAACGTCCGGCTCGAACTGCACCTCGAACGCCGCGTCGGTCTTCACGTCGGCGCCGATGGTGACGCTCGCGCCTTCAATTCTTTCGAGCGACACCAACTTCAAGACGCCCTTGCCTGTGTTGCGAATAACCATCTTCTTCGAAATCTTTTCGCCAACGAAAGCGGATCCGAAGTCGTAGGTCGCGTCCCGGTTGATCAGCTCGACGCCGGTCGCGTCCTTCCACACCACTCCCAGATCCGCGTTGCTCGAGCCGATCTGGCTCCCCTTACAGTTACAGCCCGACGTGAAAGCAACGGCGGTGAGAACGAAGGCCAGGGAAAGCCGGGAGGTCATCATGCGGACTCCAGAGGTGCGAAAGGTGCGCGGAAAGGGGAGAGCTCCCCTCAAAACGGGCGCATGGTGCTTATGTGCGGAGCGGAGATCAAGGCCCCCCCTTGTCGCCTACATGCGGATGTGTGTAGGAGTGCGCGCCGCGGGTTGATGTCCAAGGGGCCGTTTCGAAGATTCAGCGTGCGCACCACGCTGGGAGAAAACACAAATGATCAACATCACGACCATTCGGGCCATCGCGCTCGGCATGTCGCTCGGATTCGTCGTTGCTGTCGTCCCCTCGTGCGGCACCAAGCCCACGACCACGAAGTGCAGTCGCAACACGTGTGCGGGCTGCTGTGACGCGGCCGGCGACTGCTTCAACGGCACCAGCCCCGAAGCGTGCGGCGAAGACGGCATCACCTGCTCGATGTGCAAGACGGGGCAGAGCTGCTCGGTCGGCCAGTGCCGCAACGGCAGCGCCGGCGGCGGAGCGGGTGGCTCGACGGGCAGCGGCGGCGGCACGAGTGGTTCGGGCGGCGGCACGAGCGGTTCGGGTGGCGGCACGAGTGGTTCGGGTGGCGGCACGAGTGGTTCGGGCGGCGGCAAGGGTGGCGGCATGGGCACCGGCGGCGGCATGGGCGCAGGCGGCGGAGTCGCCGCGTGCAGCAACCTCAACTGTGCCGGCTGCTGCAACCCCGTCAACGGCGCGTGCATGGGCGGCATCAGCGACACGCAGTGCGGCGGCGGCGGCCTCCCGTGCAAGGTGTGCAACACGGGTGCGGGTCAGACCTGCGTGAATAGCGCGTGCGCCGGCGGCCTCTGCGACGCGACGACTTGCGCGGATGGTTGCTGCTCCAACAACGTCTGCGTCACCAGCATCAACGCCAATCAGTGCGGCCTCAACGGCGCCGCGTGCGTCACCTGTCAGGGCGCGAATCCGGCGTGTAACCTCGACGCGGGCGTGTGCCTCGGCGGCGGCACGGGCACCGGCGGCGGCTCGGGCGGTACCGGTGGTTTCGGTGGCTTCGGTGGGTTCGGCGGCAGCGGCGGGCTTCCAGAGCTTTGCATCCCTGCATGCGCGGCTGGCAAGTGCTGCAGCCTCATCAGCTGCGTCTCCGACGGCACCGCTTGCTTGTTGGGCACGTGCAACGGCAGCACGGGAAAGTGTCAGTAGTTCGTTCGTCGAATTGAGGTGCGGTCGATTCGGGGGGGAGACATGCGAAACGTCAGCTTGATCCTCTTGGCGGTGGTGTCGCTGAGTGGCTGCGGTCTCCCCCGTTGCAACACCGACGCTGAATGCGTCGATCGCGGCAAACCCCGCGACTACTGCGATCCGAAACTGCATTTCTGTTTTCGCCCTGATCCTCCCGATGCAACGCGGCGTCGTGCCCGAACGGTTGTTGTTCAGGTCAGTCGTGCACGCCGCAACTTGCAGCACCAGTTGGTCGGCCACCGGAAGCCTCACTATGGGCCGCGCGGCTCATACGGCGACTGTGCTCCCGAACGGCAGTGATCAACTCGACCGAACTTTATAAGCCGATTGGAGGCACGTGGAGCGCGGGCCCCAACATGCCGATGGGACGAACAGGCGCCGCCGCAATCCTGCTTCCGAGTGGAAAAGTGCTCGTGGCTGGAGGGACGAGCACTTCGCGTTTGTCAGGCTCAACAGTGGCGCCGTGATGATCGTTGGTGGAACCACCGACGGAGGCGTCACCGGCACCGCCGAGCTGTACTAACACTCCCCTGCATGAAGGGCCTCGCGCTCACCCTCGCGCTCATCTCGACAGCCGCTGCGGCGCAATGCAGCGACTGCGAAAAAGCCTTCACCCAGTGCGTGAAGGGCTGCTTCGCCGACAGCAAGTGCCGGCGGGCGTGCGAGAGCGAACGGACGTCATGCTGCGGCCCCGGAGGTCGCGGCCGCCCGGTCGACCCGAAGAAGCTCGAGGTCGACTGCTCGGGAGGCGACGAGAAGTCCTGCTACGCGCTGGGCGCCCTCTATTTCTCTGGCCGCGGCGACCTGCCGCAGGACTACGAGAAGGCGGCGAAGTTTCTCGAGCCCGCGTGCCGCGATGGCCAGGCCGACGCGTGCGGCCTGCTCGGCGAGCTGCTGCTGCGCCCCTACGGCTTGCCGCAAGACATCAACCGCGGACTCTCGCTGATGGAAAAGAGCTGCGACCGCGGCGGCCTCGAGGGCTGCACCATGCTCGCCCGCGTCCTCAATGAAGGCCGACACAAGGTGAAGGACACCGAGCGCGCGATGAAGCTCTGGCGCGAAGGCTGCGCGAAGAACCATGCGCCCGCATGCACCGAGCTCGGCAACGCCCACCTGCTCACCAAGCGCGAACCGTCACTGGCCCTCGAGAGGTTCGATCGCGCCTGCTCCCTGGGAGATGGCCCCGGCTGCGCCGCGATGTGCGCCCTGCTCCTCGACGAGTCCGGAATTCCCCGCGACGAAAAGCGCGCCTCTGTCGCCTGCGCGAATGCCTGTGCCGATGATCAACACGGCGCCTGCGCAAACCTAGGCCTGCTGCTGTGGCACTCAGACGCCGTGAAGCCCGACCCCAAGCGCGGCGCCGAAAAAATCGAGGCCGCCTGCGAAGGCGGAGACGCCCAGGCCTGCGTCGACCTTGCCGACGCCCAGGAAACCGGAAGCCACCAGGTGAAGAAGAACGCCGAGGCCGCCGGCATCGGCTTCCTGCGCGCCGGCCGCCGCTTCGAGAAGCAGTGCAACGAGACTCTGCAGGTTCGCCCATGCGCGCTCTGGGGCACGCTCGTCATCCGCGGCAAGCTTCCCAACAAGGACCCCATTCGCACCCGCGCGATGCTCGAGAAGGGCTGCACCTTCGAGGGCGCCATCGGCTGCGCGGGCCTCGGCCTCGCGTTGGAAGAATTGAAGGAGCCCGCGAAAGCGATCGAGGCGTACCAGCGCGGCTGCGACGCCGAGAAGCCCGACGCGTGTGCGGGGCTTGGACGCCTGCTCGAGACCGATGACCCCGCGAAGTCCAGGTCGTCGTACGAGAAAGGCTGCACCCGCTGGTCCGCCCACTCGTGCGCGCGCATCGCCGAGCTGATGAAGGCCGACAAGGCGCCCCCAAAAGAAGTGAAGGCGATGAAGGCGAAGGCGTGCCGCTACGGCGCCGTCGAGGCCTGCAAGTAGGTGATTTTCGCACGGGTACCGCCAGCGCACATCCGAACTCCCTCGGCGCGCGTATGGACTTCTGAAGTAAGCACCCAACCGACAACGTGATTCGCCAAGACCGCCGAGAGCTTTCCTTTCTCGCCGCCCTTCTTCTCGGGTGGGGTCTGGTCGTGGGTCCCGTCGTTCACCGGCTCGTCTCTCACGTTCCGGCCCAGCACGCAGCGCTCGGCGCCGTTCACACCCTTCCGCTGAACCCCGAAGGCCACGGCCACTCGCATGGTCCCGGCCCGTCGGTTCCCGGGGAGCACGGCCAGGGGTCGCTGGAGCACGGCAAGGCGTTGTTTGCCGCCGCCGCTCCGATGCCTTCGCTGGTGTTGGTGCTGCTCGCGGTCGCCACTGTTGTTCCGCAGCCGCCGTCGTCGCCGTCGTTGCCCGCCTGGCACCGGGTCGAGAAATCGCAGGGTCCGTAGCGCTGCTGTCGAAGCGCACGTTCTCGTCGCGGTCCTCTCGTCTTCGTTCAACCCGACCCAATGCCCAGGCTTTGCCGGCTCGCCTTCGTGGTGGGCTTTCTGCCCGTCCTCGCGGCGGCGCAGCCTTCCATCGAAGATGCAGGCGTCGTCGAGTCCGATGCGGGCACGCCGATGGTCACCACCGTTCGCGGCTCGCGCGGCGCCCGCAGCGCGTCCGAGTACGTGGTTCCGCAGGATGTGGTGCAGGCCGCTCCGAAGCAGGGCGCCACCGACTTGCTGCGGCTCGTGCCCGGCATGGTCGCTTCGCAGCACAGCGGCGCCGGCAAAGCGCAGCAGCTGTTCCTTCGCGGCTTCGATGCCGTGCACGGCCAGGACGTCGAGCTCGATGTCGCAGGTCTTCCCGTCAACCAGGTCTCGCACCTCCACGCCGTCGGCTACGCCGATGTGAACTGGCTCATCCCCGAGGCCGTTCGCGAGCTGCACATCACCGAAGGCAGCTACCGCGCGTTCCAGGGTGACTTCGCCGTCGCTGGCACCGTTCGCTTCGACCTCGGGCTCGCCGAACAGGGCCTGCTGGTCTCCGCGTCGCTGGGCCAGTTCGCCACCCAGCGCCTGGTCGTCGGTTTCCGCCCCGGAGAAGACGAGTCGACCTTCGCCGCGCTCGAGCTCTCGAAGTCCGACGGCTTCGGGCCGCAGCGCGCTTTCGGCAAGGCGTCGTTGCTCGCGCAGGCCACCGCCAATGTGAAGGGCGCGCGCGTTCGCGTGCTCCTCGGCAACTACGTCACCCGCTTCGACTCGCCCGGCGTCGTGCGCGAGGCCGACGTCGACGCGGGCCGCTTCACCTTCTTTCAGGCGACCGCGCGCGGGCAGGGCGGCTCGGCATCGCGGCACCAGCTGCTCGTCGGGCTCGACCTTCCGCACGACACCGGCCGCACCACTTTCGAAGTCTACGGAGTGCTCTCCGACCTGCGCCTTCGCAACAACTTCACCGGCTACATCACCGACGAGCGCGGCGACGGGCTCGAGCAGACGCACAACGTCAACACCGTCGGCGCGCGCGTCATTCACCGCCGCAGCTTCACCTTGCTCGGAAATCCGCTTTCCGCCGAGCTCGGACTCGGAGCGCACCGCGACGCCGCCAACCAGATTCAGCGCCGCTACCGCGAGAGCGACGGCACTCCCTACGCCGATGAAGTCGACGCCCGCTTCGTCCAGTCGGCCGCCGATGCCTACGGCGAGCTCACCTATTCCCGCGGTGGCTGGCGCTTCCTGCTCGGGGGCCGGGCGGACCTGCTCGGCTTCGAAATCGTCGACACCCTCGCGTTCATCAACCCGCGCTTCTACGACGGCAAGGGGTACTCGCGGTCTGCCCTCGGAGTGCACGGCGGTCTGAAAGCGGGAATCGAGCGCACGCTTGGCGAGCACGTGCGCCTCTTCGCAAACTACGGCGACGGGTTCCGTTCTCCCCAGGCGCGCAGCCTCGCCGACGGGGAGCGCGCTCCTTTTGTTTCGGTGCGCGGCGGAGAAGTCGGTGGGGCTCTGGCTTTCTCGAAGCTCGCGCTGCAGCTCAGCGGCTTCACGTCCTTCGTCGACGACGACTTCTTCTTCGACCACTCGGCCGGCACCACCGTCTTCATCGGCCCCACGCTGCGCGTCGGCGGTGCACTTCAGGCCATTGCCCGGCCGATCGAGAACCTCGTCATCTCTGCCAGCGGCACGCTCGCCACCGCGCACCAGACGCAGACGGGCGACCTGCTGCCCTACTTCGCGCCGACGGTCGCGCGCATCGACGCCGGGTACAAAAGGCCCTTCACGATTTTTGGGCTCGCAAGCCACGGCCTCATCGGCGCCGGCTTCACGTTGCTTGGCCCGCGTCCGCTTCCCTTCGAAGAGTTCTCGCAGACGGTCGCGTTGCTCGACGCGCGCATCGGCGTTCGCATCGGCCCCGCCGAGCTCCGCTTCGACTTCAGCAACCTGCTCGACGCCCGCTGGCGCGACGGCGAGTTCGTCTACGCCTCGAGCTTCATCCCCGGCGCGCCCGTGAGCCGGTTGCCCTCGCGCCAGTTCACCGCGGGAGCCCCCCGCCAATTCTCAGCCACCGTGGAGATTCACATATGAGCCGCCTCGTTCTTTCTTCCACCCTGGCCTGCCTCTGCGCGTGCGGTGGCGTCGCTCAGAAGCGCCGCACTTTTCCCGTCGAGGTCACGCACGCTGCGCCCGCGGCGGCGAACGACAGCGGCTGGGCGGTGACGCTGACGAAGGCGACCGCGAAAGTCGCGCCGGTTCGCTTCTTCACCGGCAAGGTGTTGCTGAGCAGCCGGTGGGAGTTCGACCCGTACCTCCTCATCGGCGGCACCGCGTGGGCGCACCCCGGTCACTACCTGCAGGGCGACGCGCTGGGCGAGCTGCTCACCCCGAAAGACCTCGACCTGCTCGCGGCTACCCCCACCGAGCTCGGCCTCGCTGAAGCCGTCACTGGCGACTACGGCTCGATGCAGCTGACGCTCGACACCGTGCAGCTCGCCGGGACCGCGACCAAGGACAGCGTGACGGTGAACTTCGACACCGGCGCGTTCACCCCGCCAGCGCCCATCGAAGGGGTGCGGTTCGAAAAGATTCTCGAAGACGAAAAAGGTACCGCGCGGCTCACGGCGCTCACCAGCGTGTGGCTGTCACGCATCGACTTCTCGACAGCCGGTACCCCGAACGCCGACGGCGTCTCGGTCTTTTCTTCCGACAGCGTGGCCTTCAACGGCTTCGTTCGCGGAGTTCTCGACACCACCGCCTACGACGTGAAGTGGGTCGCGCCTTGAAGGAGCAACAAATGAAGAAAGTCATCGGTCTTTTCTGTGTGGTGGGACTCGCGGCCTGCGGCGGTGGCTCGGGCAGCGTCGACTTCACCACCTACGGTGAGGAATACATCGAACAGAAAATTCCCGTCGACAGCGCCGATGCGACGGGTTTCGTCGACGGCTGGGAGCTGTCGTACTCGAAGTTCCTGGTCGTCATCGGTGAGATCAAGGTCGCGAGCAAAGACGGCACCGTCGGTGCGACGATGAAGACGCCGAAGGTCTTCAACCTGAAGAAGAAGGGTCCGCTGAGCATCGAGAAGTTCGACGCGATCGCCGCCTCGCGGTGGGATCGCGTCAGCTACGCGCTCGCTCCGGCCAGCGCCGCGGTTGCAGGCAGCGCGGATCAGGCCGACGTCGACTTCATGAAGACCAATGGCTACTCGACGTACATCGAGGCCAGCGTGACGAAGGGGGCGGTGACGAAGACCCTCAAGTGGGGCTTCACCACCAACACCCTCTACGAAGTCTGCGAGAGCAAAGAGCTCGGCCAGGGCGTTGTGGTTCCCACCGGCGGCACCGAGACCGTGCAGCTCACCGTTCACGGAGACCACTTCTGGTACGACGACCTTCAGTCGGCGAAGGCGAAGATTCGGTTCCAGGCGTATGCCGATGCCGACAAGACCCCGGCCGACGGTGAAGTCACCCTCGACGAAGTCAACGCCGTGCAGCTCACCACTTTGCCCGTCACGCAGTACGGCGTCGGCGGCGCGAGCAACGTGAAGACCTTGAAGGATTTCGTCACCTCGGTTGGCCGCACGATTGGCCACTTCCGCGGTGAAGGGGAATGCGCTCCCAAAGTTCGCTGATTGGGTGACACCCGCCTCACTCCGTTCTCCCCCAGCGCGGAGTGAGGCTTTCTTCTTTTTCGAATTGTGCGCAGCACGAGGTCCACTCCGTTTGCCCCCAGCGGCGGAGTGGACCTTTCTTTTGGTCAGTCGAGGTGAAACGTGAGGCTCGACCAGTAGCTGCGCCAGTCGGCGTCCGGCTCGGTCGAACGTTCCATGTGGACGAGGCCGATGAACCAGTCGCCGGTGCGAGCGAACACGAACTCGGCTTTGCCGTTCGCATCTGAACGCACGTGTTGTGCCTTCACCACCGAGTTGAGGCGGTTTGCGATCGTCAGAGCGGCGCGCGGCAACGGCTTACCCTTGAACAGCACCTCCACGGTCAGGGTCCCGGTCGCTTTGCGAGGGCTCGTCAGCGGAACCACCTCGAGGTCCTGCCCGACCGCTTTGACGAAGAGCTCCTCGTCAGCACCGAAGACGAAGGTCTTCATCGATCGCGAGTACTTCTCGCGGCCGGGCACGTCTTCCTCGTTTCGTTCGACGCGCTGGGCGAGGACGCTGACCAGTCGTTCTTCCAGCAGGTAGGCAGCGAACTTCTCGGCGTCGAGCTCGATCTGCCGCGTCGTCGAGTCGAGCGCGATGATCATCGACGCCTTCTCCATTGGCACCGCCGCGATCGGCTGCGTGTCTTCACGAAGCGTCGCGAGCAGATCGCGGCGACCCTTGGCGGTGATCGCGGCGAAGCGCGAGTAGCGGTCGCGGCTCTTCAGCTGCGCCGGCTCGGCCGACGACAGGTGCTCACCCACCTGCAGGTAGAGCTTGAACGGCTTGCCCGTGGGGGGAGCCGCTGGCTCCGTCTCGAGCCACTGATCGTGGGCGGCGGCGCTTCCACCGCAAAGAAGCAGCGCCAGCAGTGCAGGGTGGAGTTTCATCCGCCTCGCTTAGCCCTGCCGCACGCGCATGGCTTCCATTCTTCGCGCAGCTGCGGTGAGCAGAGCATCGGGCCGTGAATCGTTGACTTCGATTGGCGCGGCCCGTACGAGCAGCCCGTCAGCGGTCAAGGGAACCCGGTGCAAATCCGGGACTGCCCCGCAGCGGTAATCAGGAACGAACACCGTCAACAAGCACTGGGAGATTTTTGATCCTGGGAAGCGACGGTCAGTAGGAGCCGGAAGTTCGGCGCGCCTGAGAGTCCGAAGACCTGCCGTTGACGTGTGGTCCAACCGCTCCGAGGGGGGCGTGGGGGCGTCAGACGCCTGCGCGCATTCTTGCGGTCTTCTTTCGTTTCCATGTCTTTCGACGGGCTCAACGGCCGTGGGGCCGAAGGGAGTCGACATGACGTACGGAAAGAAGTCGTTAGGGCTGGGCGCGCTGTGCTTCGCGCTCGTGTCGTTCAACGCATGCGGGCCTGGCACTGAGACGCCAGACGGCGGATCCGGCGGCGGAGCTGGAACCGGCGGCGGCAGCGCGCTGTTGCCGGATGGCGGCGTGAACTGCCAGGTGGTCGCGCTGGATCCGAAGCTCGGCACCCTGGTGCTGGGCATGGGCTTCACGGTGCAGGAAGCGCCGGCGCTCGGTGTGAACGTCCTCACGGTCGAGCGGAACGGAGCCACGCTCTTCGCGCTGGGCACCGAGACGGCCACCAGCCTGCCGGTCGGCATCTTCAGCCTCGGCACGTACCCGGCGATTGCGCAGGCCGCTGCGTTCCAGCCGGTCGTCCCGGCGAACGAGCCGACGGGCTTCGCCTCGAACTTCCTCACCAGTGACGGCACGTCGCTGCTCGCCGGCTACACGAAGGCGGCGTCGGCCGGCGCCGTGCTCGTCTTCACCCCGGGCGCGCCGACCCCTACCAAATACATCAACGCGCCGGGCAACTACTCCGCGACCTCGGTCTCAGGGAAGTTTCTGATCAACGCTCTCGGCCTCGGCACCACGGCGGGCTCAGGCATCTACGCGCTCACCGCGTCCACCAGCACTGGAGCCCCGCTCGCCACCTTCGATTCCACCTGGCAGGCGGCCAGCGGCGTCAGCGCCGTCACCAGCAACGGCGTCGTCATCGCCGGGTACTACGGCACCGCCACGTCCGACTCGAAGAACCACCTGCTGGCTGTCGCTCCGTCGACGTACCTCGGGCCCATCGCCGGCTCGACCAGCTTCTCGCTGATGGGCAGCGTCGAGGTCTACGCGGGCTTCGATGTCCTCAACGCGGTCGGCTTCAAAGACGGCGTCGCCGTGCAGCGCGGCGACTTCCTGCCGCCTACTTACCAGGCAGTCACTTCCGACATCGTGCGCTACCCGCTCACGCTGGCCGGCTCTGGCGTGCAGACCGTCACCGTCGGAGCGGCACAGACTGTCGTGTCTGCTCCCAACCGCTGCACCGAAGTCGATTTCATCGGGCACCTCGGTGACGACCTGCTGCTCGGCGTGAAAGACCGCACCGGCCGCCGCCTCGTCCGGGTGGTGAAGCCGTGAGCGCGCGGCTGGTGAAGCTCTCGCCAGCCGCACTGTTGTTCTGCCTCGCCTGTGGCGCACCGATTCCCGCCTTCGACGCGGGAATCGATGCGTCCACAGACGCGGCTGTTTCTGACTCGGGGGTTCCTGATGCCGGCCCTCGCGATGCGGGCGCCGGCCCATTCGCCGCGCGCGTCGTCTCTTTCGACGCGGGAAAGGGAGCAGGGTTCGGCAATCCACAGCTCGTCCTCGGCCCACCCCAAGGCGGCGGAGACGCCCTCGGCTCGTTCGACGTCCTCTCGCTCGGGAACGGGGGGGAAATCATCCTCGCCCTCGACGACCTGTTGGTAAGCGACGGGCCCGGCGTCGACCTGCTCGTCTTCGAGAACGCCTTCGTGGGCTTCATCGAGACAGGCGCCGTGGCCGTCAGCGACGACGGCGCCACCTGGCACGAGTGGCCCTGCGCTGCCGATGACCCCGACGCCGGCTACCCCGGCTGCGCGGGCGTGCACCCCGTCTACTCGAGCACCGCGTCCGGCATCTCGCCCACCGACCCGCTGGTCGCCGGCGGAGACGGCTTTGACCTCGCGACCCTGGGCCTCACCCACGCGCGTTACGTGCGCATCCGAGACTCGGGAAAGAACCGGTATGTGCCTACTTCCGGTGGCTTCGACCTCGACGCCATCGCCGTGGTCCACCCCCTGCGTC
The DNA here is from genome assembly GCA_038206395.1 of Myxococcales bacterium. Classification (GTDB taxonomy): domain Bacteria; phylum Myxococcota; class Myxococcia; order Myxococcales; family Myxococcaceae; genus JAGSPQ01. The sequence goes on along the minus strand of JBBRAX010000003.1, from coordinate 210,724 downwards.
CCGACGGGGGCCCGTGGTAAGGGTCGAAGCGCAGTGCAACGCTTCCTCCCGACCAACAAGGCTGATCTCGACGCGCGCGGCTGGGACGCGGTGGACATCGTCATCGTCTCGGGTGACGCCTACGTCGATCACCCGTCATTCGGGCCGATTCTCATCGCCCGGTTTCTCGAGGGCCGCGGCTTCCGCGTCGGCGTCATCTCGCAGCCCGACTGGCATTCGGCGGACCCCTTCAAGGCGCTCGGCAAGCCCCGCCTCTTCTTCGGCGTCGCCGCGGGCAACCTCGACTCGATGCTCAACCGGCTCACCGCGCAGAAGAAGAACCGCGGCGAAGACCAGTACACGCCCGGCGGCCACACCGGAAAACGCCCCGACCGCGCGACCATCGTCTACGCGAACCGCTGCCGCGAGGCGTACCCCGATGTCCCCATCGTCCTCGGTGGCATCGAGGCCTCGCTGCGCCGCATCGCGCACTACGACTACTGGAGCGACAACGTTCGCCGCTCCATTCTCATCGACGCCAAGGCCGACCTGCTCGTCTTCGGCATGGGCGAGCGCCCCGTCTGGGACATCGCGCGCCGCATGAAGGCCGGCGAGAAGGTGTCCGAGCTGCGCGACATCCGCGGCACCGCGTACGTCATCAAGGACGACGCGATGAAGACGTTCGAGGCAGACCCCGCCAGGCGCGCCGCCGACAAGAAGACCGTCGTCCTTCCCAGCTTCGAGCAGGTCGTCGCTGACAAGACGGCGTTCGCGCGCATGTCGCGCGACTTCCAGATGGAGACGAACCCCGGCAACGCGCGCCCCGTCGCGCAGCGCCACGGCGACCGCGCCGTCTACTTCAACCCCCCCGCGATTCCTCTCGACGACGGCGAAGCGAACCCCGACTCGGTCGCGATGGACGAGCTGTACGACCTGCCTTTCCTTCGCAAGCCGCACCCCAGCTACACCGAGAAGATTCCGGCGTTCGAGACGGTGAAGCACTCGATCGTGCTGATGCGGGGCTGCTTCGGCGGCTGCACCTTCTGTTCAATCACCGAGCACGAAGGCCGCGTGATTCAGAACCGGTCGGAAGCCAGCGTGCTGCGCGAGATTCGCGAAGTGCGCCGCATGGGCGATTTCCGCGGCACCATCACCGACCTCGGCGGCCCGACCGCCAACATGTACAAGATGAAGTGCAAGTCGCCCGAGATCGAGCGTGCCTGCCGCAAGCTGTCGTGCGTTCACCCGGGCGTCTGCGAGAACCTGGTCACCGACCATGACCCGCTGATCGACGTGATGAAGTCGGTGCGGAAGGAAGAAGGCGTCAAGCACGTCTTCATCGCCAGCGGCGTTCGCTACGACCTCGCCCAACTCTCGCCGGAATATGTGACTGAGCTCGCGACGCATCACGTGGGCGGTCAGCTTTCGGTGGCTCCGGAACATGTGAGCACGCGCGTGCTCGAGAAGATGAAGAAGCCCGGCATCGAGAGCTTCGAGCGCTTTCAGGCGATGTTCGCGTGCGCGAGCAAGGACGCCGGCAAAGAGCAGTACGACATTCCGTACTTCATCAGCGGTCACCCTGGCTCGACGCTCGACGACATGATTGAGCTGTCCGTCTGGCTGAAGAAGAACGGCAAGCGCCCGCGCCAGGTGCAGGACTTCATTCCCACGCCGATGTCGATCGCCGCCTGCATGTACTGGACGGGCATCGACCCGCTGAAGATGGAGCCCGTCTACACGGCCACCGGCCTTCGCGAGAAGAAGCTGCAGAAGGCGCTGCTCCTCTACTGGAACCCCGAGCAGTGGCCCCTGGTCCGTGAGGCGCTGACGATCGCGAAGCGCACCGATTTGATCGGCCGCGGCCCGCTGTGCCTGGTGCCCGCCGAGACGCACGACGAAGCGCGCCGCCGCCCGCGCCCGTCGAACTGAGCCGTCGGTTGGTCAGGGAGGCAGCCCGTTCGCCTCGAGCTCCGTCACCACGTTCGCGGCGGTGAAGGTGTTGACTCCGAACACGACGTCCAACTCTACAGAGACGATCGTTGCCCCCGCGGTGAACGTCTGCGTCGTCAGTTCGTACATCTGCACGCGCGGGCCGGCGAGCTCGATCAACCGCGGCACGACCCGAAACTGCGGAAAGCCCGCGCGGCTCAAATCCCGGACCCGGGTGAAAAAAGCGCGCGTCGACTCCGCGCTGTACTCCACCTGCACCCGCGGCTGCACGCTGGTACGGCTCGAAAAATCGCGCGAACTCAGCGCGGCGCGCGTCGGTGCCGAGCAGTAGCGGCAGGTCTTCTTTGATGAACTCGAGCCACTGGGGCAAGTCGTTCAGCGGGGAGACCGCGAGTACTTCGAAGCCGCCCAGCGAGCCCGGAAGCTTCAACAGCTCGTACGGCCGCGCCGCGTTGTAGAGCAGGAACTTGCCAGCGCCGATGAGCACCCCTTTCGCCGCCTGCGCGCTCGGAATCACCAGCCCCTCTTCGAGCGAACACAACAACCCGGCGTCCGGCATTCCTGAATCCGGTACGCCGGAATCGACCACGCCCCCTGCATCGACCGCAGGCACCAGCCAGCCACCCGTACAGCCGACCAGCGACACGACGAGCGCCAACGCCTGGAGACGGTTCACCCCTTCACTGTCACCACACCCCGCCAGAACAGAAAAAGGGCGATTGCTAGCGGCGCGCCGGCGCCAGGCGCTCGACCAGTTCTCCCATCTGCGGATCCATTCCGCGCAGCATCCCCGGGCCAAACGAGGTCGCCCGCGCCGCACGACCCACGTCTTCGTAGTTCATCCCCTGCAGCAGCTGCGCCCGCTCGGCCGGCGTCGCGCGCGCGAGGTGCGGCTGCAGGTGCTGAAGCGTGTCGCGCGTCAGCACGTGCCGCGAGTTCGGGTTCGAAGCGACCTCACGAATCTGCGCGTCCGACAGCCCGAGCTCCTGCATCCGCCGCACGTTCGCCGGCTGCGCCGCCATCGCCCGCGCCGATTCCGCGTCGACATTCAGCGCCCGCTGCAGCGACGGCCCCACCGCCGCGAGGTACTCGTTCTGCTGCGCCACCGTGCGTGCGACCATCGCTCCGCCGCCCACCACCGCCAGAGGGATGGTGACCGCCGCCCCGGCTCCTGCGAGCGCAAGCCCCGCGCCCGCGGCCCCCGCCAGCTGCATTCCCCCTGCGACCGCGCTCGTCGCATCGCCCGTGCGCGCGAAGGCGCTGAAGTCTGACGCCGCCGTCACCGCGCCGCCCAGCGTCGACGCGACGCCCAGGGAAGCGAACCGCGCCGCGATCTGCGCCGGCGCCGCGAGCTTCGCTGCCGTGCTTCCAAAGCCCGCGCCGCGCAGCGCCGACCCCACCGCATTCGCCGATTCTTCCGCCGTCCGGCCATTCACGAGGCTCGTCCGCAGCTGCGTATCCGCCGCTTGCTGCGCGACGATTTCTGCCACGCCCTGCGGAATCACCGGGTTCGCACCGCCTGCCAGGCGTCCCGCGAGCTCGATCGCCTGCCCCGCTTCACTCGAGCCCGACAGCGTGTTCAATGCGGCCACCGTCTCCACCGCCGGCCGCGGCTGCCCCGGGCCCGCTTCCCGCACCGCCGTCGCCAGGTCGCGCGCCGCCTGCGCTTCCCTCTCGTAAGCCGGCGCATTCGCCGCGCGGAACTCATCGCGGAACCGCTGCGCCGCCGCTGGCTCACGCAACGCCGGCGTCCGAAGCCCCGCCTGCAGGTGCCCGTTCAGGCGGTCGACCTCGGTGCGCGCCGTCTGGTAGTTCCCCCGCGCTTCGCCGATTCGCCGCGACCCCGCCGCTGCATCGCTGGCCGACAACGCCACCGGAGCCGCCTCGAAACAGCTGTTCGGCGAGTACCCCGTCGGCGCCGCCGCAGGTGCCGGCGTTGCCTCCGTCTCGGCCGGCCGCACATCCGCTTCGAGCGCCCGGCGACGGGCTTCGTTCAGGTCGGTGCGCGGTGAGCTTCTCGAGATGGGGTCCATGGAGATGAGGACGAAAGGGGGTGGTGAAACGTGCGGGAAATCGTGCAGCCCCGGGCTAAACCACCCCCGTGGCCCGATTCGCTCTCCTCGATGCCTTCCGAAGAGACGCTGTCCACGTGAAGCGGCTGTCGGGACTCTTCCTCGTCACCGTCGCCACGCTGGTTCTCGAGATTCTCGACTCGCGGCTCTTGTCCGCGCTGACCTGGTACCACCTCGCCTTCTTCGCCGTGTCGCTCGCGATGCTCGGCATGGCCGCGGGAGCCGTCTTCGTCTTCCTTGGCGGCGAGCGCTTCGAGAACGACGCCGCCCTCGAGGCCCTGCCGAAGTACGCCCGCTGGCTCGCCCTCTCGATGCCGGCGACGCACCTGCTGAACCTCGTCATCCCGATTCCCACCCTCGAGACGTTCAGCGGCATGGAGCTCGCCGCGCTCACCTTCTCGACCCTCGCGCTCGGCCTGCCCTTCTTCCTCTCGGGCGTCGTGGTCACCCTCGCGCTCACGCGCACGAAAGGCGACATCGGCAAGCTCTACGCGGCCGATTTGCTGGGCGCGTCGCTCGGCTGCCTGCTCGTCATCCCCCTGCTCGCTGCGACCAACCTCACCTCGGCCGTCTTCGTCGCGGCTGCCATCGCGGCCATCGGGGCGTGGTGCTTCGGAGCCGCGCGTTCCACCCTCGTGCTCGCCGGGACGCTGCTCGTCATCGCCGGCATCAACACCGCCGTGCCGCAGGGCCTCGGTGTCGTCTACTCGAAGAACCGCAACCTGCGCACCGCGCTGAACGTCGGCTGGTCCGCGTGGAACACGCACTCGTACGTCATCATCACCCGCCCGCAAGAAGGCGCCGCCTACTACTGGGGCGCAGGCAAGGGCACCGAGGGCTTCGAGGCGACCTCGTCGATTGTCCTCATCGACGGTGAAGCCGGCACGCCCATCACGAAGTGGGACGGTGACCCCGCCTCGCTCGACTGGGTCTCGTACGACGTCACCGCCTTGCCGTACCACCTGCGCCACGGCGCGGTCGGCATCATCGGCGTCGGCGGCGGCCGCGATGTGCTCGCCGCACTCTGGGGCCGCAACACGCCCATCACCGGCATCGAAATCAACGACAGCCTCTTGCGCGCGCTGAACGGCCCTTACCGTGACTTCGCCCACCTCGCGGGCCACCCCGGCGTCGAGCTGATTCACGGCGAGGCGCGCTCGGTGCTCAGCAGGTCCAACCAGACCTTCGACGTCCTGCAGATGTCGCTCATCGACACCTGGGCCGCGACGGGCGCGGGCGCGTTCACCCTTTCCGAAAACGGCCTCTACACGCTCGAGGCGTGGGACGTCTTTCTCTCTCGCCTCAAGCCGGGCGGCGTCTTCAGCGTCTCGCGCTGGTTTGCGCCCACTGCCACTTCCGAGACCAGCCGCCTGCTCGCGCTCGCGACCGCGTCGCTGCTGCAGCGTGGAGTCGCTGTGCCCGCGAACCAAGTCGTGATGGTCGCCCGCGGCACCGTCGCGACGCTGATGGTCAGCCAGGCGCCCTTCACCGACGAAGACCGCCGCCGCATCGAGACGGTGGCGGAAGAGAAGGGGTTCCGGACGCTGGTCGCTCCGTGGGCGGGCGAGCCTGACGCGTTTCTCACCCGCATCGTCGCCAGCACCTCGCGCAAAGAGCTCGACCTCGCCACCGCCAGCGACGACTTCGACTTCTCGCCACCGACCGACGAACGGCCCTTCTTCTTCAACACGCTCAAGCCCGGCAGCTACAACCGCGCGTACCAGGTCGCCCGCGACGGGGTGATGTGGGGCAACCTTCGAGCGACCTGGACCCTGGTCGCGCTCTTCATCCTCTGCTTCGTACTGGTGCTGTGGATTATCGTCTGGCCCCTCGCGCGCCGCGGTCTTCCTGCGATGGACAAGGGCACCTTCGGCGTCAGCGTCGTCTACTTCGCGACCATCGGCGCCGGCTTCATGCTGATTCAGATTCCGTTTCTGCAGCGCTTCTCGGTCTACCTCGGCCACCCGACCTACACGCTCGCGGTCATCCTCTTCTCGATGATTTTTTTCGCCGGCGTCGGCAGCTACCTGTCGGGCCGCTTCCCCATCAAGCGCCTCATCCACCTGCCGCTGGTGCTCGGCGCCGCGGTGCTGGCGATGACGTTCGTGATTCAGCCCCTCATCGACGCCACCATCTCGCTCGGCCTCCTCGCCCGCTGCGCGCTGGTGGTGCTCGCCATCGCCCCCATCGCAACCCTCGCCGGCTTCTGCTTCCCGATGGGGATGACCCTGGTCGGGAAGCTGTCGTCGTCGGCGACCGCGTGGATGTGGGGCGTCAACGGCGCTGTCGGAGTCCTCGCTTCCATCGCCGCCGTCGCCATCTCGATGTGGCTCGGCATCCACATGAACTTCGTCATCGCCGGCCTGCTCTACCTCTCGCTCGCCCTGCCGCTTCGCGTGCTCTCACGCCGCGCTGGGCTGTGACAGCCGCAGCACCAGGCTCCTCAGCTCTGCCGGTTCCCCCTGCGCGGCCTCCAGCGCCAGGGCCGCGCGCTCGAGCGTGGCCAGCTTCAGCCTCAGCTCAGCCCCCAACCTCTCACGCTTCCGCTGCATCGCGTCCAGCGCCTCGAGGCTGTCTGACAGTGACGCCGCCGCGCTGCCCAGCTGCGCACGCACCGTCGCATCCGTCGCAGCCTCAGCGTCCACCTTGAGCAGCCCCAGCTGCACCTCAGCGTCTTTCCGGTCGGCCGAGATCAGCCGGGTGTCGAGGGTGTGCAGCTGCCCCGCCAGCTTCTCGGCCTCGCGCGAGCTCTGCTCGAGCAACGCCAACACTTCGCGCCGCGCCTTCGGCTCTGCCCCGTTCAGCGACTCACGGCACCGCGTCCACGTCTTCTGCAGCCGCGCGCCGACGTCGCCCCCCACACTCCACAGCCGAGCGCTCGTCGCATCGGGGTGCACGCGCACGTGGTTCGCCACCATCGCCACGCCGAGAATCAGCCCGCTCAGCGTCCCCTCAACCAGCTCGGGTGGAACCCCTTTCGCGAGCTTCACCACCTGGGGAATCACCGCCGACGCCCAGAAGGTTCCGAGCACGCCCGCCGCGACTCCCACCGCCCGCCGCGCATTCGAGCCGAAGCCGACCAGCGCCAGCCCCATCACCGCGCCCAGGCCCACCATCAGCACCGTCGCCGACTGGCAGCAGTAGCCAATCACCGCCGCCGAGAAAACAGCGAACGCCCGTAGCCCCAGCGGCAGCGTGTCGTCATCATTTCTCAGATTCGTCGCGCCAAGCAGCGCGGCCGCGCAGACGAGTGAAATGGTGACCGGCAGTCGAATCAGCGAGAACGCGCCGACAGGAATCAGCAACGCGCCAGTCACCGCGCCGACAATCAGCATCCCCATCGCGATGCGCTCGAACGTCGGGCGCCCTTCGAAAGAGAAGCGCTCAGTACGCATTGTTCTCTCCGAAGTTGGTCATCTTCTTCCGCGTCAGCGCCTTGGCCTCGTGCGCCACGGCCTGCGCGTCCGTCGTCTTTTCCCATCGCTGCGCCGTCGCGGTCGCATCGCTCATCTCGCCGGCCAGCGAGTCGGCGCTCATCGCGAAAATCTTGCGCGCGTTTCCCAGTAATTCGAACGCCGACTTCCGGTCGCCGCGCTCGAACGCATCCGCCGCCGCGACGAGCCGCGTGCTGCCCACCGCGCGAATGCAGTCGCTTGCCACCTGGGCGTCCTTCGAGGCTTCTGAGACGTCGGCATCTGCAGTCGTGTTCGCGGCGAGGTCGGCCGCGTCACCCGTGCGCTGCTCCTTGCTGCTCGGGTCGAAGTACGCGAGCCGCGCGCCCACCTTCAACGCCGTTGCACCCGCCGGCAGCTTCAGCTCGACGTACGCCTGCGCCGTCTGCCCCGGAGCGAAGTCCGGCAACGGCACCACCGCCTCGCTTCCATTGCGTTCGACTTCGCGGCCGGCGACCTGCACCAGCTCGACGCCGGGGGGCAGGGTGAGGCGCAGCGAGACATTGCGAGCGACCGATCCGCGCGCCTGCGCCAGCTCGAGCGCGAGCACGTCACCAAGGCGCGACGGGTCGTCGAGGTAAGCGTAGAAGCCGCCGCCGCGCTCGGCGAGGCGCTGCATCAGCGTCGCGTTGAAGTCGTAGCCGATTCCCAGCGCCGTGACGGCCAGCGACTTCTCGTGCAGCTCGACCACCTGCTTCACCAGGTCGTCCACGCCGGTGCGGCCTTCCGTCGGCTGCCCGTCAGACATCAGCACCACCCGGCGAACGCCGCCGACCTTCACCTGGTCCAGCAGCGACGCCGCGCGATCAAGCCCGGCCGAGATGTTGGTGCCGCCTCGCTCGGCGATGCCAGCGATGAACTGGCGCATCTGCGCTTTGCCTTCCTCGTCGGCGGCGAGAATCGGCAGCTCGTCGGTGTCCGAGCCGAAGGTGACGACGCCCAGCGAGTCTTCGGGCCGCAGCTGGTCGACGAACTTCAGCGCCGCCGCGCGCGCCCGCGCAATCTTCTCGCCCGCCATCGAGCCCGACCGGTCGATGACCAGCACCAGCTGCACCGGCTGCTGTCCCTCGACCTTCGCGTCCGACGCGCGCACGTCGTAGCGCAGGTAGGTGACGCCGCCTTCCAGCGGCTGCGTGTGGCTCAGCGCCGCGTCGAGCCGCAGCGAACCTCCGGCAGACGCCTTCGCCTTTCCGGCGACGGGCGACTGGTTCAGGCGCTGGACCCAGCGGGAAATCGGCTGGAAGCCGGCGACGGAGGTGAGGACGGCGGCGAGGGCGAGAAACGCTTTCGTTCGGTTCATGGACGCAAGGTCTCACGCACCAAGCGCCGCCCTCATCGGCCAACGGGAGGAGGGTCCTCCTGATGACGTATGCCGTCGTTAATCAGGGAAACCACGCCTGAAGGCTGCGAACGATGGCGTCGGCCAGCGCGTCGGCCGCGGGCGGATGCGTCGAAAGGAAGAGCGACGGTTCGATCAGCTCGAGCTCCATCAACCGCAAGTCGCCCCGCTCGTCGCGAACCAAATCGACCCGCGCGTAGAGCAGGTGCCCGAACTCGAGCCCGCGCAGTGCGTGCTCGGCGAGCCAGCGTTCGTCGTCATGCGCGACCGCCTTCGAGAAGCCGTGCTGGCCGGTGGTGAGAATCGGCGAGCGCCGCACCGCGTGAGAGAAGACGCCGTCGATGAAGACGAGGCTGCGCTCTTGCGACGTCTCGACCGTCGACAAGTACGGCTGCACCATCGCTTCGCCTGTCGCGCAAATCTCTTCGAGCACGCGCTGCCCTTTCTGCCAGTCGAGCACCGAGCACCGCGCCGTCAGGTGCGCGCCGGCCGAGATGCACGGCTTCACCACGCCCTGCTTCCACCCGCGTGACGCGAGCACTTCAGTCAGCAGCGGGGCGGGCCCTTTCGGAATCCACACCGTCTCGATGGTCGGCACCGACCGCGCCTCGAGCTGCCGCAGGTACGTCTTGTGCGCGTTCCACTCGATGGCGCGGTACGGGTTCATCAGCCGCGGCACCGACCTCGCCCAGGTGAGGAACTCTTCGGGCTGCAGGTAGTAGTCCCAGGTCGAACGAATCACCGCCGCTGCGACCTTCGACCAGTCGAAGTTCGCCCGGTTCCACGCGACCTCAGAAGGAACCACGCCCCGCTTCATCAACGCCGCCGACAGCTGCGCGTGCTCGGTGTTCGACGGCATCGGCTCCATCGTCACCAACGCAACCGTGTGCGGAGCAGCCATCTCGCCCCGCAGCCTACCGCCGGTTTCACTCGCAGCCGACGAAGTAGCTGTAGTCCTTCTTGTCCTCTCCTGAACCCAACGAGCCGTTGACGCTCGCGCAGCCCTTGCCGACGTAGGTCGACTTCCCCTTGCCGTGGTTCTTGTAGAACGAGCCCGTCTGCCGCGACACGGCGTAGAGGTTGAACATCGCCGGCCCGCCCTGAAGGCCACAGTTGCCCTGCGCATCGACCCACCACCGCCCGGGAGAAGGCGGCATGCCGAGCATGGCGGCGAGGTTCTGGGCGTCGACCGGGTGAATCTCGCGGCCGTTGATGAAGACGCCCGTCAGCATTCCCTGCCCACCGCCCGACGCGTTCGCCGGAAGCTGGCCGCCCAGCCCGAGGCCCGGAGTGAGGAAGGTGACCGTCGGCCCGCCCCAGGTGCCCAGCGCGCCGGTGAGGTTGTCGTACCAGTAGTCGCCCGGAATCGCGGCGCGCCCCGTCTGCTTCTCGAGCATCGAGATGATTTCCTGATCTCGTGCCGACAGCTTGCGGCCGTTGATGGTGATTTTCGCCTGGGCCAGCGCGACGGAAGAAAGCGTGAGCGCGACGACGATTGAGAGGGTTCTCATTTTCAGTACGCCTGCCATTTCTCGAGCTCGACCGAAGCCCCGTTAGAGAAGTCTGCGTTGAAGCCGATGAAGCCACCCGCCTTGCCGAACTGCTGACTGACGACGCGGTACTGACCGAAGGGTGTTCCGTTCTTCGTGAGCCCGTCGCACTTCGCCTGCCACGCCGATTCCTGCGACGGCTTGCCATCGGTGAACGCCTTCGACGTTCGGCAGTTGTTCCAGCGGTAGGTGTCGCCGCCGAGGGCAAGAGCGCCGTTGTCGACGCGAACGGCGTCCGACGCGCTGCTGGTCTTGTTGTTGGTGCGGCTCGTCACCATCCGAAACGTCCACTGCTCGTCGACCGTACGGACCACCGCGCCCCGGTTGAGGTTGCCCGTCATCCGGTAGGTGTTGCGGTACTCCGAGCCAGTGCTGTCGCTCTCGAAGTAGGTCGAGCCGTCTGACGCGACGTCGATGGTGCTCGCGATGCCGTTGTTCGTCAGCGTGCCTTTGCCCGTGCTCTTGAAGACGCCGCCCGTGCTCTGCGCCGCGAGGTCCAGGTCGAAGGCGCCGGCCACGACGACGTGGAAGTCCAGCGACCAGTTGCCCTTGAAGAAGTCGTTCGGGTTGGTGGTGTTGATGCTGCGCACCACGAACTCCGCCTTGCCGCCCTGCGGGTTCACCACCACCAGCTTGTCGGCCGGCATCGCCGTGTACGTCGCCGCGTCCACGCTCGACCACGTCACCGTGCCCGTCGTCACCACCTGGCCGATGTTCAGGTACGCCGCGGTCACCGAGTAGACGAGCAGCTGACCCAGCATCGCGCCGTCGTACGCCACCACCTGCGGTCCCGCGTGCGCCGCGACCATCGTCGCCGCGAGGTCATTCGTCGGCGGCGCCACACCGCTGCCTCCGCCTCCGACGCCCGCGTCCGCGTGGTCGACCACATTCTTGAAGACTCCCCCATCCGCCCCGCCCTGAAGCTGGGGCGCAGGCGGCTCGCCGGGGCCGCAGCCCGTCACCAACACTCCGAGAATCAGCAGGGCTTGTTTCATTTTCGGTTTCTCAACGCGGGGCAGGGGTGGGCGTGACAGGCCTCCGTCTCAGCAAGCCCCGCGCCCCTCGATTCACACGCGATTGCAGGCGGTTATGCCCCCACGGGCCACGACGTCCCATGGGACATTCGCCTATGGTGCCCACGTCCCATGGCTCTGCTCAGCCGGCGTCGCCTCGTCCTCCTCGCCTCGTCCTCCTCGCCTCGGGCGCGGCCCTCTTTTCCGGCTCGCCGACGACATCTTCCAGCTGCGGCCGGAAGTGTTCCCGCGCCTCGCCTAGACCGGGCAGGTCTTCGCGAGCTGCCGGTTCTTCCAGTGCGCCGCGAGCATCAGCCCCGCGCCCGTCACCGTCATCGCCGTCTCGGCCACGAAGTGTTCATGGAACACCGTCACGCCAATCGTCAGCAGCGCCACGCCCACCGCCGCCATCCCCAGCACCGCCTTGCTGTGGTGGAAGCGGTAGCCGGGGATGAAGGCCCACGCCGCCGTGCCGATGACGCCGACCAGCAACGCCGGGTGCCACCCACCCATGAACTCGGCCAGCGCAGGCGCCAGCATCAGCACCACGGGCGTCGCGAAGCAGTGCACCAGGCAGATCATCGACAGCACCTGCCCAAGCAGGTCCCCCGTCGTCGAGGGGTGTTGATGCGGATGCGCGTGCGCTTCCATACGAAGCCCACTGCTAGATCCAACAGTCCCTTTACGCAAGCGGGACGCAACTGCAACAAGTTTGCAACTAGCCGGCTTGGACTACTTCCCCTTCTGAACCCACATGTCGCGGCCCTGTATCAGGTCGACCTCACCCGCGAACTGCGCGAACTCCTCGTACCCCTTTGGAGCCACCCGCGACATCGACAGCTGGTAGTCCTCTTCGATGGTGAGGACCTGGCCGACCTGCTTCTCGCGGCGCACGTAGCTGCCCCAGGGGCAGCTGGTCTTCACCTCGGCCACCGGGCCCGCGAGAACCCAACCGGCCGGCAGCTTCATCGTCGCGAGGGTGTGGCTCGCTTCGGTGCCGTCGATGAACAGCGGCGTGCGGCGGTTGCTCAGCTGCAGAAAGCGTCGGCCGAGCAGCATCGGAAAAGTCGCCCCCTGCAGCACCAGCTTGTTGTCGCCCTCGACGCGCGCGAACCGCGGTGCGGTGAACGTGTAGCGAACAACAACGGGAGCGCCCACCGTGCGCTTGAAGTCGAGCTCGAGCTTCGACAGGTCGGCGCCGCCGAAGTACCGCGACAGCGCGCTCTGCAACGCCTGCTCGCGCTGGTCTGGGGCAATGCTGTCCAGCGCCTCGGCCAGCTGCGCTGCCTCGAACCCCTGGTACGCCTCGACGCCCGTGCCCGACAGCTTGCCGTCGGCGGTGAGCTCGAGCTTCAACGTCACTTCCTTGCCCGGCCGCTTCACGCGCGGCGGCGTCTGCACCTTCTCGACCTTCACCCCCGGCTCGGGCATCAGGTAGGCCTCGCGGCCCGCCGCAACTTCCGGCAGCTCGCCAAACGGCGCGTAGCGAATCAAAGGGTCCAGCCACACGGTCTGCGTCGCCTCGCCTTCCTTCACCGTCGCGCGCAGACACAGGTACGGCAGCAGCTGCTCAGACGGGAAGAGGTAGCTGGCTGGATCCGCCGTGAACGTGCGCACCACCGCGAGCCGCGTGTCGATGCCCAGCGCCTTCAGCGACGCGTACAGCAGCCACAGCCGGCTGCCGCGGTCTTGCGCCACGCTCGTCGCCGCCGAGACGCTCAGCCCCGCGTCGCGGCCCGACAGCTTGTCCATCACCGCTGCGTACAGCGCCTTCAGCCGCGCCACGCCCTGCGTGCCTTCCGTCGCTGCTCTGGCGAAGGCCTCGACCTCGACCGTCACCTGGCCCTTGTCGAGAAACGCATCGGCGTAGGCTGAGACCAGGCCGTCGTTGCCCGTCGCTCCCGCGCCGACGCTGACGAAGGGAAGGAACTCGTTGCCCGACGGCGGGCCCTGCGGCTCGGGAATGTACGGAGCGACCCGGCGCTCTTCGTGGGTGAAGACCTCTTCGTTGCCTTCCACGCGCGGCGGCGGCGCTTTCATGTTGTGCGCGTCGACCTTCATCCCGGTGCCCTTGTCGGCGATGACCGCGTAGGTCGACCAGTTGTTCGGCTGGCGGGCGATCTGAAAATAGAAGCTCGACGCGGTGAAGCCCGGCTGCGTCGGCCCGCGCGGCGGGTGCGCCAGCAGGTACTCGTACTCGACGAAGTCGCCGACCTGAACGCCCGGCAACGACACTGTGTCTTTGCCTTCGAAGCTCTCGGGCTCCAACACCCGGCCATCGGCCTTGATGGTTCGCAGCTTCAACACCACTGCGCCCGCGGGAAGGTTGACCTCGCCAACCTCTGAGACGCCGCTCTGGTCGAGCGCCTTCTGGATGATGTGAATCCGGTCGACCTGCGAGCCATCGGGGTACGCCCGCACCGCCGCCGCATCGAGGATATACGCCGCCGGCACGTCTTCCGCGCCGGGCGCCGCTTCGTACGTCTTCAGCGCTTCCTCGGTCGAAATCGCGCGCGACTCGAGCAGCTCTTTGCCCGTCTTCGCGCGCTCGACCAGGCGGCGCAGCGCAAGGTCCGAGCCGTCGCGAAGCAACGCCTTCTCACGGGCCTCGAGCGCCAGCGCCGGCTTGCCCGCGTAGTCATAGACATCGCCCAGCTGCTTCAACACCAGCGCGCTGCGCGGCCACTGCGCTGACAATCGCTGCAACAGCGCCGCCGCCTCGTCGAACTTCCGCTGCGAGACCCACGCGTTTGCCAGCAGCGACGCCACGCCCACCTGGCCAGGGTCGCGCTCGAGCATCGCCTGATAGACCTTCGCCGCTTCGTCCAGCTTGCCGCGCACCCGCAACGCATCGGCCTCGCGGCTCAGTGCGCCCGGACACTTCTTGAGCAGCGGCAACATCGACTCGGCGTCGGTCGAGGCATCGCGGCGCCGCGCCACGTCGTACCGCAGCGTCAACGCCTCGCAGTCGCCCGGCCGCTGCGCCTCGGCCAGCAGCGCCGTCGCCACCGCCTGCGCATCGATGCCCAACGCCAGCTCGACCCGCGCCTGCAGCTCGAGCACCGGAGCGCCCGCAGGCTCATGCGCCGCTCTCGCTGTCTTCAAGATTTCCAACGCGTCGAGGTGACGGCCGTCGTCCAGCGCCAGCACCGCGGTCAGCAGTTGTGCGTGCACGAGGGCAGAATCTTTCGCCAGCGCCGCCTCGAGGTCCCGCGTCGCCCGCCCGCGCGCCACTTTCGTCGGCACCGTGCGGTCGGCCAGCTGCAGCTCGGCGCGCAGCACCGAGACCACCGCGCCTGCGTAGCTTTGGGGCAAGGTCGCGATCAATCGCTTCGCCCCGTCGCGATCGCGGTTCATCGCATCGCGCGCCGCCACCACCGCAGCCAAAGCCGTGCCCACGTCTTGCGAGAGCGCCGCGTGAAGCTCGGCCGCCGAACCGAAGAGCCGCCTCGGCTTCGACACCAGCTCGACGGCGCTCACGTCCCACTTCGTCGCCGCGCCCGTTGCGGGCCGGAAGGTGAGCTTCGCGGGCTGCCCGTCGAGCCGCATCACCTGCAGGCTCAGCTGCCCCATCTGCTCGTCGCGCGTCATCCGCACCATCAGCCGGTGGGTGCCCGCCGACAGCTTCACTGCGCGCGAGGTCAGCGTGGGCGCGGGAACCGACCAGGTGAAGCGCGAGAACAGCGGCGTGCCGTCCAGCGTCGCCGCATGGTCCATCGCCGTCACCGTGCGCACCACGTACGCGCCCGCCTGCGGCACGTCGAAGTCCATCGCCACCACGAAGAGGTCACCCACGCTCGGCTCGGGCGACAGCGAAATCCGCCCGTCGGGAAATACCAGGGTCCGCACGTCGCCGTTGAGTGGAGCCGCCAGCGGGGTCGCCTCTACTTTTCCTGACCGCTCCATGGCCGTCGACTCGCCGAGGCTCAAGGTGTGGAAGGCAGACAGCGGGCCGACCAGGGTGCACGTCGTCGGCGCCCCCATGTCGGCCAGCGTCCCGTTCTGCGCCGCCTGGTCTCCGCGCGTGAGCTGAATGTTCGCCACCGCACTTCGCAGCAGCTGCGCCGCGTCGCCGTCGAGGCCCGCGGCCAACAACGCCGGCGCGCGCTCGAGAATCAAGTCGTCCGTGCCGCCCGCTGTGCCCGAGATGTCGAAAGCCACCCGAGCGGCCACCGACGCCAGCGGGTGCAGCGGCGCGCGTTCCATCAAGTCGAGCGCGGCGACCAGAATCCGTTCTGGGTGGGCGACCCGCAGCGCCAGCGCCATCTGCCCGTACAGCGCCCACGGCTCGCGGGGGTCCTTCGCCACGCCGTCGTCGACGAGCTTCTTCGCTTTGGCCGCGTCCGACTCGACCAGCAACGCGTGAAACCCCGCCAGCGACATCGTCCGCGCCGACGCGTTCGGCAGCAGCGCGTCTTTGGACGCTGTCTCGAGGAGTTCGGTGGAAGAGGCGACCTGCGGAACACAACCCGCGGTGACGAGCAGCAGAACGACGAGCGCACGGAGCTTCACGGCGCCGCTATAGCGTCATTTCGACTACCGCTGTTGCAAAGCCCGCTCGAGCCGCAGCCGTTCGGCCTGGGCGTTCTCGAGCTGCCGCCGCACTTCGTCGCGCTGCTCGAGCGTCAGCTGCAGCTCGCGCGAGAGCTCTTCGTACTTTCGTTCGACGTAGAACCTTTCTTGCGAGCTGACCTCGACCTGCTGGGTCAGCGGGGCCAGCTGGGCCTCGAGCTGTGAGCGCTGCTCGTCCCACTGCAGCTGTTCCATCTTCGCGTGCGTGTCGCGGGCCGCCAGTTCCTGGGCGTGCTGCTCGGCCGCGGCCATCGTCGCCGACTCGAGCTCGCCCACGCGCGTCTTCGCTTCTTGCAGCGCCGCCTCGAGCTCGCGGGTCTTCTGCTTCTCGCTGAGGAACTTCTGCGCCATCGCCTGGTGCTTGTCTTTCTCGGCCTGCAGCGCGGCGTTGGCGTCGACCACCTGCTGCTGGTCGCGGGCCGACTGCATCGCGTGTTTGTCTTCGAGGTCCGCAAGCTTCGCGTCTTCGATTTCGCGATCTGTCTTTCGCGCCGCCTCGATGGCCTCGATGCGGGTCAGCGCCGTGTCGCGTTCGGCCAGCGCCGTCGCCAGCGCCTCGGTGTGCTCGGCGACCCGCTGGTGCTCGGCCGACAGCTGGGCGTGGCTCTGCTCCAACGCTTCGTTCGTCTGCTGCAACACTTCCTTCAGCTGCGCCTGCTGCTCTTGCGCTTCGGCGTTGCGCTGGTTCAGCGCCTCTTCCAGCTCGGCCTTCAGCTGCGCCTGTTGCTCTTGCGCTTCGGCGTTGCGCTGGTTCAGCGCCTCTTCCAGCTCGGCCCGCGCCTGCAGGTTTGCGTTCTGTTCGGCTTCCAGCGCGCCGCGCGTCTGGCTGTGCGCCTGGTTTTCCCGCTCGAGCGCCGCCTTCATCTCGCGCTGCGCCGCCACTTCGTTGACCAGGTTCTCGCGCGACTCCTGCAGCTCGTTGCGCAGCTGTTCTGCCTGCACTTTCGTTTGCTGGTACAGCGCCTGGAGCTCATCGAGCTGGGCGCGCAGCTTCGGGGTTACTCCTCCCACCGTGCGCTCGGCCTGCGCCGCCGACTCGGCTTCTTCACGCTTGTTCTTCTCGGCCTTCAGCTGCGCCTGCGTCGTCTTCACCTCGCCTTGCGCAATCTTTGTTTCGTTCTGTGAGGCCTTGAGCTCGGCCTGCGCGGCCTTGAGCTCTTTCTGAGCGGCCTTCAGGTCCTTCTGCGCGCTGGTGACTTCGTCGCGGGTGGACTTGAGCTCGTCGGCTGCTCGCTTGAGCAACTCCAACAGCTGTTCAGTCGAAGGCCCCGCCGCTTTCGCCATACCAGGGCGGGTTCTACTTCTTCTTCGAGGGCGGAGTCGGCTTCTTCGTCACCGGGGGCGGGGCCTTCGCAGGGGCCTGCTTTTTGACGGGAGGCGTCGGGGTGGGGCGCGCAGCGGGCCTGGGCGGAATCGGTGGCGTCGGGGCCGGCGCTTCCTCCACCAGCACCTGCATCGGCACCACCACCGAAGGCATCGTCAGGCCCTCGACCACCACGTTGCGGAAAGCGCAGGTGCCCTCGAGACAGCCGACGGCCGGCCGCGGCGGCTCACCGAACAGCGTCTTCCAGTCTTTGCCCAGCACGAGCTTCTCGCCCAGCGGGCGTTGGTCTCTTCCTTCGCCAACCAGCGCCGACAGGTCTCCCGTCACCGGGTCGATTCGCAGCTCGAGGTGCGTCGCCGAAAGGCCTGCCGGCAGGGGCGCCGTCATCGCGCCGCGCTTGCTGCCCCCCAGCGCCCACTCCAGCGAAGGCTCGGCGCCCGCACCCGAGACGACCAGCGCGACGTAACGGCCCGGCTCGCCCACCAGCAGCAGCGCACTCCGCGCATCGGCCCGCGGCCCGAAGAACAACTTCCGCACGGGCTCCATCGCGCCATGGCGAATCTGCTGCGTCTCGACCCGCGCCGAGAACGCCAGCCCGTCGACAGACATGTCGGTGTCGATGATGGTGCGCCCCGTCGCGAGGTCGTCGTCCACCGGGTACCCGATGGTGTCCTTCTCGACCACCGGCTTCCGCCCCATCGCCACCAGCGGCACCGTGTCCGGCCCTTCGCCCAGCGTGAGGTGGCGGCTCGCGCGATCGATGCGGCCCGGCGGCGTCATCGGCGACTTGTTGCCGAAGTCCGTCGTCAGCTCGATGCCCGCGGGCTGCCGCTTCGCCGCCGTGCGGTCACGCAGCATCGCCGCGGCCAGCACCGCCACCGCGCTCATCACCAGCCCGATTGCGATCGCCCGCACCAGACTGCGCCCCAGCTCGCGCGCCTTGCGAAGCGCGCGCTGTGCGGGGGAAGTGTGCGCGGTGCCAATCATCGACGTCACCGGCACCAGCGGCTCGAGGTCGATGAGCAGCTCGGCCACCGACTGGTAACGGTCGGCCGGCAGCGGCTTGAGACATTTGCTCACGACGGCGTCGAGCCGCTTGTCGAGCGACGGCTTCTTCACGCTCGGCGGGTCGTAGTTGCCCTTCGGCGTCTCGCCCACCATCAGCTCGTAGAGAAGAATTCCCAGCGAGTAGATGTCGGCGCGGTGATCAGCCGTGCGCGCGTCGACCTGCTGCTCGGGCGCCATGTACGCGGCAGTGCCCATCGCGACGTGCGTCTGGGTGAGGTTGCGAAGCCCTTGCGCGTCGGCGCGTTCATCGAGCCCGGCGAGCCCGAAGTCGGTGACCTTCGCGATGCCGCCCGCCTGGTCGTCGAAGAGAATGTTCTCGGGCTTCAGGTCGCGGTGGATGACGCCGCGGTTGTGCGCGTAGTCGATCGCGCGGCACACCTGCTCGAACATCTTCAGCGCCTGCCCCGGCATGTACAGCGGGTTGCGCATCTGCTCGCGCAGCGACGGGCCGTCAACGAACTCCATCACCAGGTAGTAGCTGGTGTCCGTCTTGCCCTTGTCGACGATGGAAACGATGTTCGGGTGGCGAAGCGCCGCGAGCGCGGCCCCTTCCTTCTCGAACCGCGCGACGAAAGAAGCGTCTTTCGCGAGCTCGGCGTTCAGCAGCTTCACCGCGACCTGGCGGCCCAGCGACAGCTGCAGCGCTTCGTAGACCTCGCCCATTCCCCCTCGTCCGACCACCTTTTCCAGCCGGTACCCCGGGATGAAGTCCGGAGGACGGGGGCGGCTGACAGACGTGGTCTCGAGGGCTGCCATCGAAGGAAGAAGCGCTTTGCGAGTATGCCAAGGAAGCCACCGAAACGGGCGCAATCGATTTTCCGCGGGTCCGTATCAACACCCGGCCGCGGCTGACTCCCATCCACCGCGACAGGTGGCCGCGCGCCCGAGAATCCCCTCGGGCACGCGGCTGCATTTTTCGTTAAGGCTTGCTCCCGTGGCCGTCAGTCTGAAAATCCGGAAGTTGCAGGCCGTGCACCGCCGCCTGGATCAATGCCGCGTCTGCCCGAACATGATTCGCCCGGTCGTCCACGGGCCCGCGATCGACTCCGACATCTTTCTCATCGGCCAGGCCCCTGGCCCGCGTGAAGGCTCCTTCGGCCGCCCATTCGCGTGGACGGCCGGGAAGACGATGTTCCGCTGGTTCGAAGAGGTGCTGGGCGCCGACGAAGAAACGGTGCGCCGCAGAGTCTTCATCGCCGCCGTGGCCCGCTGCTTCCCCGGCAAAGCGAAGGGCGGAGGCGACCGCCGCCCCGATGAAGACGAGACCGCTGCCTGCCGCCCATGGCTCGAGGCCGAGGCGAAGATTCTGCGCCCGAGGTTGTTGCTGCCCGTGGGCTCGATGGCGATCGAACAGGTGTTGGGTGAGAAGGGCCCGCTGACCCAGTTCGTCGGCAAGCCGATTCACCGTGAGTGGCTGGGGATGCCTGTCGACATTCTGTGCCTGCCGCACCCGTCGGGCGCGTCGACCTGGCACCGCATGGAGCCCGGCATCGGCCTTCTCGAGAAGGCACTGTCACTCGTGGCGAAGCATCCCGCCGTCATCCACGCGTTCGGTTGAGACTCGTGGTAGGCCACCAGGCCTGATGGCCTTCCCCCCGCACGCTTTCGCCACCAACGACGGGCGCGTCTATTCCGAATGGGAAGTGCACAAGCTGGCCGTCGCCGGAGTCCGGAAGTTCGGCCTCGCTGGCGTGATGAGCGCGGCGTTTCTGATTCTCCTCGACGCGCTCCTCTTTCGTGACGGCCGCCCCGAAGTCGCGCTTCCCGGGTGGCTCCCGCGCATCTCACTGGGCCTCGCTGCCGGCATCTCGCTCGCGTTCTTCGCGATGGCGCAGGCGCGCAAGGTCGAGCTCCAGCGTCCGCGCGTGCTCGCCACGCTGCTCGCCCTCGCCCTCTGTGCCGCCGGAGCGATGGCCTCTGCCGCCGCCGGTGGCCTCAACGGCCCGCTGGGTTTTGGCCTTGTTCCGGTGCTGTTCTTCTGGCCGATGCTCATGCCGGGCGGCACGTTGTCGGCGCTGGCTCCCATCGGTGGCAGTCTGCTGGTGCACCTCGGCATCGTCCTCGCGCTGTCGGGCACGGGGCTGTCTGCTGAAGGCCGCGCGCTGGGTGGGGTTTTGGTGATGGCGTCGGCCGCCGCGCTGGGCACGGCGCAGGCCATCGAGCACTGGCGCGCGCGGGCCGCCGAGTTCTCGCAGCACGACTGGCTCACCAACGCGCTCTCGCGTCCCTTCCTCGAAGAACGGCTGGCCGCGCTGTGTGCGCAGCGCTCGCGCAGCCTCGCGTCGGTGTCGCTGGTGATGTTCGACCTCGACCGCTTCAAGACCATCAACGACACCTGGGGCCGCGGCGCCGGTGACGAGGTGCTCGAGATGCTGGTGTCAGGCGTGAAGGCGGAAATCCGCGCCAGCGACTTCATCGGGCGCTACGGCGGCGACGAGTTCCTGCTCGTGCTCGACGAGTGCGAAGGCAACTCGGCGATGTCGCTGCTCGACCGCTTGCGCCAGCGCTTCGGCGACAAGCCGATGATGGTCGGCGACAATCAGGTTCGCATCAGCTTCTCTGCCGGCATCGTCTCGGTGAGCGCCGGCGACCCGCTGGTGGTGAAGGACCTGCTTCGCAACGCCGAACGCGCGCTGGTGAACAGCAAAGAAGCCGGCCGCAACCGCACCGCGATGGCGCCGCCGCCTCCTCCTTCCGAAGTGCCGCCCGGGCCGGTCACCAACCCGGAAGAAACGGCGATCGGCAACTGAAGGCACGGCTGCGGCCGCGCTTCCGCTACAGCGTCTTCAAGTACTCGAGCACCGCGCGGCGTTCACCTGGCTCGAGCCGCAGGCCAAACTCGTGTCCCTGGTTGCCCTTGCCGTACAGCGCCGTGTCGTAGACCGCCGGCCCCGCACACACCGACGGCACCGTTGCGTCCCAGCCCACGCGGTCGAGGTCGTACTTCCGGCTGTCGCGCGTGCGCAGGAAGCACGTCGGGCGCAGCGCTGGGTCCAGCACCGCCTCGAGCGTCGGCACCGAGCCGTTGTGGAGGTACGGCGCCGTCGCCCACACCCCATCCAGCGGAGGCGCTACGTACCCATCGGTCGCCGCCATCGTCGACCGCTTCCCGAACCACGTCCGGTTGTAGTGCTGCGCGAAATCGAGCCGGTGCATGAAGTCGTTGCGCGCCGCGTCCGTGCCCACCTTCGAAAGAGGCACCACCTTCGACGGGTAGCTCGGGTGCTTCCCGTATTCGCCGTGGCACCCAGAGCAGCTGTCTTCGAAGAGCACTGCTCCTTCGCGCGCGAGCTTCTTGTCGATGCGCCCCGGGTACTTCGGCGGCTCGAGCGTGCGCAGGTACGCGAGCACATCGGCGAAGTCGGGCTCGGCCGCGACGAGGTCCTCGAACGAGTTTCCCGGCGGCGACATGAACTGCATCAGCGACCGGGTGAAGTCGCCCTGCAGCTCGCCGCCGTAATAAAGCCGCGTCTTCTTCTTCAGCAGCCACCACGCCGGAATGTCCGTCTCGGGCGGGGGCGTCTGCAGCATCGGAAAATACGGCGTCTGCACCCACGCGAAGTCCTCGGCGCGCCGGTGCGAGAAGAAATACCCCGTGAAGTACAGCGCCGCGACAGTGCCCCACGTCTTCGACCGCGCATAAGGCGCAAGGTCCTTCTGGTACCCGAGCCAGTTGTGCAGCACGCCCAGCTCTTCCGCTGTCGGCGCCAGCTCCTTCAGCTTCTCTTCATCCAAAAGCGACGTCTCTGCCGCGATGGTCGCGTCAAGGAAGCTGTTCCCAAGGCCCATCACCCACTCCCCTCGCAGTGGGCCCGCGTGGCAGAGCAGACAGTTCTCGGCCACCACCGGCACCTCGCCCAGCCATCGCCCCGCGACCCCATTCGGAACCTGGCTGTTGATGCCGTCGCGGTCTTCCAGCAACGGCACCGCGTCCTCGGGGTCGAACACCGGCGTCGCGAGCGCGTCGACCAGCGTCACCGGCACGCCCTGCTTCAGGTAGCTGCGGTTGAGCAGAATCTTCTTCCCGCGCGCGGCATCGGGCTTCTCGCCGGCCGCTCCGACGTCGGGCTCGATGAACTGATTCGGGAAGCAGGCCGCGAGAAGCAACAAGGCTAAGGCAAAACGTCGCATCGATGCGCGGACCGTAGAACATCGCGAGAAACTTTCCCGCTGCGCGGTTCACAGCGAGAAACTTCAACCTCACCCCTCACCCTTGGTGATGCATGTCCGACTTTTCGCGCCGTGGCTTTCTCAAAGGCTCGGCGATCAGCGGCGCCGTCGCGGTCGTCTCGCCTGAAGCACTCGCTGCTCCCGGCCCGAAGGTCGTCGGCCCTGCGGCGGTCGAGGTCTCGCTGCAGGTGAACGGTAAGAAGCAGACGGTTCGCATCGAGCCGCGCACCACGCTGGCCGAAGCGCTTCGCACGAACCTGCACCTCACCGGCACCAAGCTCGTCTGCGACCGCGGCGCCTGCTCGGCGTGCACGGTTCACCTCGACGGCGTGCCCGTCAATTCCTGCCTCACGCTCGCGCTCGATGTCGGCACGCGCAAGGTCACCACCATCGAAGGCCTCGCGAAGGGCACCACGCTCACCCCGCTGCAGAAGGCCTTCGTCGAGCATGACGCCCTGCAGTGCGGCTTCTGCACGCCCGGCATGGTGATGAGCTGCACCGCGCTGCTCGCGAAGAATCCGAAGCCCACCCTCGACGACGTGAAGGGCGCAATCGCTGGCAACCTGTGCCGCTGCGGCACGTACCCGAAGGTCTTCGCCGCCACGCTCGCCGCTGCGGGCCAGGCGCCGGCTCCCGGTTCGCTGACGATGCATCGAGCGGTCGCCGGCCCGAAGGAGCCCGGCCTGCTGGTCGGCATCGCCGGCGAATCGCTGCGCCGCGAAGTGCGCGACGTCCCCGCCGGTGAGCCGCCACCGTGGGGCACCAACGCCGAGCTTTCCGTCGTCGGCAAGTCGACGCCGCGCCTCGATGGAACGCTGAAGGTCACCGGCGCCGCGAAGTACACCTTCGATATTCAGCTGCCCGGCATGCTGTACGCGAAGCGAATCAGCTCGCCGCACGCGCACGCGATGGTCTTGTCGGTCGACACGTCGGAAGCCGAGAAGATGCCCGGCGTCAAAGCGGTACACGTCGTCGAGAAAGGCATCGAAGGCGCGAAGCTGCGCGACCCGTCGCTCGAGAAGAGCAAGTCGAAGTACCCGCGCGTTCGCTACGTCGGCCAGGTGGTCGCTGCGGTCGCTGCCGAGACCCAGGCGCAGGCCGAGGACGCCGCGAAGAAGGTGAAGGTCGACTACGAGGTGCTGCCCGCCTCGCCGACGCTCGAGGGCGCTCGAATGAAAGATGCGCCGCTGGTCTACGCCGGCCCCGTCGACATGGGCGGCAGTGCGGGGGGCGGGGGCGCGGCGAAGGGGCTCGAGCAGAAGGGCAACGTGCGCGGCCCGTCGACGAAGGCGCGCGGTGACGTGAAGCGTGGCTTCACCGAGGCAGCCTTCACGGTGCAGGGCGAGTTCAAGACGCAGGTGCAGACGCACTCGGCGCTCGAGACGCACGGCGTGGTGGTCGACTTCCAGCCCGAGCTGCTCACCTGCTACGCGTCGACGCAGGGCACCGCCACCACCCGCGACGAGTTCGCCGCGGTGTTCGAGCTGAAGAAGAGCCAGGTGCGCGTCATCAGCGAGTACATGGGCGGTGGCTTCGGCGCCAAGTTCGGAGCGGGCCACGCCGGCGTCGTCGCTGCGCACCTCTCGCGGAAAGCGCAGAGGCCCGTGCGGCTGATGCTCTCTCGCCACGAAGAGCACGTTGCGGGCGGCAACCGGCCGTCGACGATTCAGACGGTGAAGGTCGGCGCGACGAAGACGGGGGCCTTGACCGCAGTGCAGCTGACCAGCTGGGGCACGGGCGGCATCGCCACCGGCGCGGGCGTCGGCTGGTTCGCCGAGAAGATGTACGCGACCGGGAACTTCGTCTCTGACCAGTACGACGTCTTCACCCACGCGGGCGCGGCCGCCGCCTTCCGTGCGCCGGGCATGCCGCAAGGCGCCTTCGCGATGGAACAGGTGATCGACGAAATCGCCGAGAAGCTGAAGATGGATCCGCTCGCCTTAAGAGATCAGCTCGACGTTTCCGAGACGCCCGAGGTCGACCGTGAGGCGCGCAAGGTGCAGCGCCGCGTGGGAGCAGAGAAATCAGGCTGGGCCTCGCGCCGCCCCCCGGGCTCGGACAAGACGGCGAAGAAGCAGGGCCTCGGCGTCGCGCAGTCCCTCTGGGGTCGCTTCGTCGACATGGACTCCAGCTGCGAGCTGCGGCTCACCAAAGACGGCTCGGTCGAGCTGCTGTCCTCGGTGATGGACATCGGAACCGGCACGCGCACGGCGCTCGCGCAAATCGTCGCTGAAGAGCTGGGCCTGCAGGCGGCCGACGTGACGATGCGCATCGGCGACACGCAGTTCCCCATCGGCCCGTCGTCGGGTGGCTCGAAGACGCTGGTCGGCATCACCCCCGCGGTGCGGCTCGCGGCGTTCAAGCTGCGAACCGAGCTGTTCGAGGCGCTCGCTCCGAAGCTCAAGGTGAAGCCCGAGCAGCTGTCGCTGGCCAAGGGCGCGGTGCAGGTTCAGAAGGGCAGCGCGGTGCCGTTGAAGAAGGCGCTGGCGATGCTCGGCCGCGAGCAGCTGTCGGCGCAGGCGACGCGGCCGGCGGACTACGGCGGAAGTCCCCCGGCAGGCGGCTACGGCGGGGTGCAGTTCGCCTGGGTCACCGTCGATACCGAGACGGGCGTCATCCAGGTGGACAGGGTCCTCGGCGTTCACGAGTGCGGCCGCGTCCTCAACCCGCTGGCGGTGCAGAGCCAGGTGAACGGTGGCGTCATCCACGGCGTCAGCTGGGCGCTCTACGAGAACCGCGTGCTCGACCCGAAGACGGGACGAATGCTCAACCCCACCCTCGACACGTACAAAATCCTCGGAGCGAAAGAGGCCCCGACCGTCGACGTCGTGCTGCTCGAGCAATACGTGGGGAAGACGAACACCGACGTGCACGGCATCGGCGAGCCCGCGAACATCGCGACGGCCGCCGCGGTCGCGAACGCCGTCTACAACGCCATCGGGGTCCGCATTCGCGAGCTGCCGATGACACCGCAGACGGTGCTCAAGGCCCTCGGGAGGTTGTCATGAACGCATTCGAATTTTCGTCGCCGCGCTCGGTGGCCGAAGCGCTGGAGCTGCTCTCGGTCGAAGGTGCCGTGGCCCACGCGGGCGGCGTCGACCTGCTCGACCGGATGAAAGAGCACCTCGAGGCGCCGACGCGGCTGGTCGCGCTGCGCGAGGTGAAAGAGCTCAGCGGCATCAAGGACGACCCGACGAAGGGGCTGACGCTTGGCGCGCTGACGAAGCTCGTCGAGCTGGCGGAGTCGCCGGTGGTGAAGCCTCGCTATGCCGCGCTGGCCGAGGCTGCGGCGCACGTGGCGACCCCGAACGTGCGGAACATGGCGACGATTGGCGGCAACCTCGCGCAGCGTCCGCGCTGCTGGTATTTCCGCAACGAGCTCTTCACCTGCAAGAAGCGCGGTGGCGTGACGTGCTTCGCCTTCGACGGTGAGAACGAGCACCACGCGTTGTTCGGCAACAGCACCTGCGCGATGGTGCACCCGTCGACGTTGGCGACGGCGTTGGTCGCGCTGGAGGCGTCGGTGGTGCTGCAGGGGAAGGGCGGCGTTCGCACCGTGAAGCTCGAAGAGTTCTTTACGGCGCCCGAGGCGAACATTCTGGGCGAGACGGTGCTGAAGCCGGGCGAGCTCATTGTCGCGGTGACGCTGCCTCCGCCCGCCGCAGGCAGCCGCAGCGCCTACCTGAAGCAGGGCGCGAAGGAGTCTTTCGACTGGCCGATTGCGGACGTCGGCGTGTCGCTGGTGCTCGATGGAAAGAGGGTGAGAGCGGCGAGAGTCATTCTCGGGGCCGCGGCGGCGACGCCGTACCGGGCCTCGGCGGCGGAAGCGGCGCTGGTGGGCAAAGAGGTCGACACCGCGGTGGCAAAGGCCGTGGGCGAGGCGTCGATGCAGGGCGCGACGCCGCTGGCGAAGAACAAGCACAAGGTCGAAATCTTCAAGGTCGTCGTCGCGCGAACGGTGCTCGCAGCCGCGGGGGTTCAGTCATGAGCGATGAGAATGTGCCGCACGTCTGCAAATTGTTGCGCACCAAGTCCGGCTTTGGCGCCGTCGCCGGCGGGGAAGGGTGGAAGCGCGGCGATTCAGAGACCGAAATCTACTGGTGCCTCAACACGATGGAGTCCTTTGGGCCCGACGATGACTTCGTTCACGCCCAGTCGTGCTGCAAGGGCCGCCAGTGCTTCCAGCGCCCCGTCGAGGACGACGACAGCCCGAACGTCGCGTGAGGCCGAAGGGCCAGGGCAGGGAAAGCGGGCCTTCAGGCCATCAACTCAAACGAACCGCAGGGCGGCGTTGAGCATCGAGTCGGCGTTGCGCACGAAGGGGTTGCGCTCGTCGAGCACGTACCCGCCGAGCACGGCGGTGATGGCCTGCTTCACCTTCAGGTTCTTGCCCTTGTGCATCAGCACCTTCTGCAGCTCGCCCGAGTACCAGGTGCGAACGAAGCTGCGGAACACGCCGACGGCGCGCCCCATCACGACGGTGTACTCGGCGTCCCAGTCGACGGCCTCGCCGTTCAGCTGCCTGTCGACCAGCTTCGCGGCGCGGTGCGCGGACTCGAGCGCCAGCGTCACACCCGACGAGAACACCGGGTCGAGGAACTCGCTCGCGTTGCCCGTCAGCGCCCAGCCTGGTCCGTGGAAGTGCGTCACCGCCGACGACCAGCCTTCGAGCCGCGACGTCTTCAGCACCACGCGCGCGTTGCGAAGCCGCGCCTCTGCGTTCGGGTCATCCGCAATCATCGCCAGCAACCGGTCGTGGTCGTTGTCGCCCGCGCTCTCGAGCAGGTCGCGGTCACCCACCACGCCCACCGACGTGCGGCCGTTGCTGAAGGGGATGATCCACATCCACACGCCGCGCGGGTGAATCAGCACCCAGATGTCGCCTTCGTCCTGGCCCTCGGGGCGCACATCCCCTTCGAAGTGGCTGAACATCGCGCACCGCGGCCCCAGCTGCGGGGCCTTCTCGAGGTTGAGCAGCTTCGGCAACACCCGCCCGTAGCCCGAGCAGTCGAGCACGAACTTCGCCTCGACCACCGACTTCTCGCCCGTCTCGACGTCCGTCACCTGCGCGACGCTGTGCGTGCCGTGGAACGCAACGGACTCGACCTTCTTCTGGAACTGAATGTCGACGCCCAGCTTTGCCGCCGCTGTCGCCAGCGTCTGGTCGAAGTCTTCCCGCGGCACCTGCATCGCTGCGGGCCGCTGACCCGGAAACATCTCGGCGAAAGAGAACCGCTCGCGCTCTTCGCGCTGCAGAAACAACGCCGCCCGCTTCGGCATGAAGTTCCGCTCTTTCACCGCGTCTAGCAGCCCCGCCTCTTCGAGGATGTCGTTGCACCGCGGCAGCAGCGACTCGCCAATCTGGAAGCGTGGAAACACCTGCGCCTCGAGACACAGCACCTTGCGGCCTGCTCTCGCGAGCATCGCTCCGGCAACGGAGCCAGCGGGGCCCGCTCCGATGATCAGCACGTCGGTCTTCATGGTGCTGAATCGTTAACCAGCCCCAGGCCCAGGCGCCCGATTTTGTACAACCTTTGTATAACTACTCGAGAATGCAGCCCCGGCGGTCGTCCACGTAGTGTGCGCGGGCGCCCCAGTCGATGAGCGCGGTCGCCTCGACCACCTTCTTTTCGATGTCGATGTTGAACTTCGCGACGTTCGGCGAGGCCTTCACCCACGCGGCGCAGAAGTCGCTGGGCATCTTCATCACGAACAGACAGCTGCACGACATGCGCGCCGCGTTCCCCACCGCGAGCTCGACGTCGTTGTTGTCATACGTCTGGGGGTCCGTCTCACGGCTCGCACAGCCCGCGGCGAACAACACCATCACCAGCAGCGCGCGCTTCACTTCGCCACCGCCAGCGCGAGGGGAATCAGCTGGGCCAGCGAGATGCCGCTGTCACGGTCGTCACCCGTGCGAACAATGACCACGTCTGCGCTGGGCACCACCACCACGTACTGGCCCCAGTGGCCGATGGCCGAGTACGCATCGTCCGGGGCGTCCTTCCACGGCTTTTCCTTCGCCGGCCCCGCCGCCTTGTTCAGCCACCACATCCACCCGCTGGGTGTCTTCTCGTTCTCGCCCGCCGTCATGATGAAAGGCGTCGACGGCGTCGTCGAGCTCGCCACCCAGCCTTCGGGCAACACGCGCTTCCCATTCCAACAACCGTCGCGCAGGTAGAGGTAGCCGAAGCGCGCGTAGTCGCGCGGCGTGGCGAACACGTGGCTGCCACCCATCGGCGTGCCCAGCTTGTCTTCCTCGAGGTACACGCCGCGCATCCCGAGCACGTCGAAGAGCCCCGACCAAGCCCAGTCGGCCGCGCCGTACTTCTTCGCGAGCGCCGCCTTTGCCACCGCCGCCAGCACCGTCGCCTCGGCCGTCGAGTACCGCCACTTCGTCCCCGGCTCGGCGAATGACCTGTGCCTGGTGATGAAGCTGAGCATGTCGCGGTGGCCTTCCCCGAACAGCATCGCGATGACGCTCGACACCTGGTACGTCGAGTTCTCGTACTCCTCCTGCCAGTCGATGCCCGAGCTGAACTGAATCAGCTGGTGCACGGTGATTTTGCAGGTCGCGTCGCTCTGGTTGGGCAGGTACTCGCAAATCGAGTCTTCGAGCTTCAGCAGGCCCTGCTGCGCGGCGACCCCTGTCAGCGCGCTGCTCACCGACTTCGCCACCGACCACGAGAGGTGCGGCTTGAACTCGTCCCACCCGCGCGCGTACTTCTCGTAGATGATTTCGCCGCCCTTGATGATGACCATGCCGTCGGTGCGAATGCCCTTCCGTTCGTCGTCGGTGCCGGTGAGCGTGAACGCGTACTCCTCGAGCGCGGCAATCTCTGCCTTCTTTGCGCCTTCAGTCTGCTTCGTCTTCGACGGCCAGCTGTAGCCTAAGAAAGCGGCCGGCACGCACTCGGCGGCCAGTGCTCCCAGCGGACTCAAAGCGGCCAGCAACACCACGCTTCGGAAGGTCATCCTTGATGACTTGGCCCAGGTGCTGACCGGCGCGCAAGGTGTAACCGTGAAGGAAGCGGGGGCGTACTTCGGGCACATGCTCCGAAAGCTCGCCGCCCTCCGGCAAGCGCTGCTCCTGAAGGTCGAGAAGCTCGCTTGGTTGGCACCGTTGATCATCAGAATCAGCGTCGGCATCGCCTTCGCCATCACCGGGTGGGGGAAGCTTCAGAACCTGCCCCGCATCATCGAGTTCTTCCGCGGGCTCGGCATCCCGGCCCCCGAGCTTCAGGCACCTTTCGTCGCGGGGCTCGAGTTCTTCGGCGGCCTCGCGTTGATTGTCGGCCTCGGCGCGCGGCTCTTCTCGATTCCGCTGATGGGCACGATGGTGGTCGCCATCCTCACCGCCAACCTCGACAAAATCGAAGCGTGGACGGACCTGTTCGACCTCATCGAGTGGCACTACTTCGTCTTCTTCTTCGTCATCGCCCTGCTCGGACCAGGGCCCGTGTCGGTGGACGCCTTCGTGGCGAAGAAGCTCGCCGCCGCCGCTATTCCGCCGGCGCTTCCTCTTCCACCCCGGTGAACTCCCAGTTCCACGGAGCGTTGGTGCCTGGCTTCAGCACCACCTCTTCTTCGTGGGCGTCGCCTTTGTAGACGACGCGGAAGATGTGCTTGCCCGCCGGCAGCTTCAGGTTCAGCGGCTTCTCACCCGTGCCCTTCTTCTTTCCGTCGACGAACAACACACACGCCGAAGGCTTCAGCCCCACGACGACCGTGGCCGGAGCGGCGTGCAGCAGCAGCGATGCAGTCAGTGCGAGAAACATGTCGGCACTTTAGCCTAGAGCTTCACCGAATAGACGAAGCTCGCTTTGGGCGCGCGCAGCCAACGCTCGGTGATGGTCCCCCGCATCTTCTCCCAGTCGTCCTTCGCGTCGACGAAGTCGGCAATCAGCTTCTCGGCGGCAGCCTTGTCACCGCGCGACTTCGCTCCGAGCACCTGCTTCTCGAGGTCCGCGGTCGCCGTCTTGAACTTCTTCTGGTCGACCTCCATGCAGCCGACGTCGGTGCCGTTCGCTGCCTTCTCGGTCGCCTTCCACGTCAGCGCGCCTGCCTTGCGAAGGAAGCCCTGCTGAATCGACGCCAGCTGGCTGTAGTTCTTCGGCTTGCCGTCGGCTGAGTACATGCCGCGCGAGATGTGCCCGAAGCCCCACGCCATGTCCCGCACGTGCGACTTCTCGGCTTCGTCGACGGTGATGATTTTCTTCTCGGCCAGGAAGTCGGCCATGAACATCGCCGAGGTCTGCGCCTTGAGCTCTTCCATCGTCGCGGCGAGAGGCCCGCCGAAGATTTCGTCGTCCTTCTTCCCGTTCACCACGTGGTCGCCCGACGGCCCCATCTTGTGCGCCGCCTCGTGAAGCACGGTGCTCATGATGCCGCCCTTCGCCGACAGGTCGGCCTTCGCGAAGGTCGCCTGACAAAACACCGAGGCCATCTGGTCTTTGAGCGCGTTGAGGCTGTCGGCGTCCGTGTAGAGGTTCGTCATCGCCACGGTGCGGCCCCCCTTCTCGGCGACCGGGCCCCAGTTCGGCAGCGACTGGCCGATGGTCGCGCCGTGCGGGTTGCGCTGGTCTGCCGCGTTCAGCACCACGTCGATGAAGTCCGGCAGCTTGTTCTTGCTGACATCGCGCGCCACGTACGGAGCGCCCGCCGCCGTCGCCAGCGCCTTCTCGAGGTCCGCCTTCACCGGGTCGAGCTTCTTCTGCCACTCGAGGCTGTCCTTGTTGATGCGCGCGAACTGCATCGCGAAGCCCGCCTTCCACGCGCACGGCTCGAAATAGACTTCGTCGGGGGCCACGCGCAGGTAGTACTTCGAGTTCTCCGCGCCCATCGCCGCCCACGCCTCGTTCGCCGGCTCCCAGTCGTTGGTGCGGAAGGCCTTCGCCGCCGCAGTCAGGTAGGCGCGGAAAGCGACCTCAGTCGACTCGAGCCCCTTCGCGGCGCCGTCGAGCTCGGTCGCAATCGCCTCCATCTCTTTCTTGTAGGCGACCGCGTACGGCACCGCCTTGAAGGTGCCCTTCTTGTCCTTCGCGACAATCGAGAAGTGGTCCATCAGGTCCTTGCCGTTCGGCTGCTTCTCGAGCGCGGCGCAGAACTCTTTGTCGGCCTGCAGGTCGGCCGGGTAGAGGCCCGACAGCCGCGCAGGCTTCTTCGGCAGCGCGCTGCAGGCCGCGTCATTCTCGGTCTTCGGCGCGGCGCAGAAGGGGCTCTGGTTGCGGAAGAAGACGGCGCGCGAGAAGTCGTCGCCCTTCGGCAGCTTCAAGAGCAACGCGTCGACGCCCGTCTGCTGCGCGTAGATTTTTTCGATCAGCACCGCGACCTTCTGCATCCGTTCGACCAGAGAACGGTCGGCCTCCTGGAACTCGTTCTCCACCAGTGTCGGCCGGCCCTGCGAGAGCTCGAGCAGCATCAGCTCGCAGCGCTTCTGCTCGTCGCCCTTCTTCGTGGCGCAGCTGGATGCCGCGACGAGCGTCGCGAACGCGGCGGCGAACTTCTTGGTGAAGGCGCCCTTGTCGACCCATTCGGAGCGCTTCGTCGCCACGTCCGTCCACAAGACCGCGAGCTCGTCGGGATCCAGCGTCTTGTCGTCGTTCGCGTCCGTGCGCCAGAACAGCGGCAGGTGGTGCTCGATCGCCCGGGTGTTGAACTCGAGGCGCGCGACGGCGTCGTACTTCGCAAGGCCCACAGGGGCAGCTGCAACCATCAACGAGAGCAGGGTGAAGTTCATGGACGCTGGGCTACCACGCCCGGTCGATGCGCAAGAGTTGCAATAACAGAACGAACGTTCTATTAATGGCGTGCGAATGGGGCGCCCCAAGAAATCTGAAGCCCGCGACACGCGCGCCGAGATTCTCGACGCAGCGCTGAATCTGTTCGCCGTCTCCGGGTATTTCGGCACCTCGATGCGGCAGATCGCGCGCGCCGTCGGCGTCCGAGAGAGCGCGCTGTACCACCACTTTCCCTCGAAGCAGTCGATTCTGGCCGAGCTGATGGGTGAGCTCGGGCCCGCGCGCGCACAGCAGCTGGCTGCCGTCGACGTGCCGATGCTCGTGCGGCAGCTGGGCGTCGAAGCCTTGCTTCGCACCCTGGTCGACCGCATCACTGTCGAATGGCTCGACCCGAGGGAACAGAAGTTCTTCCGGCTGCTGATGTCCGAAGGCCCGCGGCTCAGTGAAGAAGGGCTCTTCGACGCCCGCGCCTACATCGATCGCGCCCGCGCGCAGATTGCGCGGCTCTTCACCGAGCTCGTTCGGGTGAAGGCCATTCGCAGGGTCGACCCCTCAGCGGCCACCATCGCTTTCATGGGCCCGATGGTGGGGCTGCGGTTGATGCACCTCGCCCTGCCCGGCGGCCCACCCGACCTGAAGGCGATGAAGAAGGACGTCAACGCCCACCTTCAGTACTTCATCGATGGCGTCACATAACTTAACGAACGTTCACCTGGTTTCGGGCTAGTCCGCCGACCTTCCCATGGCCCTTCTCAAGCTCGCGTCCCGCAACCTGCTTCGTAACCGGCGGCGCACGGCAATCACCCTCGCGGCGATGATTATCGGCGTCGGGGTGATGGTCGTGCTCCGCGGCTTCATCAACGGCCAGCAGAAGGTGATGGTCGAGAACATCATCGACGGCCGGCTTGGCGCAGTTCAGGTCCACAAGACCGGGTACGTGAAGAACGTGCTCACCTCGCCCTTGAACCTCGACATGGCCGACAGCCCCGAGCTGCGGGCGAAGCTTGGGGGCATCGAAGGGGTGGAGGCGGTCGCTCCGCGCATCGAGTTCGGCGCGATGATTTCCACGCCCGACAAGGCGCCCTCGCCCGAAGACGGCAGCCCGCTTCCCGATGACCTGCAGGGCAAGACGTCTTTCTTCATCGCCGTCGGTGTCGAGCCGGAGGCAGAAGCGAAGGTGACCCCGCGCCGCACCGCGCTGGTCGACCACGGCCGCATGTTCCCGAAGTCCGACTCGGAAGAGCTCGTGCTCAACGCCGAGTTCGCGGTCGGCTTAGAGACCGCGATTCACGATCCGGCGACGCCGCTGCCTCCGCTGGAAAACCGCACCGCGCTGCTCGCGTCAGACCGAGACTCGGCGCTCAACGGCGAGAACGTCGTGCTCGGCGGCACCTTCCCCACTTTTTCTCCGGGCGACAAGCGCGTCGGCCTCGTTCCCCTGGGGCTCGCCCAGCGGCTGCTGCGAATGGAAGGCCGTGTCACCGAGTATGCGATTTCCGTGAAGCCCATTGACCGGGCCGACGAGGTCGCGCGCCGCATCCAGGACACCATCGGCCCCGACTATGAGGTCCACACCTGGTCGCAGCTTTTCCCCTTCATCAAGACCCTCACCGGCACCCAGGACTTCATCTTCAGCGTCGTCTCGGGCGTGTTCCTCACTGTGGTGCTGCTCGGCATCGTCAACGCGATGTTGATGAGCGTGCTCGAGCGGACGCGGGAAATCGGCACCATGCTCGCGGTCGGCATGCGGCGGCGGCAAATCGTCTCACTGTTCCTCGCCGAAGGCCTCGTCATCGGGCTGATTGGCGGCTTTCTCGGCATCGGCCTCGGGTTCGCCATCGTCACCTGGTTCCACCACGCCGGCATTCCGCTGCCCGCCCCCGGAGCGACCGTGCCTTCCATCATCCGTCCCTTCGTCAGCACCCGCTTCCTCGTCAGCGCCGTCATCGGCACGCCCCTGGGCGCCGCCCTCGCCACGCTCTGGCCCGCTTGGCGCGCGTCGCGCCTTCGTCCCGTGGAGGCACTGCAAAGCGCATGAGCCAATTTCCCAAGCTCGCGGCCCGCAACGTCGGCCGCAACCGCCGCCGCAGCCTGATCACCGGCATGGCCATCATCGTCTGCGTGGGGATGGTCGTCATCCTCAAGGGCTTCATCGACGGGGTCAGGAACCTGATGGTCGCCGACGTCGTCGAAGGCCGCGCCGGCGCGCTGCAGGTTCACAAGAAGGGCTTCGTCGACAACATCGAGGCCGTGCCGACGCGGATGAACATCGCCTACACCCCCGAGCTGGTCGCAAAGATGAAGGCGGTGCCCGGCGTGAAGGGGGTGACCGGGCGGATGATGTTCAACGGCCTCATCGGCAACGGGCTGACCCAGACGATGTTCGTCGGCCGCGGCCTGGACCTCGAGCACGAGGAAGAGGCGTGTCCCCGCTCGAAGGCGTCGGTGAAGGCAGGGGGCCAGCCGCTGCTTCCTGGCGACACCACCCACACGCTCGTCGGCTTCGAGCTGGCCGAGAGCTTCTCGGTCGCGCTCGGCAAGACCGTGAACGTTCAGAGCAGCAGCCCGACGGGCCGCAGCAACTCGATGGACCTGACGGTGAAGGGCTTCTCGAGCTCGAGCTTTCCGTTCGAGAACAAGCGCGTCATCACTGTGCCGCTCGCCACTGCGCAAGAGCTCCTCGGCCTGCAGGGCCGCGTCACCGAGTACGCCATCGCCGTCGATGACCTCGACCGGCTCGAGCAGATTCGCGACCAGCTGCGGGTGGCGCTGGGCCCTGAGTTCGAGGTTCACACCTGGCAAGAGCTCAACACCTTCGTGCGCGACCTCATCGCCCGCCAGGACATCATCATGGCGGCGATCGCCTTCGTGCTCTTCATCATCGCGCTCACCGTCATCGGAAACACGATGCTGATGAGCGTGTTCGAGCGCGTGCGCGAAATCGGCACCCTGCTGGCGGTGGGCGTGAGGCGAATACAGGTGCTGCAGCTGTTTGTGCTCGAGGCGGCGATGCTCGGGTTGATGGGCGGCTTCGTCGGGGCGGCGCTCGGGCAGGCGGTGCTCAATGCCATCGCGGCCATCGGCATCCCGCTCGAGATGCCGGGCACTTCATCGGTCGCGCTGCTGCGGCCGCACACGTCGTGGTCCTACACCGGCATCGCGGTGGTGGTCGCGGTGCTCGGCGCGTTGGTCGCTTCTGCCTTGCCGGCGCGCCGTGCGTCCCGGCTCAACCCTGTCGACGCCCTTCGCAATGGCTAACCCGGAGATGACGATGAGAGTGATTGCGCTGATGACCGCCGTGCTCGCGCTGCCCGCCTTCGCCGCCGAGCCGACGGTGGACGAACTGCTGAAGAAGTACGACAGCATCATGGGCCCCACTGCTTACGAGGCCGAGACCACGATGACCGCCACGCGCGAAGACGGCAGCGTGCGCAGCTACGAGATGAAGTTCCTGAAGAAAGACAACGACAAGTTCCGGCTCTGGTTCGGAAACCCTTCGTCGGTGAAGGGCCAGGAGATGCTCCGCAATGGCGAGAGCATGTGGATTTACTTGCCGAACCTGAAGCGGGCGACGCGCATCGCCAGCCGCGACAACTTCCAGGGCGGCGACTTCAACAACGCCGACGTGCTCAGGGTGAACTACCAGGCCGACTACACCGGCACCCTCGAGAAGTCGGACGCCGACGCCACGTACCTGCTGGTGCTGAAGGCGAAGAACCCCGACACCTCCTACGACAGCATCAGGCTCTACCTTCGCAAGTCCGACCTGCAGCCCATGA
Source organism: Myxococcales bacterium (assembly GCA_038206395.1). GTDB lineage: Bacteria > Myxococcota > Myxococcia > Myxococcales > Myxococcaceae > JAGSPQ01. Next base: position 174,716 of record JBBRAX010000003.1, on the reverse strand, counting down.
AGGGCCAGTACTTCGGCACCAGCGGCCAGATGATTCGCTCGGCCGAGTTCACCGACCACCGCGAGTTCGACAAGGGCTACGTGCGCCCCGGCAAGGTCGTGATGAAGAACGAGCTCGTCAAAGCCCGAAAGTCCGAGATGGTGATGAAGAGCCTCAAGCTCAACGTCGAAGTCCCCGCCCAGCGCTTCACCCAGTCGGACCTCGGCAAGTAACCGATGCGGCTCCTTCGACAGGGCTCAGGACAAGTCCTTCGACAGGGCTCAGGACAAGTCCTTCGACAGGGCTCGGCGCTCGCCCTCGCGGTCCTCTTCGCTCTTCCCGCCCTCGCGCAGGAGGCCGGCCCCCGTTCATCCCGAGCGCAGTCGGGGGACGAGCTCGCAACCCAGCCCGAATCAGAAGACGCCGGTTTTGGCCTGTCGACGCCGGATCCCGCCGCTCCAGAGTCGGAGCCTGTCGTCGTTGTGCAAGAGCCGACGCCCGAGCCCGAAACTCCCTTCCTCCACCGCGTCGAGGCCAACGGCTACCTCTCGCTTCGCGGCGGCTTCACCCGGGTGAAGGTCCACGGCCTCATTCCCACCGACGACCAGCCACAGCTCACCGGCCTCGCCGAACTCAACGGCCAGCTGAAGGTCAGCTTCCGCGAGCGCAGCTTCGTCTACGCTGACGTCTCACTCATCGCGCAGGGCGCCGGCAACTTCCGTACCCTCGACAAGGACGGCAACGAACGCTTCCTCGCCGACCACGACACCCCAGCCAACCGCCCGCTGGTCTCCATCAACGAGCTCTACGCGCTCCACGAGTTCATCCCCGAGCTCAACCTTCTCGTCGGCAAGAAGCGCCTCGTCTGGGGCAGCGGCCAGGCCTACAACCCGACCGACCTCCTCAACATTCGCAAGGACCCAACCGACCCGACCTTCCAACGCGCCGGTGCGTGGATGGCGCGCCTCGAAGTCCCGCTGGAGACGCTGACCTTCACCGCCGTCTTCGCCCCGACGGTGCTCAAGCAGAGCAATGGGTTGCCGCAGCAGCTGCTCATCTGGCCGGGGTGGGACCAGAAGGACACCGAGCTGCACTACGTCGCCGCGCTGCGTGCGTACGCGTTGATTTCCGACGCCGACGTGAACTTGATGCTCTTCCACTCGAACCTCGCCGGCGACTCTTTCAAGAACAAGCTTCGCTTCGGCGCGAGCTTCAGCCGCTACTTCTTCACCGACTACGAGCTCCACACCGAGTTCCTCATTCAAACCGGCAGCAGCCGCGACTACCTGAACTCTGACTGCCTGAAGAGCACCACCGCCGCGCTCGCCTGCAACAGCAAGGGCACGTCATTCGTTTCGAAGTCGAAGCTCGACGACGGCAGCTTCTTCCCGAAGGTCCTCGTCGGCAGCCGCCGCCAGTTCGACGACGAATCGTTTCTCTCGGTCGAGTACCTGTACCAGGCAGACGGCTACAGCCAGGCGCAGTTCCAGGACCAGGTGAATGCGTTCGACCTGATTCTTCAGGCGAAGGCCCTGGGCGTTCCAGCGAATCGTCTGCCGAACCTGAGCCCCTCGGCGTCCACCGACGGCGTGCCGCAGCGCCTCGCGTTCGACCCCGTCGGCCAGCACTACGCGTTTCTCACCTACAGCAAGCCGCGCATCTTCGACGACTTCACCGCGCAGCTCGTCACCATCGTGAACCTGCAGGACTTCTCGACCATCTGGACGCCGTCGCTGACCTGGGCCACCACCGACTGGCTCACGCTGTCTGCGATTGGCTTCATCCCGATTCAGGGGCCCGACGCGCTGGCCGCGAAGGCCAGCACCGGAAACTTCTACACCGAGTACTCGAACCTGCCGTTGCAGTACCGCGTCCTGCTCGAGGCGCGCGTCTTCTACTGAAGGAAAGCCATGAACCTCGTCGACCTGAAGGGCATCAAGAAGACCTACCTGCTCGGCCAGACGCAGGTTCCCGCGCTCGCCGGCATCGACCTCGCGATTGAGAAGGGCGAGTTCACCGTCGTCACCGGCCCATCGGGCAGCGGCAAGACGACGCTGCTCAACATCATCGGCTGCCTCGACCGCGCCACCGAAGGCTCGTACGTCCTCGACGGTGTTGACGTCAGCAACCGCGACTTCGACGACCTCGCCGAGGTACGGAACAAGAAGATTGGCTTCATCTTCCAGAGCTTCAACCTCATCCCCGTGCTCGACGTCGCCGAGAACATCGAGTTCCCCTGCGCGGTGCGGAAGAACGCCGAGTCTCCCGCGAAGCTGCGCGCCCGCGTCGAGGCGCTCGCCGACGCGGTGGGCCTCAAGCCGTACCTGCACCACAAACCCGACGAGCTCTCGGGTGGGCAGCGGCAGCGCGTCGCCATCGCCCGCGCCCTCATCACCGAGCCCCGGCTCGTCCTCGCCGACGAGCCGACCGCGAACCTCGACTCCGTGACCAGCGACCAAATCATCGACCTGATGCTCGAGCTCAACCGGAAGCAGCACGTCACTTTTCTCTTCTCGACCCACGACCCGCGCGTGGTGAAGCACGCCCAGCGCGCCGTGCAGATTCAAGACGGCCGCCTCGTCACCGGCGCGATGGCCCACCCTTCCGCCGCCTGACACACTGGGGCGGTGAGCACCGAGCCGGTCGCGCCCCCACCGTTTCCCGAAGGCCTCTCGCCCCTGAAGGCGAACCTCCAGACGTTCGGCCTGCTCGTCGTTTTCTTCGGCTACCTCTATGGCAACGCGCTCCTCGCCGGGCCCGACGCGAAGTTCACCAACCCAGTTTTCTCGGTCTTCATCACCGGCGGCCTGATGCTGCTCGTGATGGCGCTGCTGATTCGCCGCGACGCCGACTGGAAGGCGTCACTCGCCGTGCAGCGAAAGCCCCTGCTCGAGACGCTGCTCTTCGGCGCCGTCGGCCTCGGCCTCGCGTATGCCGCCAACATCGTCATCGTCCTGACATACACGGCGGTGTCGGGCGGGCTCGCGGCACAGGCGGCCGATAAGGCAAAGTGGGCGAGCAAGCTCGGTGACCTGCCGCTCGCCTGGGTCCTGCCGCTGGCGATGTTCGTCGGCCTCTGGGAAGAGCTCGTCTTCCGCGGCTTTCTGCTCGGCCGCTTGCGCGTCGCCTTCAACGCCACCGCGTACAGCCCGCGCCACCGCACCGTCATCGCCATCGTCGTCGCCGGCGCGCTGTTCGGCCTCGGTCACGGCTACCAGGGCTTGCTCGGCCTCGTGCAGACCACCGCCGTCGGCATCGCCTTGGGAGCGCTCACCGTCTGGCGCCGCAGCCTCTGGCCCGCCGTCATCGCGCACCTCAGCATCGACACCATCGGCCTCGTCGCGCTCAAGGTCCTCAAGCCCGTGCTCGAGAACCTGGTCAACAAGCCGCCCGCTTAACTCAAGTGTCTTCGCGGACTGCGCGCGCCAACGTCAGCACCTGCACCTCGACGGCTCCTGCCGAAAGCAGCGCGCGGGCCGCTTCATTCGCCGTCGCTCCGGTGGTGAGCACGTCGTCGACCAGCAGCAGCCGTGCGCCCTTCACCTTCGGCGACGCCTCGAAGGCGCCGGCCACGTTCGCCGCGCGCTCGTCGTCCGACTGGCCGACCTGCCGCGAAGTCGCGTTCACCCGCGTCAGCGCATCGTCCTGCAGCTTCCGCTTTCCGGCCTTCGCCACTTCGACTGCGAGCAGCGCCGTCTGGTCGTAGCCGCGCTCGCGATACCGCGCGGCGTGAAGCGGCAGCGGCACCACCACCTCGGGCGCCTGGGCGAGAAAGTCGAGCGACCGCGAGACGAGCAACGCACCCAGCGGCCGAGCGAGCTCGGGGTGCCCTTCGTACTTGAAGCGCTGCACCGCGCGCGCGACTGCTCCTGAGTGCTCGAGTGGAGCGAAGGCCCGGGTGAAGTCGGGCCGCCGTCGCGTGCAGCGCTCGCACAACCCACGCGGATGGGCCCCCGGCTCGTGGCAGCGCACGCAGGCGGGCAGGGGAATCTCTTCCACTTCCGGCGCGCAGTCGGCGCAGAAGAAAGCGCGCGGGTCGCCGAGCACGGCATCACAGCCGACACAGCGCTCGGGGAAGACGACGTCGAGGACGTCGCCCCACAACGTCACAGCAGCCCTGCCCGGTTCATCTCGGGCGGCTGGGTCAGCCCCATCACCTTGCACAGCGTCGGGCCGATGTCGGCGAGCACGCCGGGCCGCAGCTTCAGGCCCTTGAAGTCGGTGTGGCAGAGGATGAAGGGCACCGGGTTTAGCGTGTGCGCGGTGTGCGGGTGGCCCGTCACCGGGTCGACCATCAGTTCGATGTTGCCGTGGTCCGCCGTCACCGCCATCGCCCAGCCGACCTGCTGGCACGCGCGCCACAGCTGGCCCACGCAGTCATCGACCACCTTCACGGCCTTCAGCGCCGCCGGCATCACGCCCGTGTGGCCCACCATGTCGGCGTTCGCGATGTTCACCAGCACGAAGTCGTGCGTGTCGGTCGCGATGCGCGCGCACAACGAATCGACCAGCTCCTTTGCGCTCATCTCGGGCTTCAGGTCGTACGTCTTCACGTCGCGGGGGCTCGGCACGAGGTGGCGCTCTTCGCCGGGAAACACCAGCTCTCGGCCGCCATTGAAGAAGAAGGTGACGTGCGCGTACTTCTCGGTTTCCGCCGTGCGCAGCTGCCGCCAACCCGCCTCGGCCACCAGCTGCGGAAAGATGTGCGACGGCTGCTCGGGCGCAAACGCCGTGGGGAACGAGAACGTCTCGTCGTACTGAGTCATGCACGTGTAGCTGCCGAGCTTGAGGCCCCCGCGATCGAAGTCGCGGAAGTCGGCGAACCCCAGCGCGCGGGTCATCTCTCGCGCGCGGTCTGCGCGGAAGTTGAAGAACATCACCGCGTCACCATCGCGAATCGGGCCGACCGCGTCTCCATTGCCCGCAGTGAGCACCGTCGGCTCCACGAACTCGTCGTGCACCTTCGCGTCGTAGCTTGCCTGCACCGCGGCCTGTGCGCTGGGCGCCCTGGGACCTGCGCTGCGCACCATCGCGTCGTACGCCTTCTCGACGCGGTCCCACCGCTGGTCGCGATCCATTCCGTAGAAGCGGCCGCCCACCGTCGCAAGCTTGCCCACGCCCTCGCGGGTCATGAAGTCCTGCAGTTGGCCCAGGTACGAAAGCGCCGACTGTGGAGGCGTGTCGCGCCCGTCGAGAAACGCGTGCACGAAGACCTTCGCCACGCCCGCCGCGCGCGCCGCCTTCAGCAGGCCGTAGAGGTGCTCCATCGATGAGTGCACGCCGCCGTCAGACAAGAGGCCGAGCAGGTGAAACGCCTTGCCGTCGCGCTTGCACTGCTCGAGCGCCGCGCGCACCGCCGGGTTCGCGTAGAGCCCTTCGTTCTCACAGGCGCGGTTGATGCGCACCAGGTCCTGGTAGACGATTCGGCCCGCACCCATGTTGGTGTGGCCGACCTCCGAGTTTCCCATCTGCCCCTCGGGCAAACCCACGGCGAGGCCCGCCGTCTGCAGCTCGGTGGCCGGAAACTCCTTCGCCAGCGCATCCATGTTCGGAGTGCCCGCGAGCAGAATCGCGTTCGCCTCGCGCTCTTTGCGAATTCCCCAGCCGTCGAGGACGACCAGCAAGACTTTGTGTTTGGGCTTCATCGCTCGACCAGCTCCACCTTGTTCACCACGCGCTCGGCGTCGTACTTCGCCGCGATCGCCGCCACCTTGTCGCGGTCTTCGGGCTCCTCCACCCACCCCCACAGCTCGACGCGCCCGTTGCGGATGCACGCCGTCGCCGACTTCCACCTCTTCAATTCGCCCTGCAGCTTCGCGCGCAGCTTCTTCAGCTCGGGCCGCATCACCTGCCCTTCCGCGCACGCGAGCATGTGAATGCGTGTGCCGTCTTTCAGCCACACCATCGACGTCCGCAATCCCTCACAGGTCGCGCTGATGGCGAGCGTCTGCGACTCCTCGATGTCCAGCGACTCTTCGAGGCACATCCCCGACGACGCCGTCAGCCGGTCGACGTCGGGAATCTTGAACAGCTTCCGTTCTTCGAAAGCGAGCGTCACCGCGCGGTACCGCAGGCCCTTCAACACCTCTGGCGCCGCGGCGAAGGCCACCGCTGCCACCACGAGCACCGCTGCGACTACCCCCCGCCTCACGGGTTAGCGCAGGACCCGAGGTTGCACAGCTGCGTCGCCGGGCAGACGGTGCCGCACGTGCCGCAGTTGTTCCGGTCGAACTGGGTGTTGAGGCACTGGGTCCCGCACTTCGTCAGGCCGACGTTGCAGGTGCACACGCCCTGAGAGCACCCCTGCGTCGCTGCCGTGCCCGGGCAGACGTTGCCGCACGCCCCGCAGTTGTTGCGTTCGTTCTGCAGGTCGCGGCACTGGCCGTTGCAGCTGGTGAAGCCGACGCTGCACTGGCAGCTTCCCGCGACGCAGAACTGGTTGAAGCTGCAGGTGACGTTGCAGCCGCCGCAGTTGTTGCGGTCGCTCTGAAGGTCGCGGCACTGACCCTGGCAGTACTGGCGGCCCGCGGTGCAGTAGCAGATGCCGCCCACGCACTGCTCCTGGGTGCTGCAGCTGTGCGCGCAGGCGCCGCAGTGGCTGAAGTCATTCTGCAAATTGAAGCAGCTGCTGTTGCAGGCATTCTGACCCACCGGGCACATCGTCTGGCACGAGCCGGCGCTGCAGACCTGGTTCGCGCCGCAGACGTTGTTGCACGCACCGCAGTTTTTCGCGTCGGTCGCCGTCCGCACGCACGCATTGCCGCACTTGGTGAAGCCCGGCGCGTTGCATTGGCAGCTGCTGTTGACGCAGTTGTTGCCGGTGCCGCACGCATTGCCGCAGGCGCCGCAGTTGTTGTTGTCGAAGGCGATGATGACGCACGTGCCGCTGCAGTTCGTCTGAAAGGGGCTGCACTGCGGCACGCAGTTGCCGAAGTTGCAGACCTGCGTTCCAGTGCAGGCCTTGCCGCACATGCCGCAGTTGTTCACGTCCTGCTGCAGCCGCACGCACTGACCGTTGCACCTGGTGAAGCCTGCCTGGCATTGGCAGTTGCCGCTGATGCACGTGCCGTTGCCGCAGGCCGAGCCGCACGCACCGCAATTCGAAGAGTCTGCCGCGGTGTTGACGCACAGCGCGCCGCACTTGGTGAAGCCCGCCGGGCACGACGTCTGGCAGACGCCCGCCGCGCACATCAGGCCCGCGCCGCAAGCGGTGCCGCACATGCCGCAGTTGGTGGGGTCGGCCTGCGTGTCGACGCACGTTCCGTTGCAGCTCGTCTTGCCTGGGCCGCAGCTGCAGCTTCCCATCACGCACGTCTTGCCGCCGCTGCACACCGTGCCGCAGGCACCGCAGTTCGAGTTGTCGAGCGTGGTGTCGACGCACGCCGCGCCGCACTGGGTCTTCCCCGGGTTGCACTTGCACATGCCCGCCACGCACATCGAGTCGGCCGCGCACGTCGTGCCGCACGCGCCGCAGTTGTTCGGGTCGCTGCCCGTCTTCACGCACACGCCGTTGCATAGCTGCGAGCCGGGCGCGCAGGCGCACGCGCTGTTGGCGCAGGTCGCGCCGCTGCCACACTGCACGCCGCACATCCCGCAGTTGTTCGCGTCGGCCGTGGTGTCGACGCACGTCGCGCCGCAGAGCTTCTTGCCCGTGGGACAACCGCAGACGCCGTTGGTGCACGACTCGCCCGCCGCGCACGCGTTGCCGCAGCTGCCGCAGTTGTTCACGTCTGACGGCAGACAGCCGTTGGTGCAGGTCAGCGTGCCGCTGGGGCACACGCAGGTTCCCGTCACGCAGCTCTGGCCCGGCAGGCAGGTCTTCGGGCAGCTGCCGCAGTGGGCCGGGTCATTGGCGAGGTCGACGCACGCGCCCGAGCAGTTGGTGCGGCCGCCCTGGCAGACGAGGCCGCAGGTGCCGTTGCTGCACACTTCGTTCGCGCCGCAGGTCGTGCCGCACGCGCCGCAGTTCTTCGGGTCGCTGTTGCGATTCACGCACTGGCCATTGCACGTGCTCAGCGGCGCGACACACGCGCACACCCCGCCCGTACACGGCTGGCCCGGCCCGCACTTCGTGTTGCACCCGCCGCAGTTCGTCGGGTCGGCCTTCGTGTCGGTGCACACGCCGTTGCACGACGTCTGGCCCACGCCGCACTGGCTGATGCACTTGCCGGCGAGGCAGGAGTCCGCGCCCTGGCAGGCGATGCCGCAGCCACCGCAGTTCTTCCGGTCGCTGCCGGTGTCGACGCACGCCCCGCTGCAGGGGGTCAGGGTACCGGTGCAGGTGGTGACGCACTTGCCCGACTGGCACAGCGAGCCCACTGCACACGCGAAGCCGCACGTGCCGCAGTTGCTCGCGTCGCTCGCCGTGTTCGTGCATGCGTTGCCGCACTTCGTCGTCCCAGCGGCGCAGCCGCACGTTCCATTCGTGCACGTCTCGGTCGCCAGGCACGCCTTCGCGCAGGCGCCGCAGTTCGCTTCGTCCGTCGTGAGGGCGACGCACGCGCCGCTGCAGTTCGACAGGCCGTTGCTGCAGCTGGCCGCACAGGTGCCGCTGTTACAGACTTCGCTGCTCGCGCAGACGATTCCACAGCCGCCGCAGTTTTTCGGGTCGCTGGCTGGCTTCACGCAGGCCGCGCCGCACCGCGTGTCGCCATTCGTACAGCCGTTGGTCGGGTCGGGGGTGCAGCGGTTGGCGACGCAGACGAACCCTTCGGGGCACGGCAGGTTGCCAGTCTGGCCACACAGCAACACCTGGGTGCGCGAGCAACCCGTGGCGCAGAGCAGCGCACCGGCGCTGAGGAAGAGGAGGGCGCGAAGTTTCATAGGGGACTTTTGGGAAGCCAGACGACCCGGCCGCAGCGGCGGGCAGTCTAGCCCGCTTCAGGCCCGGTGGTAGCTCTCTCCCCTGAGCAGCGTGAAGACCCGGTAGAGCTGTTCCATCAGCACCAGCCGCGCGAGGCGGTGGGGCAGGGTGAAGCGGGTCAGGGCCAGCACCAGGCCCGCGCGCGCTCGCACCTCGTCCGACAGGCCTTCATCGCCGCCGATCACGAAAGCGAGGTCTTTGCCCGTCTGCTGCTGCTTGCCCACCCACTGCGCCAGCTCGGTGGTCGACAGCTGCTTGCCACGCTCGTCGAGAGCGACCAGCACGTCTTTCGGGGTCAGCTTGCCCAGCAGCGCCTCGCCCTCGGCCGCCTTGGCTTGCGCGCCCGAGGCCCGCGACTCGGGCAGCTCTTTCAGTTCGACTTTGGCGTAGTGCTTGAGCCGCCCTTCGTACTCGGCCACGCCAGGGGCGAAGAGCCCCGACCTGTCCTTTCCGACCGACAGAACCGTGAGCTTCAGCCGACCTTCTCGCGCGGCGCGTCGGCCCAGAGGCCTTCGAGGTCGTAGAACCCGCGCGCGTCGGCGAGGAACAGGTGGGCGATGACTTCGCCATAGTCCAGCAGCACCCAGTTGCCCGTCTGCTCGCCTTCGCGGCCGATCGGCTTCTTTCCTTCGGGCTTCAGCTTCGCTTCGACGCCTTCCGCCAGCGCGTTCACCATGCGCTCGCTGTCGCCCGACGCGACCACGAGGTAGTCCGCGTAGGTGGCCTTGCCGCGCACGTCGAGGACCATCACGTCGGTGCCCTTCGTGTCGACGATGGCATTGGCAATCTTGTGCGCCAGCGCTTTGGCCTCGGGGTTGTCCTTGATGGGGCCCGAAGAACGCTCTGGCGCCTTCTTTTTACGCTTCGTCTTCGTCGCCGGGCGCTTGAGGGCCGGGCGCTTGCCCTTCAGCTTGCTCTTGGCTTTGCCCTTGCCTTTGACGGCCGTGGCTTTGCCTTTGCCGAGCTTCTTCTTGCTCTTGTCCTTTGCGGACGCTTTCGAGGGCTTCTTCTTTTTCGAGGGTGCCATGGACGGCGAACCTCTTAGCGGACCTGACCCTGACCCTCCACCACGTACTTTTGCGCGGTGAGCTCCTTCAACCCCATCGGCCCGAACGCATGAAGCCGCGAGGTGCTGATTCCCACCTCCGCGCCGAGGCCCAATTCGCCCCCGTCGTTGAACCGGGTCGACGCATTCACGATGACGGCCGACGCGCAGACTTCGCTGGTGAACCGCTGCGCCCGCTTCTTCGACTTCGTCACTATCGCCTCTGTGTGCTCGCTGCCGTAGCGCGCGATGTGTTCCAGCGCGCCGTCGAGCCCGTCGACGACTTTCACTGCCAGAATCAGCCCCAGGAACTCGCGCCCGAAGTCTTCACCCGTGGCTCTCAGCACCGGCACCTTCGCGCCTTTCAAAATCTTCAAAGCGGCCGGGTCAGCCCGCAGCTCGACCCCTGCTTTCATCAGCGCCATCCCCGCCTTCGGCAGAAACGCCGCCGCCACCGCTTCGTCGACCAGCAGACACTCGGCCGCATTGCAGACGCCCGGGCGTGAAGCCTTCGCGTTGACGATGATTTTCAGCGCGGTCTTCAGGTCCGCCTTTCCATCGACGTACACGTGGCAGACGCCCTGGGCATGCTTCACCACCGGAACTCGCGCGTGCTCGGCAACGAAGCGGGTGAGCCCTTCGCCTCCCCGCGGAATGCAGAGGTCGATTTGCCCTTGCAGCTGCAGCAACTGCAGCAGCGAATCGCGATCTGCCGTCGGGACGATTTGAATGCACGTCGAGGGCAGGCCCGCTTTCGTCAGGCCGCGCTGCAGACAGGCGGCGATCAACTGGTTGCTGCGCAGCGACTCACTGCCGCCGCGAAGGATGACCGCGTTGCCCGACTTCACGCACAGCGCCGCCGCGTCGCTCGTCACGTTCGGGCGCGACTCGTAAATCATCAGCACCGTGCCCAGCGGCAGCCGCTGCCTGCGAACCTTGAGCCCGTTGGGCCGCTTCCACCGCTCGGTCACTTCGCCCACTGGGTCGGGCAGCTTCGCGACCGCCTCGATCGCCGCCGCCATCGCCTCGAGCCGCTGCTCGTCGAGCGTGAGCCGTTCGATGAAGGCCGCGTCTTTGTTCGCGAGCTTCGCGTCCGCCACGTCCAGCGCGTTCTGCGCGAGCACCAGTGCGGCTCGCTTCCGCAGCACCGCCGCCATCGCCTTCAACGCCCGGTTCTTCTGCTTCGTCGACGCGTTTCCGAGCACCGCCCGCGCCTGCTTCGCCGCTGCCGCCAATTGCTGCATGGCATCACTATTAGTAGAGCCCTCTGAAATGAGCGACCGCGAAGCCCAATTCAAGCAACTGGTGGCCGAGTTTCCCGATTCGCCCATGGGCCACTTCTCATTGGGCAGGCTGTACCTCGAGACGCAGCGCTGGGCAGTGGCCGCCGCGTGCTTCGAGGAAGCGGTGAAGCTCGACCCGACCTACGCCGCGGCCATCGTCGCGCTGGGAGATGCCTGGGCCGGAGCCGGCCAGCCAGACAAGGCCCGCGCCGCCTGGCAGCAGGCGCTGCAGACGCCGCACGGACGAAAGGACGCGAGCCTCCAGTCAGACCTCGAGCAGCGGATCGCCGACCTGTGAGGCGCGCGCTCGCCCTCGTCTTCCTCGCCAGCACCGTCGCCGCCACTGCCACCGCGCAGACTGAGGTGCCGCCGCCTTCCGACCCTCCGGCAGCCCCGTCGCGCCCGCGGCCCGGCGTGGTCATCTACGAAGGCAAGCGTCCCAGCGTTGCCGCCGAAGAGACGCCCCGCACCTTTCCACCGGTGAACAAGCTGGTCGACGGCAAGCCGGCGCCTGTGACTGGCACCCTGTCCGCGCCGAGCCCGAATCCGGATCAGCCCTCGGCCGAAACCATTCGCCCGATTCTCGAAGCCGCCGCCCGCACCCCGCCTCCCGCTCCAGCGCCCGACTCGAAGCCGACCCCGTACCTCGCCTACGCGGGGGTTGCCCTTTCTGCGGTCGCGCTCTTCATTGCCCTGCGCCGGCGCCGGTAGAACCCGCTCAACGGCCAGAGGCGAAGCCGTCGAGGTACGCCAGCGCCTGCTCTTCCGCCCAGAACCGCGGCGCGTGCAGCGCCCCGTCGACGAACCCCACGTGTCCGCCGTGCGTCGTCGTCACCTGCTGCACGAACGGATTCTTCCGGCCGCTCTCGGGCAGCAGCCCCGCGGGAGCGAGCGGATCATCCTCCGCGCTGATCAGCAGTGTCGGCGACTGAATCTTCTGCACCCACGGCCCCGACGAGCAGGCCGCGTAGTACGCCGCCGCATTCGCAAACCCATACAGCGGCGCCGTCACGTGCTCGTCGATGCCCTGAATCGTCCGAATGGCCGCGATGGTCTTTGCGTTCAGCTTCTCTGGAAACAGCCGCGCCTTGCCCAGCGCCTTCGACTTCATCGAGTGGAGGAAGTTGCGCAGGTAAAGCGAGAACACGCCGCTGCCTTCGTCGATCGCCTTCACGCAGGACTGCAGGTCGTACGGCACGCTGACCGCCACCGCCGCGGTCAACTTCGCCTTCGCGCCCGCTTCGCCCAGCATCTTCAGCAGCACGTTGCCGCCCAGCGAAAACCCGATCGCGAAGGTCTTTGCCTCTCGCTCGTCGTGCCAGTGCTTCAACACCTGCAGTGGATCCGTCGTGTCACCCGATGAGTACCCGTGCGCCTGCCGGTTCGGCTCGCCGCTGCACGACCGGAAGTTCAGCGCCATCGCCGACCAGCCACGCGCGGCCGCTCCCTGCAGCAACTGCACGATGTAGCCAGAGCGCGACGAGCCTTCGAGCCCATGCAGCAACAGCAACCGGGGCGCGCCCGGCTTTCCCTTCAGCAGGTCGACGTCGACGAAGTCATCGTCGGGCGTCTTCCACCGCTCGCGCACCAGGTCAGCCGGCACCGCGGGCCTTCGGGCGAACGACGCATAGAGGGTCTGCGCGTGCGGCGAGGTGAGTCCACGCGCCGGGCGAAACGGGCGGGTCGGGGTGAAGGCCAAAGGTCAGCGAGTCGGGAACGGCTGCGGCCCCGGCTCTCCCGGCACTGGCTGCCCCGGAACCGGCGGCTGACCCGGCTGCGGACGGCGCGGGTTGTTCGGCGTGGCCGTCGGAGGCGGAGGCGGTTGATCAAACGTGTCGCGCTTCGGCAACGGCTGCGAGGGCACCGGCGGCAGGTCGACCTTGTACGGCAGTTCCCGCTGGGGCAGCCGGCCCGGGTTCGTCTGCGGCGGAGTCACTGGCTGCGGTCGCGGCGGCTCCTCCTGCGGAGCGGGCTGGCGCACGTTGCCGCCACCGAAAGGCTGCGGCTCCGAAGGCCGCACCGGCTGCGGCTGGGGCGGAGGCTGGCGCACGTTGCCACCACCGAAAGGCTGCGGCTCCGAAGGACGCACCGGCTGCGGCTGGGGCGGAGGCTGGCGCACGTTGCCACCGCCAAAGGGCTGCGGCTCCGATGGAGGCAGCGACTCAGGTGCAGGGGCCGGCTGGCGCACGTAGCCACCGCCGAAAGGCTGCGGCTCCGCCGGACGCGTGGTGTCGGGCTGGCGGCCATTGCCACCGAAGAAGCCATTTCCTGACGGAGGAGGAGGAGGAGGAGGAGGCGCCTGGTTCGCCGGCTGCCGAATGTTGCCCCCACCCAACGGCTGCGGCGGCTGGGCGGGCTGCCCCGGCGGAGGCAGGTCGGGCGATGGCGCATTGCGGTCGCTGCGACCCTGCGGCGTTGGCCCCAGCGGCTGGAAGAAGCCACCGCGGTCTGGCGATGGGGTCGGCGTCGGCGGGCGGTCGTTGCCCGACGGAGGAATCGGCTCAGGCGGCGGGTTGCTCTGGCCACGCGGCGGCGGGTTGAAGAAGCCACCGCCATTGCTGTTGCCCGGCGGCGGCGAGCCCTGGGGAGCCGACTGGTTGCCGCGCGTGTCTCCGTAGCCGTTGCCCGGAGGAGGGCGCGCGGGCTGGCTCGTATCGCCCCACCCCTGGCCCGGCGGCGGGCGCGGATTCGTGCGGTCGGCCTCGTGCATCGGGGGGCGGTCGTAGTTCGGCGAGACGTAGCCCGGAGGCTGGCGGTACCGGCCCCGTGGCGGGCGGTAGCTCGACGGCGGCACGTAGCCGTAGGGCGGCGCGTAGTAGGTGATGTTCGGCGGCGGCTCAGGGTACGTGCCCGGCAGGCCCGTCGCGTCCCAGTACCGGTAGCCGTCGTAGTAGACGTACACCTCGCGCCACTCGTCCCAGTAGTAGGTGTTGGTGCACGGGTACTGCGGGTCGCAGCTCACGACCACCCGGTCTTCCCGGTAGACGTCGTCGCGCACCACGTACTCGCGGGTTGTCACGCGGCAACCACTCAGCAGCAGCACCAGGGCCGCCGAGGCGAGGGGAACCATCGAGCGCATGTGTCGTCCTCCAGAGTTCAACGAATGGCTCAGACGCAGCCAGACTGCAGAATCTTCAAATCGCGGGCCGGGCCGAGAAGTTCAGCGCGTGCCGCACCATCGCCCCGGCGATGTCCTTGCCCGTCGCCTGCTCGAGGCCCTCGAAGCCGGGGCTCGAGTTGAGCTCCATCACCTTCGGGCCGTTGCGCGCCTCGAGCATGTCGACCCCGCAGATGCCCAGGCCCACCGTCTGCGCCGCCTTCACCGCGATGTCCGCGTACTCGCGCGGCAGCTTGATGGGCTTGCCCTCACCCCCGCGGTGAATGTTGCTGCGGAACTCGCCCTTGCGGGCCTTGCGGCGCATCGCTCCGACCACCTCGTCGCCGACCACCAGCGCGCGCACGTCGCGGCCCTTCGATTCGGCGATGAACTCCTGGATGAAAATCTCCTGCCCGAGCTCCCAGAAGGTGTCGAAGATGGTCGCCACTTCTTTCATCGTCGTCGCGATCATCACCCCGACGCCCTGGGTGCCGCGCAGCAGCTTGATGATCGCCGGCAGCCCGCCCACCTCTTCGACCAGCAGCCGAATGTTGCTGCCGTCGTGCGCCATCACCGTGCGTGGAATGTCGATGCCCGCGCCCGACAGCAGCTGAAGGCACCGCAGCTTGTCGCGGCTTCGTGCGATCGACGGCGCGTCGTTGACCACCGGTACCCCCATCGCCGTGAGGTGGCCGACCACCGCCACGCCGTACTGGGTAATCGAGGCGCCGATGCGCGGCAGCACCACCCGCAGCTTTCCGAGCTCGGCATTCTTGTAGAGCATCCGCGGCTCGGGCCCGAGCACCATCGAGCACTTCAGCGTGTCCATCACCTCGGCCCGGTGCCCTGCCGATTTGATCGCCGCGACCAGCCGCGAGGTCGAGTACAGCTCACGTTTTCGCGAGAGAATGCCGATGCGCCCCAAAGCTGCCGACGGCGATTTCTTGCGGGTGCGGGGCGTCGACATGCGCGACAAGACTTAAGGCGAGTCGCTATGGTCTGTCGCTCACTTCGACATGTCCAATCTCCCGAAGGAAAATCCTCAAGACGAAATCATGACCAGCCCGGGCGAGGCGACCTACCTCGACCCGTTCGAAGAAGCGCACATCACCGCGACCCACACGCTGGTGGTCGAGAACCGCACCACGCTGAAGGTGCGCAAGTGCCGCCTCACCGTCAGCGCGGGGCCGGATCAAACGAAAGAGCTCATCAGCGACAAAGAGCGCATTCGCATCGGCGCCCACTCGAGCAACGACCTCGTCCTCTCGGAAGACCGCACCGCCAGCCGCCACCACTTCGAGATTCAGTACACCGAACGCGGCTACCTGCTGGTCGACCTCAACTCGACCAACGGCACCTTCCTCGACGGCCGCCGCATCGAACGCGCGTACCTTTCGCCTGGCTCGCAGATGCGCGCGGGCAGCTCGACCCTGACGTTCTCGCCCATCGACGAAGAGGTCACCGTCGAGCCCGACCGCGACGGCCAGCTGGGCGACATGGTCGGCCAGTCGGTGAAGATGCGGCAGATTTTCGGCCTCATCAAAAAGATTGCCCCGATGGACGTCTCGGTCGTCATCCAAGGCGAGACGGGCACCGGAAAAGAGCTGGTGGCCCGCGCGATTCACGAGAACAGCTCGCGAAAAAAAGGCCCGATGGTGGTCCTCGACTGCGGCGCGATTCCGCCCAACCTCATCGAGAGCGAGCTCTTCGGCCACGAGAAGGGGGCCTTCACCGGCGCCGTCAACTCGCGGCCCGGCGCCTTCGAACGCGCCAACGGCGGCACCATCTTTCTCGACGAGCTCGGCGAGCTCCGGCTCGACCTGCAGCCGAAGCTCTTGCGCGTGCTCGAGAACCGCGAAGTGCGGCGCGTCGGCGGCAACGAAGTGCTCGAGGTCGATGTTCGCCTCATCGCCGCCACCAACCGCGACCTCGTCAAAGAGATTCAGGCTGGCAACTTCCGCGAAGACCTCTACTTCCGGCTGTCCGTCATCGGCATTCAGCTGCCGCCCCTGCGCCAGCGCCGCGACGACATTCCGCACATCCTCCGCAAAGAGCTCGCTGACCCGGAAATCGTCTCGAAGCACGGGCGGAAGCACTTCTCACCCGGCGCCTTGAGCGTGCTGCAGGCCTACCCGTGGCCCGGCAACATCCGCGAGCTGATGAACGTGCTCAGCCATGTGCTGACGTTCACTGACGGCGACGAAATCGATGTCGGCCACCTGCCAGCGCGCGTGCAGGGTCAGCAGAAAGAGCAGCCGCTGCCCTTCAATGAGCACCTGAGCTTCAAAGACGCGAAGGAGCAGCTGCTCGAGAACTTCGAGCTCGAGTACATCACCCAGGTGCTGCGCCGCTGCGATGGCAACATCAGCCGCGCCGCCCGTGAGAGCGGCCTTCACCGAAAGAGCATCGAGCGGCTGGTCAAGAAGTACGCCCTCGACACCCGCTCGATGAAAGTAAAGTAGGGCGGCCTACTTTACGAACTTCCAGGTAATCGTGTAGGTGTCGATCGGCAGCTGGGTGCCGTAGGCGACCTTGCTCGAACCCGTGATGACGTTTGGCGTCTTAGGGTTGATGGTGCCTTCGATGACCATCGTCTCGACCGGGATGACGCCACCTCCTGCGGTTGTCAGGTCGACGTTGACAGGCGGAGTGCAGTTGGAACCCGACACCGTCCCAGATTCTTTTCGGCGGTAGGTGCCGGTGGTGTTCCCCCCCAGGCTGTTGATGTACATCTGGTACTTGTCGCCCGTGATGCTCAGCATGTGAATCGCATTCTGGTCGGCTGGGTTGTCCGCAGTGCCAGATTGGTGAGACTCGGAGATGACCGTGTTCACGTGGGGGCACCTGCCCTCAGAGTTCGTGTTGACGGTGGTTTCAACCCGCGACCCGTTCCATGTGGCTGAGCCGGCGGCAACCTTCATCGAATTCTCAAGGAGACCTGGTTCGAACCGAATGTCACCCAGGCCGGTGCGGGTCCACACCGTCTCCGTCTCGGTGGTCGCCCGGCCAGGCTTGTTAATCTCAACGGCCGTTGCCGAACCGTTGACCTCGTATGAAATGTGCCCTGACCAGCCTTTCATGTCGACGATGGTGATGTTCGACACCAGCAGTCCCTTGGGGCCATTGCGGCGAGCGCGGGTGAAGACGGTGCTGACGCTCACCACTGCCGGCTCAGGCTTGTCCATCGGCGCTGTGAAAGTGCCAATGCCCGTCTCTCGGCCAGTGACAGTGCCCAGCTTCGGCGTCCCGCCGACCTTGCCGTTGACCGACCAATCGGCCGTGCGCAACACCAGCTCTTCGGGCTCGCACAGGGCGAGGAGGCTGACGAGGTCATTGCCCAAATCGACCAAAGCGCAGGTGTTGACCGTGAGGGTGACGCTCTCGCCGATCAGCACCTTCGCGTCTGTCGGCAGCAGCTGAAGGCCCTGCAGCAGTGACCAGTCAGAGAAGTGGGTGGTGCTCGCCGTCAGCAGCTTGCCGGTGGTGTCGAGGCTGAACTGCTTCAGGACGCCCCAGACTCCTGAGGCCGTCTGGTAGCCAATTTCGAGGGCTTCGGGCGCGCTGCCGATGACGTCTACGTCGCCGTACTTCATCGCGAGCTGCACGGGTTGTTTGAAGGTGGTTCCCTCGGGCCCGAGCCGCCACGCGCGGACGCCGCCAGGGGCTTCGGGGCTGATCGACTGAACCGAAATCATCGTCGCCTTGTCCACCGCGTTAGCGGGGAACGTGAGCGTCAGCAGGCCGTCGCTCGACAGCACCGTTCCGCCGGCGGGGCCGATCTCAGTGCTCGCCATCGGGCCGAAGGTCGTACCAACCGGGGTGACCAGCGGCTTTGCTGGCTCCTTCGCCGGCGGGGCGCTGCAGGAGCCCAACACCATCACCGCGGCAGTCAGAAAGATTTTGGCTTTCATGGCCTGTCTTCTAACAGACCTTTTCCCCATGATCGAATCTCAAAACTCGAACAATCGATGGGGCAATCGGGTGCTGAACGGAAGACCAGCGGCGGACCTCTGTGGTGACCAAAGGTGGGCCGAAAAACCGCGCGTTACGTCCAGAGATCCGATGGAGTTCAAAAGTTCCGTGGCGCATTCTCCATTATGTCAATGGGTACCCCGCGCACCAGCCTCTCGAAGAAAGTTTCCGGCTCGCAGAGTGGGCAGGCCGCCGTCGAAGCGGCGCTGACCATGCCGCTGATGCTCTTCATGCTGCTGGGTACCATGCAGCTGTTCATGATGATGCACGCACGGGTGCTCACGCAACTCGCGGCTTTTCAGGTGACGCGCACGGGCAGCCTCAACCACGGCAACTGCCAGCGAATGCTTCACTCGGGCATCCTTCAGCTGCTGCCCGCAATCGAGCCGTTCGCGAAGAACAACGGCATCCCGGTCGATCAGAACGTCGGGGCCGCTTTTGGCCGTTACGCCTTCAACAACTACAACAACAAGAACATCAACGTCGGCACCGGCTCGAGCCAGTCGCTGAACAGCACTGTGCTGTGGATCGTGCGCGACCTCGGTGGCCGTCGGGCCTACGGTGGTCCCGCCGACAACAACTTCGACCAGAGCCTAGGGGCGATGACGCTCGAGACCCAGGTCATCTTCTGGTTCCCGATGAAGGTGCCCTTCGCGAACTGGGTCATCGCCCGCATCATGCTCGCGCACTACGGCATCCAGGCCTACAGCGCGCAGAACCCGCTGATGATCAACATGCGCGCGACCAACTGGTCGTCGGCGTCGAGCACGTTGATGGCCGAGGTCCGAAATGAGCTCGCCGTGCGTCTCACCAACAACGACTACGTCTTCCCCATCATCGCGACGTCCACGATGCGAATGATGACCCCGATGAAGCGCGCGAACTACGCACCTCCCGGCCTTAAGAACTGCCCCGGCACCCCCTCGACCCTATGAACCCTTCCCTCCCGGTTCGTCGTCCCTTGTCGCGCGGTCAAGCCCTGGTGATGGCTGCGTTGGGCATGATGCTGGTGACGCTGATGGTGTGCATGACGCTGTCGTTCGGCACCAAGGCGAAAGCAAAGATGGAGCTGCAGATCGTCGCTGATCAGGCGGCGTACTCGACCTCGGTCGCCGTCGCCCGCACGTTCAATGTCCTCGCGTTGACTAACCGAGTGACGATGGCGCACATGACCGCGATGCTCGGAATCCAGAGCGCGATCAGCTTCTCGTCCATCTGGTACGGCATCCTCTTCCAGCTGATGATCTACTACCCGCTGGAGATCGCCAACCAGCTGACGATGTGCAACCCCTGCCCGTGGTGCCCGCTCTGCCCGCTGGCAATCGTCGTGGCGGCGATGATCACGTTCACTCGGGTCATCCCCGTGCTGCTCGAGTTCATTCGATTGATGGGCTTGTACTATCCACTCGATACAGCCGCGGCCCTTCAGGCCAACTCCACAGGCACAGCGGCGATGATGCTGTACCTGGGGCAAACCGATGCAGTGATGAGGCACCTGCACGGGTACCTCGACAACCAGAACCTGGCGCGGCGGGTGGTCAACCGCTCTGCAGGCGGCCGCGGCAACTTCACTGTTCCCACCGGCAATGCGTCTGACGTCGCCAAGCGCGAGGTCGGCTTCGCGGCGGGTCCCTTCGCGGGGCTCGTCGGTGCCATCAATCAAACCAACCTCATCGCGTCTGACCGTCATGCGGTGATGGCGTCGATGGGCGCCCGGGGTCACCCGTTCACCGCGAACCGGGCCAGCTACTCAATTCTGCCCAACAGCGTCGACGCGATGCTGCGACAGGCCTACCTACGGGTCGGAGCCGTCAGAGACATTACCTACGTCAACATGGGCAATGCCTATTTTGGCTCGGTGCCGAACATTCACCAGAACACGATGCTCTCTACGAACAGCAAGCTGGCGATGGCCGATGACCATGGCCTTGGCCAGGTGACGTGGACGGGGCCCTGGGCGCGGCGGCCGCTCCGGTGGGTGCTGATGCCGGTGGGAATCGTGGCAAGCAGTCCTGGGTTCAACGGCCACCTGGGCGGCTTCGGCATCGTCATCCAGGTCCCCGTCGGGCCCAACCCGGTGCCGGTTCCGATTCTGGTTCTGATTCCATTGACTCCGGTGTTTCACGCGACCCACCGCACGAATGCGGCGTGTCTTCTCAATTGCCCCAGCGCGTGGAGCAATTTCGTCGACTACAACCTTCTCAAGGTTCAGGACTCCGACGACAACAACGCCCAGCCCAAGCTGCCGGTGACGGTGGTGAAGGACGCCCACACCGCTCCGCGCGACCCCTTCAACCTCTTCTTCGACTTCCGGTTCACAGGCACGACCAAGTTCAGCCTTCACAGCGGCAGCATGGGTAGCAGCGCCGCCAACTCGGGCATCTGGATTCGCGACGGAGCAGGCGTCGCCGACATCTCGCGCCAGCTCGGCTACTCGACGGGCATCGTTTACTACCACCGCGCCGACCACTGGGCCGAGCCGCCGAACCTCTTCAACCCCTACTGGCGCGGCAGCATCACCCGCGCCGACACGGATCGCGCGGCGAACGGGGGCGACATTGAAGACACGATGACCCGCGCGGGTGCTCCGTGGGCCGCGCGTGCGTTCGACTCGCTGCTTGCCAACGGCTTCAAGGGGACGCCATGAAGCGCGCCTCACGCGGGCAGGCGATTGTGGAGACGGCGCTGGGCATCCTGGTGTTTGTCACGGTGCTGATGTTCGGGATCCACTTCACTGAAGTGACGTTCACCCAGATGAAGGTCACCGAGGCGGCGCAGGCAGGTGTCTGGGGCTCGACGGCGGGTGAGATGCATCGGCTGCCGCGCCTCGGTGGAACCTTTGCGCCGGCGGGCAGCCTCGTGGCCAACTCAGGCATGTCGGCGCAGCAAGAGTACGTTGACTTTGATGGCCGCAGCGCGTCGCTGAACAGGTCTGCGTTGCCGCAGCAGGTGTTCTCGACCGCACGAGCCTTCAGCATGAGGGTCCAGTGCCAAATGAACGCGGGCCTCAGGCAGTCCGGCGCCACGTTCCTGCTCGCGATGGTCGAAGCGCCCGTCTACGAGGACAACAACGGCATGACCTGCCGGTCGGAAGCGTGGATCGACACCGGCGGCATCAGCAAGATTGGCACCTTCCTCGAAGGGGCCGATGGGTTCTTCAACAAGCGCGGCGACGCCAGCCACAAGCAGTCGGTGACGGCCACGAACGGCTACCGCGTGTGCGGACTCAACAAGTCGGGCAGCGTCAACGGCGCGTGCCGTGACGAGTTCGCGATGTTGATTGACGACTGGGGCCTCGCCAGCGGCCAGCAGGAAGCGTCAGCGTGCCCCGTGATGCCGTACGGTGTGCCCTGCTTGAACCTCAACTTCTGGACGTCGGCGTGGCTCGGTTACACCGCGAACAGCGCCATTCATAGCACCACCTCGGGCGCCGACTACCGGCTGCTGCAAGGAGTCGTCGGCACGCCTTTCTGGCCGGGTGGCAACCTGGCGGCGTCAATGATCCCCGCCAACCCGACCAGCTTCTACATGGCGTTCTGCGGTGAGGACTTCGGGGGTGGCGGCCTGTGCAGCGGCCTCTTCACCGAGTTCACTCCGTGGCATGGCGACGGCAGCTGGTGGTGGTGGCAGACCACGCCGTTCGCGATGTGGCCGACCTACGCGGTCGCCTATTTCAATAGCAAGAGGCAGCAGGGCTGTTACCTCGGGCAGGAATGCAACAGCACCGCGAGCTCCCCTTGAACGCAGGGTGGTTGTCGTTGGTGCTCTTCGCGGCCCCCGTTTCTTCCGCCCGTGACGCAGGCGCTTCGAAGCTGCCCACGATGGTGCGGCCGGTCGAGAAGACGCAGGACCAGATGCAGAAGGAAGCGTTGGCCCGGTACGCCGAGCTTGAAAAGACGATGCCCGTGTTCGACGCGGGCATGCCGAACCCTCCGTTTCGCTGGAAAATCTCGAACATCATTCAAGAGATGCCTGTCGTCGGGACGCAGGTCGTCAACGACGTGCCGGTGAAGCTGCACAGCCTGCTGGTCAAGGGCTCGCGCGAGGACGTGATGATCGAAATCCTCGACCACTTCCGCGCCAGTGGGCTGTACGTCGAAGACCCGAGCAAGCAGGCCCAGCCGATGCGCCAGCTTCAGATTACCGGGCTCGACCAGGAACGCGCCATTTCGTACACCGCCATGGTCGACGCGATGCCCGACAAGACCTGCATGGTGGTGCTCGGTGAAGCGAACATCGGCATGGCGTCGTTCACCCAGCTGACCCGCAAAGCACGCAACGAGCAGGTGAAGGACTTTGCGCCGCTGATGCCGGACGCGATCGCGCCAATGCGCACCGACACCGAGCAGCTGCACACGATGACCTTCTCGGTCGCTGCCGACGAGGCCACCATTCGCAAGTTCTACAAAGAGAAGCTCGCCCAGCGTGGCTACCGCGAGGTTGCTGTGGGCACCTACGTCAAAGACGACGAGCAAATCACGATGACCCTCAGACCCCGCGCCGGCAAGTATGACGTGCTGCTGTCGCTGGGGCTCAGCCTGCAGGCGCCGTGAGCCGACCCTAAGGCTGCTGCGGTGCTTCCTGGTGTTCGATCTTCTTCGGCGGTGGCGCCGGCGCCATCATGTCCGCGCAGTTGATCATCTTCCCGTTCATGCCCGGACACTTCTTGGGCGTTTGCTGCGCCTGAGTCTTCTTCCGCGTGGCGCACTGCATGTTGCAGGCGTCCATCTGGTCAACGCCCCGCTGCATGCACTTGGTGTCGCTGCCACACCGCGATGTTGCACTGGCGAGCTTCTCGCCGCACTTCGTCGAGCACGGGTCCATTGTCATGCCCTGAGCAGAGGAGCCCAAGGCGAACAGGACGGTGGCGAGCCACACCAGCCGCAGCAAGCTACTTCCCCGCCTTCTTCTTTTCGGGCTTCTCGCATTTCGCCATGCAGGGTTTCTGCTGCTCCGCGCAGCCGCGAACGCAGGTCATCGTCTTGTCTTTGTTCTCTGGATTGGCAGCCTGCTTGGGGTCGGCGCCCATGCACGGAATCATGCAGGCGCTCATCGCCTGGCCGCAGGCGGTCTGGCATTTCTGGTCTTCTGAAACCTGGGCCAACGCCGAGAAGCCCAACAAAGTCACCGCCAGCGCGAGGGTGCGAACCATTCTTAGCTCCTTGCCCGAGAACCATTCGGACGGGCTCAACTCTACTCCGATTCAATGCGGGTACGAATGACTCCCGACTGGGTAATGGGCGAGTCGGCCCGCTGCACCGTGGCCGCCACAAAGGCCTCGTCTTCGAGCGCAACGGGCAGCGGCTTCTGCAGGTCGACGGTCGCCGTGCCGCCCCCTGAGACCTCGAGCTTCATGTCGGCCTCACGCACCCCCGAGCCCGGGTCCCACTTGCCGCCGAACCGGTAGGACACCTTGACCTTCGAGCCCGTCATGTCGACGAGCGTGAAAGTGGTGACCTGCAGGTAGCTGAAGCCCCCCCGAATCGCCAGGCGCTCGACCTGCCAGCGCGCGCCCACCGCGATGGGCTCGACAGGGAAGGGAATTGACAGCAGCGACAGCAGGCCGCGCCCCATTTCCATCGCGTAAACCGACCGCCTTTCGACGGCCCCCGCGTCCAGAAGGCGGTCGTTCGGGCCCGGGTGAAGCAGGAACTGGGCGAAGACGCCGCGGGCGTCGGTCTTGATCAGCCCGCCACTTCCGTCCAACGCGCCCAGCATCAGCTTCGTGACGGACTCCATCTGCGAGCCAGCGGGCGCTCCCGTCACCTTGCCCATACGGAAGACGTACTCGACCGCCCCCCCCATCGGCATCAGCTTCACCGGCATCGACATGTTCGGCAGCGGCGAGTTGGTGTCGCCCAGGCTCGTCGTCGCCTTCCATTCACCGCCGGCGACGACGTTCAGTTGCTGCTCTTTGAGTGGCCCGTACCGCAACGCTGTCGCGGGGCCTTTGCCCGAGGACAACAGGCTCACCTTCGCCGCGGCGAACGGCCGCATCGACGGCGCGGGTCCGGATTGAGCGGCCGCCGACGTCGACAGCCAGAGGATGATGAACGCGCGCTTCAACAGTTCGAGTATACGAGCGCGCAGAGGGAAAAAGCCGCCATGAGCGAACCGAAGGACTACAAATCAACCCTCAACCTGCCCCAGACGGAATTTCCGATGAAGGGCAACCTGGCGCAGCTCGAGCCGAAGATGCTCGAGCGGTGGGACACGCAGAACGTGTTCGAGCAGGTGGTGCAGAAGAACGAAGGCAAGCCGCTGTTCGTGCTCCACGACGGGCCGCCGTACGCCAACGGCCACCTTCACGCAGGCCACGCGCTCAACAAGGTGCTGAAGGACATCGTGGTGAAGTACCGGAACCTCGCCGGCCAGCAGGCCGACTTCGTGCCGGGCTGGGACTGCCACGGGCTGCCGATCGAGCAGGCCACCGAGAAGCGCCTGCGCGAGAAGAAAATCGACAAGCGCGCGATGTCGACCGACGACTTCCTCGCGAAGTGCCGCGAGTACGCGACCGAGTTCGTCGACATCCAGCGCACCGAGTTCAAGCGCATGGGCGTGCTGGGCCGCTGGGCCGAGCCGTACCTGACGATGACCTTCGACTACGAGGCCCAGGAAATCCGCGAGCTCGCGAAGTTCGCCGCGCAGGGCAGCCTCTACCGGAAGAAGAAGCCCGTCTACTGGTGCCTCACCGACGCCACCGCGCTCGCGGAAGCCGAGGTCGAGTACGCCGACCACACCTCGCCCAGCGTCTACGTCGCGTTTCCTGCCGCATCCGACCTGACAGTGAAGTGGCCCGCGCTCGCCGGCAAGAAGGTCGACTTCGCCATCTGGACGACGACCCCGTGGACCCTGCCGGCCAACCTCGGCATCAGCGTTCACCCCGAGTTCGAGTACGTCTTCTACGAGCTTGGGCCGCGTGTGCTGGTGGTGGCGAAGGGGCTGCTGGCGAAGTTCCTGTCAGAGGTCGCTCCCGCAGAGCTGAAGGTTGCGCAGGTCGCCGTCGGAGCGAACGCTTTCGACGCCGCCGCCTTCGAGCACCCCGAGCGCATCCTCGCCTACGCCAGTGGCGAAGACCTCGCGGGCCTCATCTACACGCACGTGCTCAACGGAAAACACTGCCCAGTGATGGCGGGCGACCACGTGACGCTCGAGCAGGGCACGGGCCTCGTGCACACGGCTCCCGGCCATGGCCAGGAAGACTACGTCATCGGCCTCAAGCACCAGCTCGAGGTCTACAACCCGGTTCGCAACGACGGAAAGTTCGACGACACCGTGGGCGAACGGCTGCGCGGCTTGAAGGTCTTCGACGCGAACCCGGTGGTGGTCGACTGGCTGGTCGAGCTCGGCGTGCTGCTGAACCAGAAGGGCGACAGCCTCACCCACAGCTACCCGCACTGCTGGCGCTGCCACAACCCGGTCATCTTTCGCGCCACGCACCAGTGGTTCATCGCGCTCGAGCACGAGAACCTGCGTCAGAAGTCGCTGGAGCAGATCGACAACGCGGTCACCTGGGTTCCGAAGTGGGGCCGTGACCGCATCCGCGGAATGCTCGAAGGGCGCCCCGACTGGTGCATCAGCCGCCAGCGCACCTGGGGTGTGCCGATCGCGATCGCGATGTGTGAGAAGTGCGAAGAGCCCGTCATCGACGCGGCGATGATGAACAAGGTCGCCGACGCGGTGGAAAAAGAAGGCGCAGGCGTCTGGTACCGCACCCCGATGTCTTCATTCTTGCCGGCTGGCTACGCGTGCAAGTCGTGCGGTGAAACTGCGTTTCGTGGCGAGAAGGACATTCTCGATGTGTGGTTCGACTCGGCGTGCAGCTACGCGGCGGTCGCGGCCAAGCGCCCGAACATGCGGGTGCCGGTCGACCTCTACCTCGAGGGCAGCGACCAGCACCGCGGCTGGTTTCACTCGTCGTTGCTGGTCGCCGTCGGCACCACCGGCAAGGCGCCGTACACCACCTGCCTCACCCACGGCTTCGTCGTCGACGGCAACGGCAACAAGATGTCGAAGTCGGTGGGCAACGTCGTCGCGCCCGACGAAATCATCAAGAAGTACGGCGCCGAGGTGATGCGCCTGTGGGTTGCGTCCAGCGACTACCGCGACGACGTGCGCCTCGGGCAGCCGATTCTGCTGAACCTGTCTGAGGGCTACCGGAAAATCCGCAACACGCTTCGCTACGCGCTGTCGAACCTGTTCGACTTCGACCCCGCCAAGGACAGCGCGCCGCTGTTGCCGCTGGATGCGTGGGCCGTCGCGCGGCACGACGCGTTGATGGCGAAGGTGCGCGCTGCGTACGAGGCGTACGAGTTTCACACCGTCTACCATTCGGTGGTCGACTTCTGCGCCACCGACCTGTCGGCGCTGTACTTCGACATCCAGAAGGACCCGCTCTACACGTCGAAGAAGGCGGGCCCGAAGCGGCGCAGCGCGCAGACGGCGCTGTACCAGATTGCCAAGGAGCTGCTGGTCGCGCTCGCGCCCATCATGAGCTTCACCTGCGAAGAAGCGTGGGACTACCTGCCTGGCGAAAAGCCGAAGTCGGTGTTCCTCGCCGACTTCCCGAAAGGTGGCTCTGCGGTCGATGCGCCTGGCATGGCGCAGTACGAGAAATACTTCGCGGTGCGCGCGGCGGTGTTGCCGCTGCTCGAGGCGGCGCGGCGCGACAAGGTCATCGGCAAGTCCACCGAAGCAAAGGTGGTGCTGACGCCCGGCCCGAACAGCGGCATCAAGCAGGAGCAGCTGGCGGTGCTGCGCGAGCTGTTGATTGTGAGCCAGGTCGAGCTCGCCACCGCTGCTTCCGAGAAGGCAGTGGCCGTGTCGCCTGACCTGCATGCCGAGGTGTTGCCGGCGACGGGCACCCGCTGCCCGCGGTGCTGGACCTACGCGGTCGAGGTCGGCGCGCAAGAGCTGTGCAACCGCTGCGTGCAGGCGACGACGTGATCGACCATTTCACTTTGACCGTGAAGGACGCGAAGAGGTCGACCGCGTTCTACGAGAAGGTGCTGGCGCCGCTGGGCTACGCGCCGATGATGGACTTCGAAGGCTTCGTCGGGTTCGGCGACGGCAAGAAGCCGTACTTCTGGGTGAAGCAGGGGAAGAAGTCGCCTCCGCAGCACATCGCCTTCGCCGCGAAGAACCGCAAAGCCGTCGACGCCTTCTACAAGGCCGCGCTGAAGGCGGGAGCGAAGGACCACGGGGCCCCGGGTCTTCGCGCGCACTACCACCCGAAGTACTACGGCGCCTTCGTGATGGACCTCGATGGGCACCCCATCGAGGCCTGCTGCCACAAGTGATTTGAGTTGGACGTGGCGGGGCCGCGCCGCTACAGAGCGGCGCGTGCAACGCAAGTACGTCATCCTCCTCGCGCTGACCCTTGGGGTGGTGGTGCCGGATCAGGTGACGAAGTACCTGACCCTTCGCGACCTGACGACGGCGTTCGATGGCGCCGAGAGCCCGATGAAGGTGTTCTTCAGCTCGGCTCCCGAGATGGGCTTCGACGGGTACCACTACCGCAGCAAGGCGCCGTACACGGTGTCCGAGAACTTCTTCAGACTGCGGTACGCCGAGAACCCGGGCGCCGCTTTCGGGCTCTTCCGCACCCTGCCCGCAGCGGCGCGTGGGCCGCTGTTCCACCTGGTCAGCATCGGCGCCGTCATCCTCATCTCGTTCTACTTTTCGAAGCTCACCGGCACCGACAAGAAGGAACGCTGGGCCCTGTACGGCCTGCCGCTGGTGCTCGGGGGTGCGTTGGGCAACTACATCGACCGTCTGGCCCGGGGCTTCGTGATCGACTTCCTCGAAGTGCACTGGTTCGACAAAGCGGCCTGGCCGAGCTTCAACGTCGCCGACATGGCGATTTGCGTGGGCGTCGGGATGCTGGTGGTCGACTCGTTCGTTCGGAAGGAACTGAAAAAGGCCTGAAGGAGCAACCGATGTTGCCTGTCATCTACAAGTTCCTGCTCGACACCGACTTCTCGCGGGCGGTGTTCTACCTCGTCGCGGTCGGGCTGGTGGCGTACTCGGCCTACAGCGGCTGGCGCGGCGCTGAAGGGCCCATCGACCCGAAGACGGGGAAGGCCGGCGAGCCGACGCGTGACGACCGGAAGCGGCGGGCCATCATGTTCGGGCTGATTGGCGTCGGCCTCGCGGGCGCTGGCCTGTACTACGCGCTGCCGAACGTCCCCATCATCGGCCGCGGCAAGAATGAAGGCATTCCGATTCACACCTACGGCGTGCTCGTGGGCGGCGGCTTCATCTTCGCGGTGACGGCGGCCGGGTGGATGGCGATGCGCGAGTGGCCGGGGGCGGAAGGGCTCAAGAAGCGCGACCAGATTTTTGACCTCGCCTTCTACGTCTTCATCGGAGCGATGGTTGGTTCCCGCGTCCTCTTCATCATCGTCAACTGGAAGGACTACGCGTCAGACCCTTCGAAGATTTTTTCGCTCAGCGGTGGCCTCGTCTTCTACGGCGGGCTCATCGGCGCTTCGCTGACGGCGTACTGGTGGGCGAAGAAGAACGACATTGAGTTCCTAAGGCTGGCCGACCTCGCGATGCCGACGGTGTCGCTGGGCCACGCGCTGGGCCGGCAGGGCTGCTTCTCGGCGGGCTGCTGCTGGGGTGACGTCGCCGCAGCGAACACGAAGCTCTCGGTGCACTTCCCCGGGCCGACGGCGCAGAACATCTTCGGGCAGGTGGGCGGCACGCCGTCGCTGGCGTACCAGTCGATGTCGACGGACACGCGGTGGGTCGTCGAAGCGACCGGCCAGATTACGCCGCAGGCAGTGCCGGGCGCGGTGCAAATTTCCCAGTGGGTGACCGAGCACGGCCACACGCTGCCGGTGCACCCGACGCAGGTGTACGAGTCGATTGGCGAGCTCTCGCTGTTCCTGAT
The DNA here is from genome assembly GCA_038206395.1 of Myxococcales bacterium. Taxonomy (GTDB): domain Bacteria; phylum Myxococcota; class Myxococcia; order Myxococcales; family Myxococcaceae; genus JAGSPQ01. The sequence goes on along the minus strand of JBBRAX010000003.1, from coordinate 145,580 downwards.
TTTGATCGCGATGCGGAAGTACCGCCGCTTCCACGGGCAGATTCTGGGCAGCTGGTTGATGGGCTACGCCGTGCTGCGAAGCTCAGTCGAGCTCTTCCGCGGCGACGTCGAGCGGGGCACGTTGAACGGCCTGCTCAACTACCTCGGCCTCAACAGCCTCGCGACCAGCGTGCCGCTGGAGGCCTGGTACAACATCTCGGTCTCTCAGTTCATCTCGATCTGCATGTTCTCGTTGGGCGTGACGATTCTGGTGACCCGCGCTCGGGCGCTGAAGGCGCAGCCGACGGTGGATTTGAACGCGCTCGCCCTGAGCTGACCCCGGGAGTTGGGCCCAAATCCCGGCGAGATCCGGGTGCCCCCTGCCCAATCTCTGGGGTTAAGCTCGCAGGCCTTCCGTGCCTGAGCCGACAGAGCAGAGAAAAACGCTGGGCGATGCGGGGCAGGTCGATGCCCTGTGCACCGAGCTCGAGGGCGAGATCGCCGCCCTGCGCGCCAAGTACGAGCAGTACTTTCTCGGCGTCGATCGCAAGCCGCCCACCGTCGAGCACAACGCGCTGAAGAAGCGCGTCAACAGCCTTCGCACCACCTTCGTCCGGCAGACCGCGACCAGGTTCCGGGTCGAGTCGGTGACGTCGAAGCTGCTCACCTACGAGCGGCTGTGGACGCGCACGCTGCAGGAAATCGAAGCCGGCACGTACAAGCGCGACATCTTCAAGCTGAACTTCCGGAACAAAGAGAAAGAGAAGGTCGCTGCGCCGAAGCCTCCTGAGAAGAAGGAAGAAGTTAAGAAAGCCGAGGTGCCTGGCGCTGCAGCCGTCGCTCCGCTGGCGCCTGCGGTGAAGAAGCCGGCTCCTGCTCCAGCGGCGGCCGTTGCGGGCCAGCTGTCGGACCAGAAGGTGAAGGCCATCTTTGACGCGTACGTCATGGCGAAGAAGCGGTGCAACGAAGACGTCTCGAAGATTTCGCTGGACGGCTTGTCGCAGACGCTGCGGAAGCAGGTACCCGAGCTGATGAAGGCGCACAACGCGAAGAGCGTCGAGTTCAAGGTCGTCATCAAAGACGGCAAAGCTATTCTGCGGGCGCTGCCGAAGGACACGTGACCCGCACGCGCTGGGTGCTGGTGGGCACGTTCCTGGCGCTGGTGGCAGTGGTGCTCGCGCCCCGTCACGCGACCGAAGGTCCTTTCGTCCCGGCGTCGCCCGACACAGTGGTCGAGCGCGTGCCGGCAGGTGGAGAAGCCCGAAGGGCGCGCGCGGCCGCGCGCGCGGCGCTCGCCTCGAAGCCAGACGACGTCGACGCGGCGGTGGCGTTGGCGCGCGGGTACGTCGAGGCGGCGCGGGCGGAAGGAAATGACGTGCGGTTGATTGGCCGGGCGCAGGCGGCGTTGGCGCCGTGGTGGGGAGTGCTGGACGCTCCGCCCGCGGTGCGGCTGTTGCGGGCCACCATCAAGCAGAGCCTTCACGACTTCGCGGGTGCGCGGGTCGACCTCGATGCGCTGGTGGCGGCGAACGCAGAGGATGCGCAGGCCTGGCTGACGCGCGCGACGGTGGCGATGGTGGTGGGCGACTACGCCGAAGCGCAGAAGAGCTGCGACGCGCTGAGTGGGCTGGTGGCCGTGGTGTGCCGCGCGCCGCTGAAAGGGTTGAAGGGCGAGGCCTCGGCGGCGGCGAAAGAGGTCGAAGCGGCGCTCAGCGCGTCCGACCCGGAGCGGATGAAGGCGTGGGCCTTGTCGGTCGCGGGCGAGCTGCACGGCTGGGCGGGCGAAAACAAAGAAGCGGAGAGCGCCTTCGCGCAGGTGCTGCAGCTGGACCCAGCCGACGACTACACGCGCGGGGTGTGGGCCGACCTGATGCTCGACGCGGGGCGAGCTGCCGAGGCGGCGAAGCTGGTGGCGGGGCGCGAGGGAAATGACGCGCTGCTGCTGCGGGGCTGTGAGGCGCAGAAGGAATCGGCGGCGTGCGAGACGTTGACCCAGCGCGTGGCGGCGACGCGGCAGCGGGGCGACGTGGTGCATCGAAGGGAAGAGGCGCGGTACACGTTGCGCGTCGAAGGCGATGCGGCGAAGTCGTTGGCGCTCGCGGTGGAGAATTTCAAGGTGCAGCGCGAGCCGGCCGACGTGCGCGTGCTGCTCGAGGCGGCGGTGGCGGCGAAGGACAAGAATGCGGGCGCGGTGGCGGTGGAGTGGATGAAGCGCACCGGCTTTCAGTGGGCCCCGCTGGCGGCGTTGGTGAAGCAACTGGAGGCGATGCCGTGAAGCTGCGCGCGGTGCTCCTCTGCTGTCTCTTCGCCACGAACGCGTGGGCGCACAAGGCAAGCGATAGCTACCTGACGCTGACGCAGAAGGGCAGCGAGGTGGTGGCGAGGTGGGACATTGCGCTGAAGGACCTCGACGGCGAGCTCGACCTGGACGCGGACGCCGACGGGAAGATTCTGTGGAGCGAAGTGCAGGCCCGGCAGAACGAGCTGATGCGGTACGCGTTCTCGCACCTGGCTTTGTCGCAGGGCGGAACTGCGTGCACGTCGCGGCCGGCGTCCCTGCGGCTGACGCACCACTCGGACGGCGTCTACGCGGTGCTCGACTTCTCTTTCGCGTGCGCGGGCGAAGTGAAGGACGTGTCGATGGCGTACTCGCTGCTTTTCGAGGTCGACGCGCAGCACCGCGGTCTCGTGCGGCTGGCGGGGGCCGGCGACAGCTGGGTGTCGTTCTCTTCGGACGAACGCACGCGCGCGCTCACCTTTGAAGAGGTCTCGCGGGCGCATCAAATCTGGGAAGCGTTCACGTCGGGCGTGCACCACATCGCGATCGGCGCGGACCACCTGTGCTTCTTGTTCGCGCTGCTGCTGCCGTCGGTGCTGAGGCGGCGCAACGGGCAGTGGGAATCGGTCGAGAAGCTAAAGCCCGCGCTGCTCGAGGTGCTGAAGGTGGTGACGAGCTTCACGGTCGCGCACAGCATCACGCTGGGGCTGGCGGCGTTCGACGTCATCCGGCCCGAGCCGAAGTGGGTCGAGGTGGCGATTGCGGCGTCGGTGGCGCTGGCGGCGCTGAACAACGTGTGGACCCTGCTGCCGGAAGGGCGCTGGAGCCTGGCGTTCGGCCTGGGGTTGTTGCACGGGTTCGGGTTCGTGAACGCGATGCAGGACCTCGGCGCGGGTGCGACGGGAATCTGGGCGTCGGTGCTGGGCTTCAACTTAGGCGTCGAGGCGGGGCAGGCGGCGATTGTCGCGGTGTTCGTGCCGATCGCTTTCGCGCTTCGGAACACGAAGCTCTACCGGGTCGGATTCTTCAAGGTCGGCTCGGTGGCGATTCTGTGCGTCGCGGTGTGGTGGGTGTTCGAACGGATTTAGTAAAGGCAACGGCCCTCCTTCGGTGCGCTGAAGGAGGGCCGCCTTTGAGCTTCGTCTCTTCGAGGGTTACGGGAAGAGCGCGTTGAAAGCGCCCGCGTCCGGCGTGGTCACGTTGATGAAGTTCTTGTCTTCCGTCGTGTCCGGAATCGCGGTTCCGGTGGTCTGGGTGTTGACCATGTTGATGACGTAGGTGACGAAGTCGAGACCGGCATCGGCTCCTGAGCCGCCGCCAGTTCCAGTTCCGCCACCCGAACCACCACCGACGCCCGTGCCGCCGCCAACGCCACTGCCGCCGCCAGAGCCGCCACCCGTACCCATGCCGCCACCGGTGCCAGTACCGCCACCTTTGCCGCCGCCAGTACCCGTGCCGCCGCCCTTGCCGCCGCCACCACCGTCAGGATTCCCGCTGCCGCCGTCGCACGAGCAGTTCACCGTGAAGGTGAGCAGCGATGCCATCACCAGCAATTTGATTGGTTTCATGGTGCACCTCCTTCCATCAAGGCGTGCCGCCCATCGGCGTCTTCAGGTAGGGCCAGGTCGAGTCGAACTGAGCCGCGTTTTGAAGGACTGCGTCGGTGAACGGCAATGCCCGGTTGGGGGCTACAGCGGCCGGCAGCAGGTAGCCCATTGCTACCCGCAGCGCGATGTCGACCACGTCATCGCCCGGACGACGGCCGTTGGGGAAACCAGCGTTATCGCATCCCGGGTTGGTGGGGGTGAGCGCCGGTGTGAAGCACAGCGCAGCGCCGAGGTCGTTCTGCATCGCCGCAGGCTTCGCCGGAACGGCGGTGTTGAGGCGAACCATCTCGGTGAGGGCGCCGTTCGAACTAAGGAAGTTCACCATCGGGACGCCAGTGAGGAACGCCTGGATGAGGTCCGCACGCGGAAACTCAGTCGGCTGGCGCACGCCATCTGCACCGAAGAGGATCTCGAGCAGGAGCGGCAGGGTAGGGTTGGTCACGTAAGGAGCGAAGTTCGCCGCGTCATTCTTCGGCTCGCTGCTGTTGAACTTGTCCTTGTCCTTGAGTCCGATGATCACTTCGTTGATCAGCGGGTTACCCAGACGCGAGACCTGAGTCCAGGCGCCGCCCTCACGCGACGGGCGCACGTAAGTGGCCGCCGGGTTGATGACGCGGGCCTGCCGAACGCTGGCCGTCGTCCAACCGCCGATGGTCGTGCCGGTCGCACCCTTCAGACACTCAGCCGGGATTTCCATCGCGATGGTGGTGACGTTCTTGTTTGCGGTGGGCCCAAGGATGGTGGTCATACCGGCGTCATTGCCGCCGTTGCGGTCACCGAGGACCACGCCGGCCGGCGCATTGACGAGGTCGAAGATCACGCCGAGGTTGACCGCGAACCCTTCTTTGCGCTGACCGACGAACACGCGCGCGGGATTCGCCGAACAGGCCGCGGTGCCGCCGGGGATCGTCACGTTGAACATGAAGGTCTTCGCGTACGCGTCGTAGCTGCCGTTCGGGAAGGACTTCGCGCCGATGTTGTCGACCGGCTTACCGAACGTCATGCCGCCCGAGTGCGCTAGAGCGGTTGTCGCCGTGCGACGGCCGCCGCGCGCGAGGCCGAGAACGTAGCTCTCGGTCAGGTTCTGGGCCGCGGTAGTAAAGCCACCGTCAGAGAAGCCAATCGGGCCGAAGTTGATCAACGGAATCGAGACCATCTGGGATGGGCCGCCGTCGGGAGGACCAACCGGCAGCTTGAAGCCATCGGTGGCCACGAGCGCATTGGTGAAGCGGAACTGGAACGAGAGGTCTTCGACGCCGTCGCCGGTGTTGTCGAAGTGGATTTCGTACAGCGCCTCAGGGTCGAGCGAGAAGTAGTTCGGGCCGCCGTATGGATCCTGTAGCGGCAGGTAATTCGCGAGAACGGTCACATATGCGCCGCGACCCGTCTCGTAGCTGTTGAACAGATAGAAGTCGGTGCCGTCTACCTTCGGGTTTTTGGTGATGAAAGGAGCTTCGCGGTGGCTCGAAGCGAACGCCGAGCCCGTCGTTACCGCCGCGACGATCGCAGCAGCCATAAACAGTTTCTTCATGTGAACTACCCCCAGCTGATTGGTTTACGAACTTCCTGCTGTGCGCTGCACGAAACGTCCGTTACGGTGACGAGATGGTACGAACCGCGAGGCGCCTCTGGATTGGTGCGGGTTTGCTGATTCTCACGGGCTGCAAGGACAAGCCGGCAACCCCACCGAAGATTGAGTCAAAACAAGAGGTTAAGGCCGATCCGGCCGCCAATCTCCCCGTCGCTGGGAACCTCGCCGAACAGCTCACGACCGAGGCTGCAGCCCGATCGAAAGACGGCCTAAAGGTCGAAGCAGTTCTCGAGGCGCTCGCCAAAGGGGGCGTCCCAGTGACTGATACGCGGCAGTACATCGGCCGCACGGTCTTCGCGACCTACTGTTTTGGCGGCATCACCAGCAAAGTGATCGCGCTCACCGTCTGCGAATACGGCTCCGAAGATTCGATCAAGTCGGCGCTCGAGCGTTCGGAAAAAATGTACGGCGTCAGCCCGACGCGCACGATGACCGCGAACAAGCTCACGGTGCTCTCGCTCGTTCGTCCGACTGATGCGGAAGACAGCAAGGTCGAGGCGGACAAGGCGATCGAGATCTTTAAGGGCCTCTAAGCCTCACGGGCCTTTCAGGATCTCGATTTTCGGAGAAGCGAAGAACGATCCGCCTACTGCCCAAATGGCGGTTGACGATGATGCCCAGATACCCGAAAGCCTGGCCGCCGACGGCGTCATCAACTTGGTCCAGATAGTTCCGTCCCAGTGATAAACCTCACCTGAGCTGCCTGAGCTGCCGCATGCCCATACGTCGGTGGCGGCAGTTCCCCACGCTGAGTAGAGGCCGCTGCTTGTGATGGTGGAAGCCAACCAAGCGCTTCCATTCCAGTGGAGAATACCTGGTCTTCGACCACCCAGATGTCGTTCGCGCTGCTGCCCCAGATCCCCGCAAGAATCTTGATCGTGCCGCAGTACGCGGGCACGCCCTTGGACTGCACCACGCACTGTTCATCAGTCGAGCAGCGAGAAGCGGACTGCCGCACGCAGTGCCGATCACGACCACCAACACGCAGAATCTCAGATGCATCAACCCCTCGGCTCAAGGCAGGAACGCTACGGTACGGCCGTCCATGAGACTTGTGCGAATCGAATCACTCACCGTCGAGGCGTTGTCGGTCGCGACGGTGGATCCGTTCGTGATCGCGTCGGGCCAGGTGCAGGCGACGCGCAGCGTGCTGGTGACAGTGACGCTGTCAGACGACGCGGGAGCGAAGCAGATCGGAATCGGCGAGGGCGCGTGCCTGCCGCCGGTGACGAACGAAGATCAGCCTGACGCGTTGGCCGCGGTGAAACTCGCCGCTGATCAGCTGATCCACCAGCGCATCGAAGACCTCGCCGCGCTCACCACGCTGCTGCAGAAGCACCTACCCGAGACGCCAGTGGCCCGCTCGGGAATCGAGATGGCGATTCTCGATGCGTGGTCCCGGCTCGATGGCCTGCCGCTGTGGCGCTGGCTCGGTGGCGGCGGAACTCCTCCGGCGCTGGTGACCGACATCACGCTGCCGATTCTCGCTCCGGCGCGAATGGTCGAGCTCGCGCTGCACTGGCGAAAGCTCGGGTTCACCGCCTTCAAGCTCAAGGCCGGCAAGTCGCTGGACGCGGACCTCGCCGTGCTCGCCCAGCTCGTTCGCGCCGTGCCCAACGTCACCTGGCGCCCCGACGCCAATGCCGGGCTCACCGTCGACGAAGCCATCGCCTACGCCACCGAAGCCAGTCGCCTCGGCGCGAAGCTCGAGTGCTTCGAACAGCCGTGCCGAACCATCGAAGAGCTCGCCCAGGTCGCCGCCGCGCTCGACGTGCCCGTGCTCGCCGACGAGTCCGTGAAGACGATGGCCGACTTCTACGTAGTGAAAGACGCAAAGGCCGCCGACGGGGTGAACCTCAAGATTGCCAAGTCCGGCAGCCTGCTCGACGCGTTCTTCATCGGCGCCGCAGCCAAGGCCCACGGCCTCTCGCGCATGGTCGGCGGCATGGTCGAGACGCGGCTCGGAATGACAGCGGCAGCGCACCTCGCGGCGGCGCTGGGCGGCGTCGAGTTCTGTGACCTCGACACTGCGTGGCTGCTCGCCGAAGACCCCTTCGAGGGCGGCTACCTCGCCGACGGCCCGACGTACACGCTGCCCAACCGCCCGGGGCTGGGCGTGCGGCTCAAAGGCTGATACCTCACGCGCGCCGTGGCGCTGATCAACCTCAAGACGCAGGACTTCCAGAGCCTCGAGGCCGCGCTGGTGCCCGCCCAGGCCTCGCGGGTCGCGGCGCTGAAGGTGTTCGCTTCCGTCTTCGCGCACCAGGCCCAGAACATGGCCGACGTGCGCAACGCGAAGCAGGTGCCTGCGGGCGTGCGCGACTGGGTGCAGGCCAACGCCGAGCTGCCTTCGCTGGAAATCGTCGAGCGCCGCAAAGCCGACGACGGCTTCGTGAAGTACCTGTTCTCGTCACCAGCCGGCGGCCGCTTCGAGGCGGTGCGCATCCCCATCTTCGAGGACAAGTACATCGTCTGCGTCTCGTCGCAGGTCGGCTGCGCGCTGGCGTGCGACTTCTGCATGACCGGAAAGATGGGCTTCAAGCGCAACCTCGAGGCCTGGGAAATCATCGACCAGGTTCTGCAGATTCGCCGCGAGGCCGACCGCCCCGTGCGCGGCATCGTCTTCATGGGCATGGGCGAGCCGCTGCTGAACTTCAACGAGTCGACGAAGGCCGCGCGCGTGATGTGCCACCCCGCAGGGCTCGCTATCTCGTCGAAGAGCATCACCTTCTCGACCGCGGGTTGGGTGCCGGGCATTCGCCGCTACATCGCCGAAGAAGTTCCGTACCGGCTCGCGTTCAGCATCACGTCGGCCATCGCCGAGAAGCGCGTGCAGGTGTTGCCCGTCGAGAAGACGTGGCCGCTCGCGACGCTGGTCGACGAGATTCGCACCTATGCCATCACGCGCCGCGAACGGGCGATGCTCGCGTACGTGATGATTTCTGGCTTCAACACCGGCCGCGAAGACGCCGAGGCCCTCGCGCAAACGTTCGCGGGCATTCCGGTGAAGATCGACCTCATCGACGTGACGGACCCGACCGGCAAGTACCAGCCGCCCGGCGCCGAAGAGCTCGCTGCGTTTCGCGACCACCTACAGGTCGTCAAGGCGCCGATCGCCCGTCGCTACTCGGGCGGCAAAGACATCGGAGCGGCCTGCGGGACCCTCGACGCCTCCCAGCGCGGCGGCGTCTTGTTCGGCGCCTGATAGGGTTCGGTTCGCCATGATTCTCAGCGCGCTGCTCGCCCTCTCGATGTCGCAGGCCTGCCCCTCGTACACGCGGACGCGCACGAACGACGTCAACCCGAACGCGTTCTGTCTATTCTGGAAAGAGAACACGCAGCTCAAGTTCGAGATCAACGACCAGGGAAACCCCGAGAACGCCGGCGACGCCGAGTTCACCGCGGTCGAGAACGCGATGGCGGCGTGGAACACCCAGCTCACTGCGTGCGCGTCGCTGACGATGACCGCCGCGCCGCGCACTTCTTCCCGCCTCGCCGAGTTCATCAAGGGCGCAGCCGTTCACCACAACGTCATCCTCTGGCGCTTCACGAAGTGCTCGGCCGCCGCGCCCGGAAACGATTCGTGCTGGAACGAAGGGAACTGCGGCAACAAGTACGACTGCTGGCAGCACGCGAACACCGCGCTCGCCCTCACCACCACCAGCTTCGAGCCGAGCAGTGGTGAGATTCTCGATTCCGACATCGAGCTCAACGTGCCCGGCTACCTCTTCACCGTCGTCGACTCGCCGGTGTGCGTCGCTCCGAACTTCGCGCTCACCTGCGTCGCCACCGACATCCAGAACGCGATGACGCACGAGCTCGGGCACTCGCTGGGCCTCGCGCACAGCTGCATGCCGGGCTCGGTGATGGCGGCGATGTCTCCCCCAGGTGAGCTGAGCAAGCGGGTGCTCGACCCCGGCAGCAAAGCGGCGGCGTGCGAAGTTTATCCGAAGAATATGGCCGCAGTTCGCTGCGGCACGGGTGGAACAGGCACCGGCGGTGGCAGCGGCTCAGGCGCGGGTGGCGGGACGACCACCGGCGCAGGCGGCGGCACGATGTCCGCGACGGGCGGCGGCACGGGTGGCACCGCGGGTGGCTCGGGGGCGGGCGGTGGAGCAGGGCCTGTGACGCCGGGCTGCGGCTGCACGTCGGCGCCTCAGGGAGTTTTGCTGCTCGCGCTCGTGGGCCTGCTGCGCCGCCGACGCAAGCAGCACGCCGATTCCGAACGCGTGGGGTTCTTTCGACCTGCCTCGGGCTCTAGACAGCAAGGGAAACGCGAAACTCTGCGACGCTGATTGAGTTGGAGCACCCGACCACCGCGGGCGGTGGTGTGGTGCTCCAGTTCGACTCCGCGCCAGAGAAGCGGCCCGCCTTCCCCCGTCAATGCCCAGCGAAGCGCCGAGAGAACCCGCGGAGATCCCGAATTTCTCCGCTGTGTTCCACGGCAATGTTTCCCCGGAGGCCGGCGCGCACCTTCTCGGCGCGGAGGTCGCCTCCCGCGAGCGTGAACTGGCTGAGTACCCGCGCGTCCGGCGAGATGCCGACCTCGCGATCACGTTCCACCGAGGCTGCTCATTTCGACGGGCTCAGCACTGCTCTGCGACTGAACGGTGGCGGCAGCGCACGCCGTCACGCGACTACGTGTCACCGAGGCTGCTCACCCCTCGACTTCTCTCGGGATGAACGGGAGCGCGCATCTCTCGGGATGAACGGGAGCGCGCGTCTCTCGGGATGAACGGATTCAGGGGTTCCACTTGATGCTGCAGCCGATGCTGGGCGTCTGATTCGCCGCCGGCGCCTTTCCCTGCACGACCGCATCGATCGCTGCTTGGAGGTCTTTGCCAGTGACGGGCGTCGGCTTGCCCGGCCGGGATTCGTCGAACTGGCCGCGGTAAGCGAGCTTCTGCTGGGCATCGAAGAGAAACAGGTCGGGCGTGCACGCAGCGGTGAACGCGCGCGCCACCTGCTGCGACTGGTCGAACAGGTACGGAAACCGCCACGCTTCCGACGAGGCGAGCTGCTTCATGTGCGGCGGCCCGTCTTGCGGGTGCGTCTTCTCGCTGTTGGAATTGATCGCCACCACCGCGAGCCCCGACTCGACCGCGCGGTTGCTGAGCTCGACCAACTTGCCGCGAATGTGAATCACGTACGGGCAGTGGTTGCAGATGAACAGCACCAGCGTGCCGCGCTTGTCGGCGAAGGACTTCGAGTCGACCGTCACTCCGTCGACAGCGTTGGGCAGCGAGAAGGCGGGCATCACCGTGCCCAGGGGAAGCATCGTCGAAGGGGTCGCAGCCATGGCGGTGAGTCTAACGAATGGGCAGGGCCTGAAGCTCGGCTCCGAGCTGTTCGAGCTGGGCAGCACGCGGATGCTCGGCGCGCCAGAGGAGCCGGAAGAAATCGGTGAGCAGTGCCTGGGACTTGAAGAGCGTGGTCAGCCGGCCCTTGGCGAGGTCTTCACGGACGAAGTACTTCGGCAGCACCGCGACGCCGCGGCCAGCGAGGGCGAGCGCGCGGACGGCGCCGATGGTGCCGAGGTGGTGGACCTTCGCGAACTCCCACTTCTCGCTTCGCGGCCGCGCATCCAGGAAGTAGCGGAACAGCGGCAGGTCGCCACTGATGTCGAGCAGCCGGTGCTCCGCCGCGTCGGCCGGCGTGCGCAGCCTGGCCGTCTTCGGCGCCGCGACGAACACGTACGCCTCTTCGTGAAGCAGCGTGTACCGAAGGTTCGCCTCGACGAGCCGCACGCTGCTCACCGCGCAATCGACAGTGCCGCGCCGAAGCGCCGTCATCATCTCCGTGCTGTCCGCGAAGTGCAGGTGCACCGTGCGCTTCGGCCGCTGCGACTCCAACGTTTGCAGCGCCGGCACCAACCACGAGAGCCCGAGCTCGAAGCGCGTCGACAGCGTCAGCTCGTACGGCGACTCGTCCACGCCCGATGGGTCGAGACACACACGCGCCGCCTCGAGGGCCGCCCGCGCGCGGGGCCACAGTGCCTGGCCTGCGTTCGTCAGCGCGACCCGGCGCGTGGTGCGAACGAAAAGAGGTGCGCCTACCTGCTCTTCGAGCCGCTTGATGCGATCGCTGAAGGCCGCGGGCGAAAGAAAAACCTGGGCAGACGCAGCGCGAAAATTGAGCCGGCTCGCGGCAGCGTCGAAGCACCGCAGCGACTCGAGGTCCGGTAATTGGTTCACGCTTTACGAATGGAGTTCTTGATGAACGACGACAGCCTCTCGGCGACCTCGTTCGGCATCTTCGCCCGCAGCAGCGCTTTGCGGCACATCGGCACGGTCTGACGGTACTGCTTCAAGAATTCCTCGCAGGGGGTGCAGCCCTGAAGGTGTTGATCCAGGTGCTGCTTCACTTCGGCAGGCAATTCCCCGTCGAGGTACTCGAGCAATCTATCGATGGAGTCTTTGCAGTTGAACATGCAGTGGGCCCCCAATAGATGCGCCTGCCAGCCGGCCGTTTCAATCGGATGATTCCACGTCCTGGTAGAAAGCGTCGATGGCCGCGCGCATCGACAGCCGCGCCCGGTGCAGGCGGCTCTTGATGGCAGGCACCGAATCCCCAGTAATTTCAGCCATTTCCTCGTACGACAGGCCGTCGACGTCTTTCAACAAAAAGACGCGCCGGTACTCTTCGGGAAGGGCATCGGCTGCTTGCGAAATCGCGGTCGAGAGCTCGGCGTCCAGGGTCTGGCCCAGGGCGTCGCTGCGCCAATCGGCGACGTCGTCGATGATCGAGCCGCGATCATTGAACTGCGGCGACTCGAGGCTGTCTTCGACCTGGTTCACCACCTTGCGGTGACGCAGCCGCATCAACGTCTGGTTCGCCGCGATGCGGTTGAGCCATGACACGAGCTCGCCGGTCGAACCGCCCTTGAAGCCGGCGAGGTTCTTCCACGCCGAGAGGAAGACCTCTTGCGTGATTTCGGCAGCGTCGGCTTCCGAGCGCATCATCCGCAGCGCGAGGCCGTAGACGCGATCTCGGTGAAGCTCGACGAGCCTCTCGAAGGCGGCCAGCTCGCCGGCCTGAGCCTGCTTGAGCAGCCCGATGTCGTCGATGGCGTCCACGGGGTCGCGCACGTTGGGTGGCTGAACGAGGCGCGTCAAGTGACACCGCTCACGAAAGGGTTGTTCGCAACCCACAGCCGATAAGGCTTTTGCGCCCACTCGCGCGCGTAGGCGACGCCGACCCGCGGCCCGCGCCGCACGTCTTTCGTTCTCACGGCGGCGCCTTCTTCCAGGAACAACGCGGGGCCCGACAGCGGCAAGCGGTCGTGTGCGCGGGTGAGGCCGAACGCCCGGGTCAACCGGCCGGGTCCATCGGTACGGGCTGACCTGAGATTTTCGATCGGCTCCAGCGCCCGCACCAACACAGCCGCCCCACGCCCTGTCACGACATTGAAACAGTGGTGCATGCCGTAGATGAAATAGACGTACGCGTGTCCCGCAGGGCCGAACATCACTTCCGTCCTCGGGGTGCGGCCCTTCGCCGAGTGGCACGCGAGGTCGTGCGGGCCCAGGTAGGCCTCGACTTCGACGATTCTGCCGCGACGTTCACCATGCACGAGCACCTGCCCGAGCAACGCGCGCGCCACCTGCAGCGCGGGCCGCGCGTAGAACGAGAACGGCAGAATGCGCGCGGGACTTTTTGCCTCAACCGTCGACTTCTCGCGGGACGAACGGGTGATCAGCAGATCGTTCACCACGGGCGTGCTAGTAGCTGCGGGCCCTTTCATGAACTCCTCTGGCAGGCTTTCTGGCGTTTTGTTGCCCCTGTTTTCGCTGCGCGCGAAGACGGATTTCGGCATCGGCGATTTCGGCTCGGTCGACGGGCTCTTCGCGTGGCTCGAGCAGTCGGGGCAGCGGCTGTGGATGATGCTGCCGCTGCTGCCGACGGCATGGGGTGACCCGAGCCCGTACTCGACCTGCTGTGCATTCGGGCTCAACCCGCTGTTCATCGACCTCAATCCCCTGATTCATCGGTATGCGTTGGCGCTTCACGAAGAAGAGAAGCGCACGCTCGAAGAAGCGCGGCACTCGCCCACCGTTCGCTACGACCTGGTGGTGCCGCTGAAGGCCGCGATTCTTTCGCGCGCGTTCGGCGCCTTTCAGGAAAACGTCGACCCCGCGTTCGAGACGTTCTGCACCGAGAAGCGCGCGTGGCTCGACGAGTACGCGTTGTTTGCCGCGCTGTCGGAAGAACAGCAGCGAAGGCCTTGGTGGGAATGGAAAGACGGCCTGTCTGAACGGAACCCCGAGGCGCTGCACCAGGCGAAGATTCGCCTCGCGCGCGCGGTGAAATTTCAGCAGTGGGCGCAGTGGGTGGCCGACGTGCAGTGGCGGCAGGTGCGAAAGGCGGCGGCTACGCGCGGCGTGCTGGTCTGCGGCGACGAGCCGTTCATCATCGGGCAGAACAGCTCGGACTGCTGGAGCCACCCCGCGCTGTTGCGCCGTGACGCGCGGCTGGGCGTGCCGCCTGATGACTTCGCGGCCGACGGGCAGGACTGGGGGCTTCCCTGGTTCGACTTCGCGGCGATGGAAGCCGAGGGCTACCAGTGGCTGAAGTTCCGCGCCGAGCAGGCGGCCGGCTACTACGACCTTCGCCGCGTCGACCACGCGGTCGGCTACTTCCGTCAGTACCTGCGCGACGAGAAGACGCCGCGTGGCCGCTTCCTGCCCGACGCCGAGCCACAGCAAGCCTCGCTGGGCGAACGAAACTTCAAGCTGCTGTCGTCGGCCGCGCCGCCGCCGCCAGGCCAGCCGTCGGCCATCATCGCCGAAGACCTTGGAGTGATTCCTGCCTTCGTCCGCGGCGTTCTCGATGCGCTGCAGCTGCCCGGCTACAAGGTGATGCGCTGGGCGCGCGACGACGGCCGCTACCACGACCCGCGTCAGTACCCCGCGCTGTCGCTGGTGACGACGGGCACGCACGACTCAGAGACGCTTCGCGAGTGGTGGGTGGTGAGCCAGCCGTGGGAACGCGAAGCGGTGTGCCGCACCTTCCCCGAGCTCAATGGCTTTCAGCCGCCGCCTTCCGAGTTCACACCCAGGCTGCACGAGGCGTTGCTTCGCGCGGCGCTCAACTCCAGCAGCGGCCTATGCGTGCTGCCTTGGCAAGACGTGTTCGGTGAGTCCGAGCGCGTAAACCTGCCCGGCACAGTCAGCGACGCGAACTGGACCTACCGGATGAAGCCCGAGGCCGAGACGCTGACGAGCCGCGAAGACACGGCTCGTGCGGCCGCCTGGCTGAAGCGACTCACGGCCGAGGGCCGTCGCAGCGAATCGCCGTGAGCATGTTGCGCCAGCGCGCGGCCTTCGGGTTGCTGTTGGCGCTGGCGGGCTGCGCGAGCAACCAGCCGAAGCCCGAAGGGCCGATGATCGACGACCTTCACTTCGAAGGCACCGAGCAGCTTCCGCCGCGGTTCGTGAAGGCAAAGATTCTCACCGCCGCGTCCAGCAACTTCCCCACCTGGCTGCAGTGGATTCCTTTCGTCGACGACGACCAGTACTTCGACGCCAACGCCTGGCAGGCGGACTTGCGGCGCATCGAGCGCTACTACCAATCGGAAGGTTTCTATTCGGCGAAGGTCATCGACAACGACGTCGTCGAGACGAAGCCGGGCCACGTCGCGATCAGCGTAAAAGTCAGAGAGGGCGACGTCACCAGAGTGTCCGAGGTGAACGTCATCGGCCTCGACGCGCTGGCAGCCGAGCACCAGACGTCGGTGAAGGAAAAGCTGCCCGCGAAGGTCGGCGAGGTCTTCAAGGAAGTCGACTGGGCGGACACGAAGGCGACCATCGCCAAACGGCTGCAGGAGCTCGGGTACGCCGAGGCGGTGGTCGAGGGCGAGGCGATTGTCGACCTCGAGCGCGGCACGGCGGCGCTGACGCTTGGGGCGACGCCGGGCCTTCGGTACAAGTTCGGGAACATCTTCGTGGCCAACGACCCGAACGCGGAGGTGCCTCCGAAGTGGATTGTGGAACAGGTCGAGAACGTCGTGAAGACGGGCGCCTGGTACAGCGAGTCGGCGCTCAACGAAGCGCAGGGGCTCGTCTTCCAGATGGGCGTCTTCGGAGCGGTGAAGGTCAACCGCGGCGCTCCCGACAAAGCCAAGGGTACCGTGCCGGTGGTGGTCGATGTGCGCGAGGCACCGTTTCGCAGCGTGAAGCTCGGCCCCGGCATCGGCGTCGATTTCCTGCGCCAGGAAGCGCACCTGGGCGGCGAGTTCACCCACCGCAACTTCCTCGGCGGGCTTCGCCACTTCTCGGTGAAGGGCAGGCTGGGCTGGGGGTTTCTGCCGACCGTCTGGAACGTGGCAGCCGGGAGCGCGAACGCGAAGACGGGGCCGGTGTTCAAGGTCACCACCGAGCTCGACCAGCCGCGCTTCCTTGGTGCGCGCAACCTCACTGGAGAGGTTGCCGTCGAGCTGTCGAGCGGGTTGGAGCCGGCGTACGACTACTACGGCGGTGAGCTGAAGGTTGGTGTCGTGTGGCGTCCGTGGTCGACCGTCTCGATTTTTCCTTCCTACAACCTCGACGTCTACTTTCTCAGCTCTCAGGTTCCCCTCACCGCCGCTGCTCCCCAGGCGCTGCTCGGCTGCCCGGTTGCCCCGCAAGTCTGCGCGATCAGCTATCTGGAGCAGACGGTGGAGTGGGATCGCCGCGACAACAAGCTCGAGCCGAAGTCGGGCACGTACGCCGGGCTGTCGCTGCAGGAAGGCGGGCTGGGCGGCGTGTTCCGCTTCTTCCGCGTGTTGCCGGAAGTGCGTGGCTACGTCTCTTTCGGCGAAGAGAAGAAGGTCACCCTCGCGGCGAAGCTGAAGGCCGGCACGCTGCTGTCCTTCAACGAAAACGAAGAGACGCCGATTCTCGCCCGCTTCTTCTCGGGCGGCGCCGGCATGCGCGGCTTCTCGAGCCGAAGGCTGTCTCCGCTGCTCGAAGTGCCCCGCTCCAACACCGCTCCTTTGATGCCGGAGCCGCCGCCCGTCGCCTCGCAGGTGGTGGCCGGCGAGACGATTCCCATCGGAGGGAAGGGACTGGTCGAGGCGTCGGTTGAGCTTCGATGGAACCTCTGGGGTGACCTGGTGCTCAGCCTCTTCTCCGACAGCGGCATGGTGACGTGGGAATCGCTCACGTTCGCGGCGAACCAGCTGCAGTACTTCTACACGTCGGTCGGCATCGGTGCCCGGTACCGCACGCCGCTGGGTCCCATTCGCGTCGACTTCGCGGTGCGTCTGCCCGTCGGTGCTCCGCAGCGGCTGAACCCCACCGGCAAGGTCGACCCGCGCACCATCAGCTACCCGTCGGGCGGCTGCTTCGGGCTCGGTGACACGCCGCCGACGTGGGCTGGCAGCCCCGAAGGCATCTGCGCGTTCCACCTTTCCATCGGCGAGGCGTTCTAGGTGTCGCGCCGGAAGAAGCGGGTGTTGCTGGCGGTGCTCATTCCCCTGGGCCTGCTGCTGCTTCTTGTCCTCGGCGCGTGGCTGTACATCACCAGCAGCGCGGGCTCAGAGCTGATCCGCACGAAGGTGGTCGGGCTGATCAACGACGACCTGAAGGGAAAGGTCGAGGTCGAGTCGCTGACGACGCACGGCGGGTTGATCGTGATTGACGGGCTGAAGCTGTACACGCCCGAAGGCGAGCTGGTGGTGGAAATCAAACACGCCGAGCTCGACCCACAGCTGATGGCGCTGGCGCAGCGGCGCATCGTGCTGCGCAGCGCAAAGGTGGAAGAGCCGCGCTTCTATTTGAAGACCGATGAGCGCGGCCTGAACCTGAATCGCGCGATCGAATCGAAGCTGCCCGCGGTCGGGCCCGTGCAGCAGCTGAAGCTCTACGTCGACATTGGCAAGGTGCAGATTTCCGAGGGCTACTTCGACTTCACCTTCGGCGAGCAGAGCTACACGCTTCAGCAGATTCACGTCGACGGCAAGGCGACTGTCTCGTTGCCGACCCTCAGCCTCGTCGGCGACCTTCACGCCGGCAGCCACGTCACCTCGCCCATCGTCGACGTGCTCGACCTCGACGTCACCGCGCTGACGGGAAAGCCGGGCGACGTGACGATGGACTTGAAGGCGCGCACGTCGGACACGCACGTCAACGGCACGCTGAAGCTCGACCCGGTGAAGCTCGTCATCACCGACTCGGTCGCGTCGCCCATCACCATTCGCGCCTTTGCGCCGCAGTTCAAAATCAAGGTGCCGGTGTCGACCACGGGCACGCTGACCGCCTACGACTTCGACGTGAAGGCGTCGGCCGGCAGCGCGCGCGTGGCGGCGAAGGCCAGCTTTCCGAAGGGCGGGCTGCTCGACGCGGTCGAGCTGCACGCGAGCGACGTCGACCTTTCCGAGCTGCTCGAAGGCGGCCGCCCGTCGCACCTGTCGGCCGACCTCACCGGCAAGCTCAACGACGTCACCCTCGATGCGTTCGACGGCGAAGTGAAGGGCCAGGCGCGCTGGGAAGAAGAAGGCAAGCCGGTCGCCACCGCGGACCTCGATGTCGTCGCGGTGAAGGGTCAACTCACCGTCAACAAGCTCGATGCCAAAGTGCCCGGCGCGCGGCTGAACGTGAAGGGGAAGGGTGACCGCGAGAGCTTGAGCATCCACGGCACCCTCGACCTCAACGACCTGAAGCGCGTGTCACAGACGCTGTCGGACTTCACGGGCATCGACCCGTTGCCGCTGTCCGGCCAGGGGTCGCTAAAGCTCTCGACAGCGGGTCCGTTGCTGCACCCGGGCGTGAAGGTCAGCGGCGGCTTCAAGGCACTGCGCTACGACAACATCGGCCTCACCGACTTCAAGATTGACGCTGCGGTCGCCGACGTGACGAAGCCGCTCGAAGCGAAGGCGCAGCTGTCGGTGGCGAAGCTCGAGGTCGGCACCACCGTCATCGAAGGCATCTCGGCGGAGACGTCGACGAAGGGCCGCGCGCTCACCGCCCGCTTCTCGACGAAGTCGCTGTCGTCGCTGTCACTCTCGACCCTTGTCGAAGCCACGCTGGACGCCGACAACCGCGGGCTGCTGCTCACCACGCTGACCACCGATTGGCCAGGCCAGCAGTGGGTGCTCGAGCGGCCGGCGCACATCGGGTGGACGGCCGACGGCGACTTCGAGACGGACGCCATCGGGGTGCGGTCTGAGCTGCAGCGCTTCATCGTCGCGGCGAGCCTGAAGGGCAAGGTGCTCGACGCGAGCGCGCAGGTGCAGCTGCTGGACCTCGCGGCCCTGCCGAAGCCACTGATTCCTCCGGTGCTGAAGCTCAAAGGTCTCGCCAGCGCGAAGGTGCGCGCGTTTGGCCCGACGGACAAGCTGCAGGCCGACGTCGACCTGCAGTGGGTGATGGGCACGCTGTTCGGGTTGGGCGGCATCACCTTCGTCGGCACCCTTCACTACGCGGAGGAGCGCGTCCAGGGTGGCTTCACCGTCGACACCTCGCTGGGCCAGGCCACGGGCGACTACGCGCTGCCCATCACGCGCAAAGTCAGCAAGCCGCAGCCCGTCTTGCTTCGCTTCACCACCAGCGCACTCGAGCTCTCACAGGCCGCTGCTTCTTTCGGTGGCACCGTGCCTCTCGACGGCGCGGTGATGACCAGCGTCGACATCGAGGGCACCCTCGAGCAGCCGCTGCCGAAGATTCACGCCGAGACCGCCGCGCTTCGCGTCTGTGACGGCCCGTGCGCGCCGAAGGGCAAGGTGCTGGGTGACACGACGAAAATCGTCTTCGACCGCGTCGAGCTGAACCTCACCGCCGACGCCGAACAGAAGCCCGACCTCTCGCTCGACATCACCGCCCTCGGCGGCCTCACCCGCACCACGCTGCGAATCCCCTTCACGTACAAGCAGTTGCTGGACGCGTACCTGCCGGCGACTCCCAAATCGGGGCCGACCCCGAAGGCCAAGGGCATCAACTGGCTGCTGACCCCGATGGAGGTGGCGGTCGAGTCGAACGGCATCGACCTGTTGAAGGTCGGGCCGGTGGTGCAGCTGTCCGAGCCGCTGAAGGGCAAGCTCACCGTCGTCGCCCGCGGCACGGGCACGCTGACTCACCCGGACCTCTCGGCCACTGTCGGCGTCATCGGACTGCAGGCCGACGGGAAGCAGCCGCTGGATGCGACGGCGACGCTCGTCACCAACCGCGACGACAGCCGGTTGACCCTCGAGGTGCGGCGGCTCGCGAAGAAGGTGCTCACCTTGACTGGTCGAATGGGCGCTCCGATTGAGCTGGTGAGGAACGAGGCCGGCTTGATGGAGACGCCGCTGATGGCCGACGCCGAGGTCGGGCCAGTGGCGATGGCAGACCTCTTCGTGCCGGAAGACGAGGGCGAGCTGCCGACCGGAACGATGAGGGCGACGATGTCGGTGAAGGGAACAGCGGCCGCTCCGAGGGGCTCGCTGCGCGGCTCGCTGGAGAACGTGAAGATTGGCAGCGCGTCGTTGGGCCAGGCCGGCATCACCTGGGACTACGAAGCGCGCAAGCACACGTTCTCGACGGCGCTCACCAGCGGCGGGCGGCTGAAGGCCAGCGGCACGCTCGACCTCGACATCTCGGTGCCCGCGATTCGCAAGGGCTTGCAAGTGGCGACGGCGCCTGTGTCGGCCACCGTCACCGCGAACGACTTCGACGTCGCCTTCTTCTCTGGAGCGACCCCGATGGTCCGCACCCTGGCCGGCCTGCTGAAGCTCGACGTCAAGGTGCAGGGTGAGCTGTTCGGCCCGGCCATCGACGGAAAGATGGAATGGACGAAGGGCCGCATCGGCATCGCGGGCTTCGGCGACTACCGCGATGTCCACCTGCTGGCGACGGGCGACAACGCGGGCTACGTGCTGCAGGAGCTGACCGCGAACGCCGGCGGCGGCAACCTGTCGATGACGGCGAAGGCGAAGCGCGACAGCCCGGGCAACTTCACCCTCAGCGCCAGCACCGAGCTCAACAACTTTCCCATTGTCACCGACGACCAGCTGCTGGCGATCGCCACCGCGCGGGCGACGCTGAAGGGCACCGCCAACGCGAGGCTCGTCGACATCCAGCGGCTCGCGATTCCCGAGGCGCACATCGACTTGCCCGACGTGAAGCGCAAAGACCTGCAGAGCCTCGATCGCCCGGACGACATCATTCTCGTGCGCAACGGCATTCCGCTGAAGAAGCGGAAGAAGAAGCCGGACGCGGCGGCTCGGCAGGCGTCTCTCGAGAAGCAGAGCCGCTTCCAGGTCCTCATCGATGCGCCGCGCAACCTGTGGGTGACCAGCTCGGACGTGAACCTCGAGCTGGGCTTGAGCGACCGCTTTCGCATCGAGTACACCGACCGCGTCCTCATCTACGGCGAGGCGAACGTCATTCGCGGCCGGGTCGACGTCATTGGCCGGCGCTTCGACATCCAGAAGAACTCGCAGGTGCGCTTCTCGGGCATCCCCACCGAGCCGTACCTGAGCGTGACCGCGATTCACGTCAACGAGCGCGAAGGCGTGACCGTCTACGTGAACGTCGTCGGCAAGGGGAAGGAAGCGAGCCTGAAGCTCAGCAGCCAGCCGCCGATTCCCGACTCTGAGCTGCTGATTCTGTTGACCACCGGGCGGCGCACGCTGAAGCAGGGCGGCGGCAGCTCGGTCTCGGGAGCAGACGCGGCCTCGATTCTCGGCTCGGTCGTGGCGTCGCAGCTGAAGACCCTGGTGGCCAAACGGCTACCGCTGGACGTGCTGTCGATCGAATCGGGCGAGGCCGGCATTCAGGATGCGCGGGTCGAGGCCGGCGTCTACCTGTCGGACAAGGCGTACATCGGCCTGCAGTTGGACCTCGGGGCAGACCGCACGAAGGGCGAGAACGCATACGCCGCGAAGTTCGAGTACCAGCTGTCGAAGTCGTGGGGCGTCGAGGCGACGGCAGGTGATGCGCCCGCTGTCGGGGCCGAGCTGCTGTGGAGCCGCGACTTCTAGCGCGGGCTTTCTGGGCCGTCGGCTCGCCAGCGTGCCCCATGCGGGGCCCGCCAGGCGGCTCGCCTTAAGCGGCCCTTACGGCTTCCGGCTTCGGCGGCCACAGCAGCGACGCCGCGATGCCCATGCCGAGCAGCCCCGCAATCACCACCAGCGACACCCACGACGGCAGCTTGAAGAAGTCGGCCCCTGCCATCTTTGCGCCCACGAATACCAGCACCGCCGCGAGGGCCGGCTTCAGGTAGCCGAACTTGTCGACCATGCCCGAGAGCAGGAAGTACAAACTGCGCAGCCCGAGAATGGCAAAGATGTTCGAGGTGAAGACGATGAACGGGTCCGTGGTGACTGCGAAGATTGCCGGAATCGAGTCGAGCGCGAACACCACGTCGCTGACTTCGACGAGCACGAGCGCCATGAACAGCGGCGTCGCGAGCCGCTTGCCGTTCTCGATGACGAAGAACTTCTGCCCGTCGAGCTTTGGCGTCGACGGCACGTACTTGTAGGCGAGGGCGATCAGCTTGCTCCCTTCTTCCTCGCCGTTCCTCCAGTGCCGGTACAGCTGCACGCCGGTGAAGATGAGGAAGGCGCCGAAGACGTAAATCAACCAGTGGAAGCGCGTGAGCAGCGCGGTGCCGGCGAAAATCATCCCCGCGCGAAGAATCAGCGCCGCCAGAATTCCCCAGAACAACACGCGGTGCTGCGACTCGCCGGGGATCTTCAGCGTGGAAAAGATGATGATGAAGACGAAGACGTTGTCGACCGACAGCGACTTCTCGAGCAGGTAGCCCGTGAGGAACTCGGTGCCCAGCGTCGGCCCGAACTTCCACCACAGCCCCACGTTGAAGAGCAGCGACATCGAAATCCACACGCACGACCAGATGGCCGCTTCCTTGAAGCTGACCGCGTGCGCCTTCTTGTGGAACACACCCAGGTCGAGGGCGAGCATCAGCATCACGAAGCCGATGAAGCCGCCCCACAGCAAGGGACTCCCGATGGTCTCCATAGGCCCAGTTGGGTAAGCCCGACCGAGACGTTTAGAAACTAGATTATTCGCGACCCAGAATTAGGGGGAAGCTACGGGAGGCTTCAGCTCGGTGCGCACATCCCACAGCTCGGGGAAGAAGCTCAGCTGCAGCGCCTTCTGCAAAAATGACACACCGCTGCTGCCGCCGGTGCCCGGCTTGAAGCCGATGATTCGCTGCACGGTCTTCATGTGGCGGAAGCGCCAGAGCAGAAACCTTTCTTCGACGTCGACCAGCTTCTCGCACATCTCGTACGCGTCCCAGTGCTCGGCGGTGTGCTCGTAGATGTTCTGGAACACCGCCATCACCTGCGCGCTCTTCTCGTACGGCTGCGTCCAGTCGCGCTCGACCTTGTCCTGCGGCACCGGGTGGCCGTGGCGACCCAACCAACGAAGAAACTCGTCGTACACCGAAGGCTTCTGAAGGCGCGCTTCGAGCGAGGCGTGCGTGCTTGAGTCGTGCAGATGCGGCTTGAGCGTGTTCGCGTCTTTGTTGCCGAGCACGAACTCGATCGCCCGGTACTGGAAGCTCTGGAACCCGCTGCTTCGGCCCAGCGCCTCGCGGAAGGTGAGGTACTCCGACGGCGTCATCGTCTCGAGCACCGACCACTGCTCGAACAGCATTCGCTGGATGTGCCCGACCCGCGCGAAAATCTTGAATGAGCCTTCGAGGTTGTCGGCCTTGATGAAAGCGACCGCCGCGTCGAGCTCGTGGAGCATCAGCTTCATCCACAGCTCGCTGGTCTGGTGCTGAATGATGAACAGCAGCTCGTCGTGCTCCTTGCTTCGCGGCTTCTGCGCCGCCAGCAACAGGTCGAGCTTCAGGTAGCCGCCGTACGACTCGTCGGCCTTGAGGTCCAGGTGAATGCCCTTCTCGAGCTCGCGCTGATTCATGTCGCACCAATGGTACTGCCCATTAAGTACAGCGCCAGTGCCGCTTCCTCGAACCCTCCGCGCCCTCAGCCGCCCCGCGCTGCGCCTCTTCTTCGCCGGCCAGTCCGTGTCGCTGCTGGGCAGCTGGATGCAGCCCGTCGCGCAGCAATGGCTGGTGTGGCGGCTGACGGGCTCGACCCAGATGCTGGGGCTGCTCACCTTCTGCAACCAGCTGCCATCCCTGCTGCTGGGCGCGTGGGCGGGCTCGGTGGCCGAGCGGGTGCCGCGAAAGAAGGTGGTGCTCGCCGCAATGGCGGTGGCGGGGCTGCAGGCGACCTGCCTCGCCGTGCTGGCGCTGACGGGCACGGTGCAGCCTGAGCACGTGCTGCTGTTGGGCGTGCTGCTCGGGTTGACCTACCCGTTCGAGATTCCAGCGCGGCAGGTGATGCTGGCCGAGCTGTCGGGCGACGACCTGCCGAACGTGGTCGCCATCAACTCGACGCTGGTCACCGTGATGCGAATCCTCGGGCCGTCGCTGGGTGGGCTCGTGGTTGCCGCGTGGGGTGAGGGCTGGGCGTTCGCCATCAACGCCGCCAGCTTCCTTTTCGTCATCGCCGCGGTAGCTGCGTTGCCGGCGCCACAGCGTGAGGCCCACGCCGACGTCGCGCGCGTCAGTATCGGCGAGGCGGTGCGCTGGGCGTGGCAGCAGCCCAACATTCGCATCCTCTATTTCCAGCTGTTCGCGCTGTCGGCCATTGGCCAGGCGTGGGGCACGTTGATGCCGGCGTGGGTCGCGCGCGTGCTGGGCGGCGGGCCCGATGTGCTTGGCCACCTGCTGTCCTTCGGAGGCGCCGGAGCACTGCTCGCTGCCGTGTTGCTGCTCTTCGCCGAGGCGGGTGAGGCGTGGCGGGTGGGGGCCGGCGGCCTCGCGATGGCGATCGGCATCGTCACGCTGTCGGTGGCCGAGAGTGCAGTGCTCGCCGCGCCCGCGTTGTTCCTCATCGGCCTCGGGCAGGTGACGCAGAGTTCGACGATTCTCACCACGCTGCAGCAGCGCTCACCGCCGCACCTGCGCGGGCGGCTGCTCGGGCTCTTCACGATGGTGTTCGTGGGAATGGTGCCGCTGGGCGGACTCGCGGCCGGCTTCCTCGCCGAACAGCTGGGGCCCCCGATGACCTTGCGAATCATCGGGGCCCTGCTCGCTGTCAGCGCGGCGCTCTACCTTGCCCAACTCGCCGCCACTTCAAAGACTCACAAAACAAACTAAGGGGCTACCTCTTCGCCTCGGCGAGCGCCTTCGCGCCTGCACGGCCACGCGGCAGGACCATGTCGCGAACGCTGCCAGGCGACGCGTGCTCGACCCAGTCAGACGGCAGGCGCCGGGTCCGCGTGAGCATGCGGTATTTCTGGTAGTGCGCGGCGCAGTAGCCCTTGCTGCGCGCCGGCCGCTTGCAGCCGATGATGGCGCAGCCGCGGTCGTTGCTGCCGCGGTCGTTGCTGCCGCGGGTGGGGGACTCCTTCGACGCCTTGCGGCCCGGCCGGGTCGAAGCGGTGGCGAGCAGAGGCGCAAACGTGTTCTTCCGCGGGCGGCCGGGGCCGCGCTTCGCAGCACCGCCTCCGCCGAGCAGCGAGCTCAGCTGGGAAGCCACCGAACCCTGCTCACGCAGTTGGTCGACAGCATCGGCGAGGGGACGGACGACGGCCTGAATTTCTTCGCGAATCATGTCCCGGAGAATCTTGTCGAACGACATTTATGGTGGCTCCAGCGTGGGTTGTCTAAACCAACTGCTGGGCTTCTACAGACACACCGCCGGCTTGTCTAATCATTACCATTCGAGCGCGGGGCCCGGAGGCTCTTCACACCGGCCTTTCCGTGGTTCCCATAGCTCGGCGGTGGCCTCGCAAACTCCGGCCGAGACGCCACCGGCGACCAGCACCTTTCCGTTGTCGAGCAGCGTGGCGGTGTGCTGCTTGCGCGCGGACAACAGCTCTCCTGCCAGACACCAGCGCTGCTCTGCCGCCTCGTAGCGCTGGGCCCTTGCCGTATCGACGCTGTTCGGCGGCTCGCCTCCGATGACGAGCACGTCGCCGTCGAGCGCCGTCGCCGAGTGGCTGCCGAGCCCCATCGACAGGCTGTGCTCGGGGGAAACCCACGCGCCGGCGTCGGGGGTCCACAGCTCGGCGAGGTTGGTGAGGCCAGTGCGGGTCGCTCCGCCGACGGTCATCGCGCGGCCCCGCGGCAGGGCGACGAGGGCGTGGCGCTGGCGCGGGTCGACTGGCTCGGGGAGCGTGGTCCAGCCTGCGGGGGTCCACCGCTCTGTCGAGGCGATGGGCGCTCCGAACCCCGTCGCGGCCCTCGAGTCGCCGTGCGGCCGCTGCGCCATGCCTGCATCGGGAGCCGCGGTGTCTGGTGGCAGCTGGTTCGAGCGGCCACCCACCACCAGCACGCTGCCATCGCTGAGCTTCACCGCCTGGTGAAGACAGCGCGCCTGCTTCATCGGGGCGGCTGCCGTCCACGCGTCCTTCGCCGGGTCATAGAGCTCGGCAGTCGCGAGGTGGCTCTTCTGCTCGCGCGCGCCGCCGACCACCAGCACGCGGCCGTCGTCGAGCAGCGTCGCGGTGTGCCAGTTGCGCGCCTGCGCCAGCGGTGCGGCCGGCTTCCATTGGTTGGAGTTGGGCTCGAAGAACTCGGCCGAGGCCTGCGCGACGAAGCGGCTGCCATCGGCGCCGACCTCGTGCGTGGTTCCTCCGGTGACGAGCACGCGGCCGTCGAGAAGCAGCGTTGCCGTGTGGCCGCTGCGCCCAATCGCCAGCTTCGGGCCCACGGACCACCGATTCTTCTTCGCCTCGTAGACTTCGACCGAGTCGAGCTCGCGGGTGCCGTCGACGCCGCGGCCGCCCACCACCAGCACCCGGCCGTCGTTCAGCTTCGTCGCGGTGTGCAGGTAGCGCGCATCTTTCAGGCTGCCGGCTGGCTTGAAGGCGCCCAGCGGGGCACCCGAGAGCAGCAACGCGGTGGCGAGAAGGGCGGCCTTCACACCTTGGGCTTCGGCGGCAGGGGCGCGCGCGGCTGCGTGCTGGGCCCCGCCACCCGGGGTCCCGCCGTCACGGTCTGCGCTTCGAGCGGCTTCGGCTGCTGCGGCACGAGCGGAGACGGGGCGCGCACCGGCGCGGGAGCGGTGACGGCTGGAGCCGGCGCTGCGGCCACCCGAGGCGACGGCGGCGTCTTCTCGGGAGGCACCACCAGGTCGGAAGCGAACTCGCCGCCCCGCTGGTCGCCCACCGCTTCGCTGTCGTCTTCGCTGAGCACGATGATGCGGTCTTCCGGGGTGTACGGCTGGGTGTCGCTTTGCGGCGGGTTGATGAGCGGCGTCTGGCCGAACTTCATGTAGCCGATGGCCACCTCGCCGCGGACCCGCGCCATCTTCTGCACGTCGAGCCAGTTGGTCGGGGTGTCGAGCTCGACGTAACAGGCCGCGCGCTTCAGGTAGACCTCGTTGCCGTCCGAGTCGAACAGGTCGGCGAACACCGCGTTCAAGTCGCGGCGCTCGGAAATCTGCGCCAGCAACATCGACGTCATCTCGGACGAGACGACGAAGTCGGCCGCGTAGTCCTGCTCGAGCAGGTCCTTCGTTCGCGGGTCGAGAATCTCGCTGATGATTCGCGGCTTCTTGTCGGCGAACGACTTGAACAGGTCGCGCATCAACAACACCGTCATCACCGTGTGCGCGTCGGCCTCGTCTTCGGCCTTCGTCGTGTCGGCGACCACCAGCGCGCAATAGAAGTCGGGCGACGCGACCTTCTTCAGCGCCGCGGGGTTGGTCGGGTCGCCGTCGACGTACTTGAGCTTCAGGTTCTTCAGCGAGCCCACTTCCGACTTGATGAAGTTGGTGAACGCTTCCTTGTCTTCGTTGGGCATCAGCCAGGCTTCCGAGCCGGGCAGCACGTAGTTGTCGTACTCGCGAAGCATGTCGCCGAGCTTCGGGCTGCTGCCGCACACCAGCAGCCTTTCGGGCTGGCGAGCGATGGGCGTGGCTCCCTTGAAGTCGGCCGGCGTCTGCGGCGCGTGCTGCGCGGTCAGCGAGAAGGAGTCGTCGTCCTCGGCGATGACGAGCAGCTCGTCGCCTTCCTCGAGCAGCACGTCGTCCTTCGGGTTCAACACCGTCGCCGCCGGAGTCTCTTCCGTCGCCGGCCTGCGGTAGCCAACCACCACCGCGTCCTTCATCTTCCACTGCGCGTCGCCAAACGGCTGGCCGGTGAGCTCGGGAAACGCCTTGAAGTAGAACTCACTGCCCTCGTACGACAGCAGCGCGCGGTAGACCTCGGCGAGCCCGTTCTGCCGCGAGGTCTGTACCATCATTCGCGACAGCGTCTCTTCCATCGCGACCACTTCAACGCCGCCGTTGCCCAGCTGCTCGACGACCGTCTTGCGGCCCCCGTCGACGAGCTCGACAGTGGCGTGGTTCTTCGTCAGCGCGCCCGGAATGCGGCGAAGCGCGAGCAGCGACTTGATCGCGCTCATGTCGGCGTCTTCCACCGGGTTGCCGTTCTCGTCCTTCGCGTCCGAGGCGAGGATGATGATGCTGCGCGCGCGGCCAGCGCCGACCTTGCGAAGGTCCTGGGGGTCGAAGGGGCTGCCCTGGCGCACGACGACGCGGGTGGTCTGCATGTCGCCCATGCGGTCGCGCACCGCGTTCTCGACCTCTTCCTTCTCGGTCGGCGAGAGGATGACGACCGCGGCGTGCTTCTGGTTCGAGTTGGCTTCGCGCAGCTCGCGAAGAATCGCGTAGACCTTCTCGCCCCAGCCGAGAATCAACGTGTGGCCTTCGTCGATGACGGGGCTGTTTCCTTTGCGAAGGTCGTCGAGCTTGTCGCCGATGGTCGAGCTGACGAGGCCGATGAGCAGCGCGACAACGAAGACGCCCGACAGCGTCGAGAAGATGGCGACCGCGCGAACTGCGGTGCCGGTGTCGTCGCCCATCGTGCCGGCGTCGGCCACGCGGGTCAGCGCCCACCACATCTGCTCGAGGAAATCGTGTGGCTTCTCGGGGTCGTCGGGCATCACGAACATGCTCAACGTGGCCGCGATCGAGATGAGCAGAAACGAGATGCCGAAGAGGCCGAGGAAGCGCGCCAGGGGGCTCCACGAGAGGAAGCGATCGACCTGGTAACGGAGCTTGTCGCCTGTCGTCGGAGCGTCTGACGTGTCGTTTGCCATGGCCGCCTACTCTTTGGTCTTGAGCTTGCTGGCGTTCTCTTCGATGAACCGTCGCAGGTCGTCGGCCATGTCGAGCAGCTTGATCCACTGCTCTTTGTAGAGGGTGATGGGGAAGCGGCCCATGCCGTACACGGACACGCCGCCCTTCTCGGAAACCTTCAGCGAGATGCCCTTGCTGGTGCGGGCTTTCAGCGACTCGTTCTCTGCCTTCAGCCGCTCGAGCTCTGCCTTCATCTCTGCTTCGTTCATGGCGCGCAGCCAACCTCACTTCGCCTTCGGGCGAAAGACTTTCGGTGCGGTGTCTTTGCCCGTCAACGAAGGGCCCTCGAGCAGGTCGATGCAATACGGAATGGCAGGAAAGACGGCCTCGAGACATTCGCGAATCGAGCTGGGCTTTCCGGGCAGGTTGATGATCAACGTCTTCCCGCGGATGCCCGCCGTCTGGCGCGAAAGAATCGCCGTCGGCACGACTTTGAGTGACACCGCGCGCATCAGCTCGCCGAAGCCGGGCATCATCTTCTGGCACACCGCTTCCGTCGCTTCGGGCGTGACGTCGCGCAGCGCAGGCCCTGTGCCTCCAGTCGTCACCACCAGCGCGCAGCCCTGCGCGTCGCACAGCTCTTTGAGCGTCTGCTCGAGCGTGGCCTGGTCATCGGCGACCAGGCGGTACACCTTTTCCCAGGGCGACGAGAGGTAGTCGCCCAGCACCTGCTCGATCGCCTTGCCCGAGAGGTCTTCGTAGATGCCCTGACTGGCGCGGTCGGACGCGGTCAGGATTCCGATGCGCGCGGGGGAGGTTTGGGCCATGGTCCTTTTTAAGATGACGATCAAATCCGACAAGTGGATTCGCAGGATGGCGCAGGAACACGAGATGATTTTTCCGTTCCAACCGCAGCAGGTGCGCGACAGCAACACCGCCGGCGTCAAGGCCATCAGCTACGGCACCAGCAGCTACGGCTACGACGTGCGCTGCTCGGACGAGTTCAAGATTTTCACGAACATCAACTCGACCATCGTCGACCCGAAGACCTTCGACCCGCACAGCTTCGTCGACCGCAAGGCGAACGAGTGCATCATCCCGCCCAACTCGTTCGCGCTCGCCCGCACCGTCGAGTACTTCAAGATTCCCCGCAACGTGCTCGTCATCTGCCTCGGCAAGTCGACGTACGCGCGCTGCGGAATCATCGTCAACGTCACGCCGTTGGAGCCCGAATGGGAAGGCCACGTCACGCTCGAGTTCTCGAACACCACGCCGCTGCCGGCGCGCATCTATGCCAACGAAGGTGTGGCCCAGATGCTCTTCTTCGAGTCAGACGAGGCCTGCGAGACCAGCTACAAAGACCGCGGCGGCAAGTACCAGGGGCAGAAGGGCGTCACGCTGCCCAAGGCCTGAAGATGACCCGGCGCCTCGCCCTCTGCGTGCTGCTCGCCGCCGTCACGGCCGACGCGCGCAGCAAGAGAGAGAAGAAGCCCAACCCCGACAAGCACGACGTGAAGGCGATGCTGACGCTCAATGACGAGAAGATTGACGTCGTCTGGTCTGACGGCGACAGCTTCAACATCAAGTCGGGGCCCTTCAAGGGCCGCGGCACCCGCCTGCAGCGCTTCAACACCCTCGAAGCGTTTGGCCCCGTTCACTCGTGGGGCACCTGGACCCCGCGCGAGCTCTACGGCCTCGCCAAGCAGAGCTCTACCGTCGCCGCCAGCCAGGAGTGGAAGTGCACCA
The DNA here is from genome assembly GCA_038206395.1 of Myxococcales bacterium. GTDB lineage: Bacteria > Myxococcota > Myxococcia > Myxococcales > Myxococcaceae > JAGSPQ01. Next base: position 115,353 of record JBBRAX010000003.1, on the reverse strand, counting down.
CCGACGGCAAGCTCGACGGCTACAAGCGCCTGCTGATCGACTGCCCCGACGCCGCGAAAGAGCTGGTTCGCACCGGGCACGCGATGGTCTACGCGGTCGAAGGCCTCACCCCCGACCCCGAGCTGCTCAAGATTCAGAAAGAGGCGATGGCGAAGAAGCAGGGGATGTGGGCGAAGGGCGTGGTGAAGGGCGTCATCACCAGCCTCCACTCGCTGGGCGAAGACGGCGACGACAAAGACGAGGCGTACAACCGCGTCGTCGACACCCGCACCGGCCAGGCGCTGGTTCGCAAACACAAAGACGTCTACTCGACCTGCCAGACTGTCTGTGAAGAGACCGACGGCGACAAGTCGTGCATGGTCTACGTGCCTTTCAAAGAGCGGTACCGCAGCAAGCCCGACTGCTTGCGGTAGTCAGTCGAGGGGCAGCGTAGCGAGCCGCAGGTGCTCGCCGCGAAGGAACCAGGCATGCGCACCAGGTGACGCGCGCTTCAGCGCAGCTGGGTCGACCTTGAAGAGCCCGTAGCAGTCGGCGAAGCACGCATCGGCGTCCTTCCGGCCGTAGGTGGTCGGTGCCCTCGCGGGAGGCAGGCCCTTCGCGAAGCCAGCCGACGTCCTGGTGCTGGCCTTCGCTCTGGCCTGAAGGCGGGCGTTCATGGCTTTGAGCTGTTTCTGAGAATCGGTGAGTCGGGCCGATAGCTCCTGGATCGAAGCCTCGAGCGGCTCAAGGCGGGCACTCGTACCGGCGTTGAAGGCCAGGATCATTGCGTTGAGCGTCCCTCTCAGCTGTTCGACGTCACCCTCGAGCGCGTAGGTCGCCGTGGCGAGCTCCCGCATGCGTGCGTCGTCGATGGCATGTCCGAGTTCGTGAAGGTCACGAATGAGCGCCAGCGTCTGCGGAGTCCACGCTGCGTCGATTTCTTCGAAGTAGCGAACGCCATATTTCTCACGAAGCTCGGAGAACGAGCTGACCCGGCTCGAGCGCTCGAACAGCGGGCCAGCGACGAAGGAAAGCTCGTGCGGCTTGTCCCAATACACGGTGACAGGAACATTCCCGGCCAGGATGTCCGCTTCGCCGCCCCTGACGCCCGACTCGAGATCCAGGTGGAGCGCGATCTGCTCTGCGCGGCTGATCGGCCCGGTAAGCCCCGCGTCGCTCGACCAGACGGGCTCTCTCTGCCCTGCGTCCACGAGGCGATCAACCCGGGCAATCTCCCGTATGCGCAGGTACCCCTTCACGCGATTCATCAGCTCGGCGTCGGTGATTGCTTTCCAATCTCGAGTCGGGGCGTCCCGCATTTCGTAGGTCAGCTCTGGCCGAGGCTTCGCCGCTGAGACGGCCGTGAGAACCATCGTTGTCAGCCAGAGGGCGCGAGCATTCACCGGGAAACTCTCTACTCGTTTCGCGGATCCGTTGCCGTGAGAGGACCGCTGCATTAACCACCCGGCCATGACTCCCCAGCCGCCGAACCCGCCTGACGCCTCCGGCTACGTGCCGGCCAGGCCCCCACCTCCGGCCGCGAAGAAGCGCAACTGGGTGTTATGGCTGGTGCTCGGCGCTCCGCTGCTCGGCTGCGCCCTCTTCACCGTCATCGCGGTTGTTGCCGGCGGCGGGTCGCACGTGCCGTCGAGCGCGGTGCTGAAGATGAACATCGACGGATCGATTCCTGAGCGCGCCGCCTCTGACGACATCGGCGAACTCTTTGGCAAGAAGCCGCTGTCGATTCGCGACCACCTCGACAACCTGAAGAAGGCCGCCGCCGACAAGCGCATCAAGGGCGTCGTGCTGCGCCTCGAGATGCCGGCCATCGGCTGGGCGAAGGTCGAAGAGCTGCGTGACGCGCTCAACGAGTTCAAGAAGTCGGGCAAGTTCGTCATCGCGTACTCCGAGTTCCTCGACGAGAAGTCGTACTCGCTCGCGCTGCCGGCCGACGAAATCCTGATGGCGCCCGACAGCTTCTTCGAGTTCAACGGCTTCTCTTCCGACGTGATGCACTACCCCGGCCTGCTCGAGAAGCTGGGCATCGAGGTGCAGTACTTCCGCTACGGCAAGTACAAGTCGGTGTCGGGCGAGACCTTCGGCCGCAAGGCGCTGACCGAGCCGGTGAAAGAGATGATCAACTCCACCCTCGACACCCAGTACGGCCTCTTCCTCAACGGCGTCGCCAGCGCTCGCAAGCTGACCACCGACGAGCTCAAGGCGATGATTGCCAACCCGGTGCCCCGCGCCGAGTGGGCGGTCGAGAAGAAGCTGATCGACGGCGTCGCCTACTGGGACGAGGTCGAGACCAACCTGAAGAAGCGGATGAAGCTCGACGACAAGGACAAGGTCTCGTTCATCAGCTCGGCGAAGTACCGCAAGGTCAGCTTTTCAGAGGCGGGGGCCGACGAAGGCAAGCACACCTTCGCGCTCGTCTACTCGCAGGGCCTCGTCGTCGCGGGCAAGGGCGGCGTCGACCCGTTCAGCGGCGACGACTCTCAGGGCTCGACGCCCATCATCGAGGCGATGCGCAAGGCGGCCGACGACGACAAGGTGAAGGCAATCATCTTCCGCGTCGACTCGCCCGGCGGCGCAGGCCTGGGCTGCGACCTGGTGCGCCGTGAAGTCGCGCGCCTTCGCGAGAAGAAGCCCATCATCGTCTCGATGGGAGATATGGCCGCCAGCGGTGGCTACTGGGTCTCGATGGACGCGACCGCCATCGTCGCGCAGCCGTCGACGTACACCGGCAGCATCGGCATCTGGAGCGTCGTCCCCAACCTGAAGGGCACCTACGAGAAGCTCGACCTGAACCCCGAGGTCTTCAACCGCGGCGAGCACGCCGACGCGATGAATGGCAGCCGCCCGATGAACGAGGGCGAGGCAAAGGTCTTCGACACCGCGCTGAAAGTTTCCTACGACCGCTTCGTCGAGCTCGCCGCGCAGGGCCGCAAGCGCACGCACGAGCAGCTGGAAGAGGTCGCGCAGGGCCGAACCTGGCTCGGCAAGGTCGCCGTCACCAATGGCCTCGTCGACAAGCTCGGCGGCTTCGACGCGGCGATCGCGCTGGGCAAAGAGAAGGCGAACCTTCCCGCCGGCGACTCGGTGAAGCTCGTCTCGTACGAGAAGAAGACGACCTTCATCCAGCAACTGCTGGCCAGCGACGAGGAGGACGACCCGGCGGCGCAGCTGCTGAACAAGGCCATCTCGCACGCGATGGAGGTGTCGGGGCTGCGCCAGGTCATCGCTCCGGCGTCGGGCTTGAGCGCGGTCGCGCGGGCGATGCTGCAGCAGCGCGAGACGCAGTTCCCGATGGCCGAGTACCAGCTGAACATTCACTGATGCCCAAAGCGTGGCTGGCGGTGGTCGTGCTCGCGGCGTGCTCCCCGCGCGTCGAGCCCGCCATCGCTTCGTTTCTCGCTACGCCCACCCTCATCGCCGCCGGCGCTTCCGCCGAGCTGCAATGGCAGACCAACGGCGCCGCGCCATGCTCGGTGGCTCCACAGGTCGGTGAGGTCTCTGCCGCGGGGGCCGTGCCCGTCACTCCCGCCGAGACCACGGCGTACACGCTCACCTGCGGCTCGGCGGTCGCGCGCGTCACCGTCACCGTGCAGCGGCCGGTGCGCATCGACAGCTTCCTCGCGAACCCCACTGCCTCGCCCGTCGCCGGAAGTCCCGTCGTCCTCACCTGGGCCGCGCGAGACGCCGCGTCCTGCTTTCTCACCACCGTCGGCACCGTCGCCGCGGTGGGCAGCACCACCGTCTCACCTGTCGCCACCGCCACCTGGCAGCTCACCTGCGAAGGGTTTCAGGGCCCGGTGTTCGCGCTCGCTACCACCGAAGTTCTCACTGCCACGCTCAGCATTCCGACCCAGGTCGTCGCCGTCGCAGGCGACGGCAGGCTGACGCTGAGCTGGAAGCAGACGGGCGGCATGTCGAAGGTCTATTTTTCGCGCGCGACGGGAGTGAAGAAGTCGAACGTCACCACGATTACCGGCGGGCAGCTGTATTCCGCCGTCACGTCTCCGCTCGAGGTCACTGGCCTCGTCAACGGCACGGCCTACTTCTTCGTCGTGACGGCGGTCGTCGGCAGCGCAGAGAGCGCCGAGTCGGCAGAAGGCACGGGCACTCCCGTCGCAGCAGTCGCGATGCCCGACCCGTACTTCGGGAACCAGTGGCACCTGTCGAACACCGGCCAGCGTGGCGGCACCGCGGGTGAAGACGTGCGCGCGTTGATGGCGTGGGGGCAGGGCGTGAAGGGCGAAGGCGTTCGCGTGGCCATCGTCGACGAAGGGGTCGACTTCCAGCACGAAGACCTCGCCGCCAACGTCAGCGAGCTGCTGTCGCACGACTACCTCGGCAATGCGCCGCTCGCCTTCGCAGAGCACGGCACCTGCGTCGCGGGGCTCGTCGCGGCGCGTGACGAGAATGGGGTCGGACTTCGCGGCGTCGCTCCGCGCAGCAACCTCGTCTCGTACAACCTGCTCCAGGACCTCACGACCGTGAACGAGCTCGACGCGATGACGCGCGGAAAGCAGACCAACGGCGTCAGCAGCAACAGCTGGGGCGACGCGGAAGACGGCACCGGCCAGCTCTCGTGGCCTGAGCCGCTGTGGCTGCAGGGCGTCGCCGAAGGAACGTCGACCGGCCGCGGCGGGCTCGGCACGGTCTACGTCTGGGCCGCGGGCAACGGCGGTGACAGCCAGCACGTCGACAACGCGAACTACGACGGGCAGACGAACAGCCGCTTCGTGCTCTCGGTCGCGGGCGTCGGCGATGACGGCCGCAAGGTCACGTACTCCGAAGAAGGAGCAAACGTTCTCCTCTCGGCTCCCACCCTGGGCCGCGCGGGCCATGGGCTGTCGACCACCGACATCACCGGCTCGCTCGGGTACAACACCGGCAACGTCCCCTTCGACACGACGAACGCGAGCTACACCGACTTGATGGACGGCACGTCGGGCTCGACTCCGATTGTGGCAGGCGTCGCGGCGCTGGTGCTGCAGGCGAACGAAGGCCTGACGTGGCGCGACGTGCGGCGCGTGCTTGCGTACTCGGCGCGGAAGAACCACGTCGCCGACCCGGGGTGGGTGAACAACCTCGCGGGCCTGCACGTGAACCACAAGTATGGGTTCGGCGTCGTCGACGCGAACGCGGCCGTGTCGCTGGCGAAGACCTTCGTCGCTGGCGCCGCCGAGGTTTCTTTCTCGTCCCCGCTCGTCAGCCCGGGCACCGCGATTCCCGACAACTCTGCGACGGGCACCAGCTCGGCGTTGACGGTCGCCAGCAGCGGCGTCGGCCACGTGGAGTTTATCGAGGTCACCGTTTCGATTTCGCATCCGCGCTCGGGCGACCTCGAGATTCTTCTCGACCGTGGCGCGGGGCCCGTCGACGTCCTCGCCTCGCCGCACTCGTGTGCGCGGCTGAACGGCGTCGAGCAGTGCAGCGCGATTCAGGCTTTCACCTTCGGCACCGTGCGCCACCTCGACGAGCCGGCCGACGGCACGTGGACGTTGCGGGTCAACGACAGACAAAGTGGAAGTTCCGGCACGCTGCAGTCGTGGCAGCTGAAGCTCTGGGGGCGGCCATGATTGGGGTGGCGCTCGTGGCCTGGCTTGCCGCAGTCCCCGTGGTGAGCGGTGGGCTCGTGGCCGAGGTCGGGCCGACCGATTCGGGCGCGGCGGCGATGAAGGCGGCCGGTGGCGAAGTGGTGCAGCGAACCGCGCGGGTCGTCCTCTGGCGCGTGCCTGACGCTGCGGCCGTGCTTGCGGACCCGCGTTTCACGGCGGTGTTCCACGACGGCCCGAAGCTGCGCGTGCCCGCGGGGGGCGTCGTGGTCTGGCTTGCTGGGTCGACGAACGTCGCTGCCTGGGCGTCCGAGCGTGGCGTGGTGGTCGAGAAGGTGCTGCGCGAGGGTGTGCTGCTGCTGCAGTCGGCGCCGGGTACCGCGAGTCTCACGCTCGCCGAGGCGCTGAAGAAGGATTCACGCGTGAAGTCTGCGACGCCCAACTGGTGGCTGCGCGCCGCGAAGAAGTAGCCACTACAGCTTGTCGATGAGCTCCGGCAGCTGCGACAGCGGCTTCACCGCGGCGCCGGGCCTGTCTTGAAGCCCAACGATTGAAATCGCAGCAATCTTCGTCTCGACGTCGTACTCGCCGACGTAGTGGTCGAGCATCAAGAAGGCGGCCTGCTGAACGTCCTTCTCATTCGTGGGTGACATCCCCCGCACCAACACCTCGACGTCGACCTTGCCGTTCGCGCGCCCTGTTTCGCGAAAGAAGAAGTCGTCGGCCTTCGCCTCGTAGCTGCCGAGCTGAATCGACTCGCCAGGGTCGCGCCGCTGCCGGAACGCCACCACCTTCCACCGCTTCAGCCCCGTCGGCGCCGCGCCCGCAATCGCTTTCACTGACGCGAACTGCTTCGTGTCTCCGTTCGCCGTCAGCACCAGCTTGTGCGGGTGCGTCGCGTCTTCCTCGATTGCCAGCTCGGCGAGCACTTCCGGGTTCACTGCCGACAGGTGCCCCGAAATCTCCATCATCGCGCCGCGGGGGTCCTCGCCGCGGGCCTCCTTCGCGAGACGCTCTTCGTGCTGTTCGAACCACGACCAGAACGCCGCCTCGGGCGACGCCGGCTTGTCTCCCCGTGGGCAACCCGCAAGACAGAGAACGCCCAGCAGCAATCGGAACGCGCGCATGGCGCGGCAACCTACTTCGAAAGCTCGGTGGCGACCGCAGCGCTCTCGTTGATGGTGCGCTGCGACAACGCGGAGAGCTTGCCGAAGTACCCGAACGCGCGGAGCGCCCGGGGGTCTTCCTTCGCCTCGTCGACACGCCGCAGATCGAACCGGGAATCGTTGAAGGCGTCGGCCCAGGACGTGGTGACAGTCTTCCGCACGCGCTCCGCATTCGTCCGCGCCCGCGACGCGACGTGACAGCTTCCGCAGTCAATCGTCTTCGGGCTGCTGCGCGCGGGGTGCTCGATTCGCAGCGCGCTCTCGAGTGCCCGCTTCAGCGTGCCTTCGTCGGCGGACACGAGCTCGAGGGTCTCGAGCAGCGTGATGAGGTCGTCTCCAGAAATGGTCGGCACCAGCTCACCCGCGCGGGTCGTGCTGCCCTGGCCCCCTTCGACGACGCCCTGCACCGTCTTTCCCTTCGTGCGCGGAATCTCGTCGGGCACGAGCACCGCATTGGAGCGGTTGAAGGCCCCGAAGGTCCACCGGTTGTCCTTCGTCACCAGCGCCATGAAGGCGACCCGGCTCAACGTCTTCTCGCCCGCGATCTTCAGCACCAATGCCTTCAGCGCCTGCGCGTACTGGCCGTCGAGCCCCTGCGACTTCATCACCGGGTGCACGTCCAGCGGTTGCCCCGACGTCGCCGAGCCCGCCTGCCCCTTCAGCGCTGCGAGCCCTTCGCGCACCGTGGCGAACTGCGCGTCATCGAGGTCGTAGAAGAGGTGTACCGTCGCGTCGTCCGTCGTCAGCGCGCCCACGCCGGCATCCGCTTCCTGCATCAGCGGCTGCGCCACCAACCGAACCTGCTTCACGCAAATAGGAGCCGCCGGCGGCGTCGAGCCGGGGAAGCAGGGGTCGACCCGAACCGAGACCACCCGCAGCGCGCCGTACACTGTCAGCGCGGGCACGTCGGGCAGCAGCTTCGGCACCTGGTCGAAGAACGGCTTCGGCAGCAGCGCGCCCTGTTCTCCCGCCGCCATCATCGACAGCAGCCCGTCGCGCCCACTCCAGTCAGGCAGGGGGAAGAGGAAGGAGACGTCGTTGAGGTCGTACCCGCCGTCGACCGGAGGAAGAGGCGGCGGCACGGGACCAGACCCACACGCCACCAACACCAGAGTTCCCATCAAGGCCATCGCTCGCATCGCAAAGGCCGCGAGAGCAATCGGCACGCCTGCCGCAACGCGCTGGAATCAGGTCGCTGTTGCGACGGCTGACCCTCAGAAAACTGCTACTGGCTGAGGTTTCTCGCCAGCTGATCGAGCTGGTTGCGCAGCGAGCCGTCGTAGACGACGCTGCCGACCTGCGCCGTCATTCCGCCCAGCAGCGCCTTGTCGACCGTCGCCTCGAGCAGCACGTCGCGCTGGGTCAGCTTCTGCAGCGATTCTTCGACGGCCTTCAGCTGCGCCGCATCCAACGGGGTCGCGCTGGTGACCTTGCCGCGCACCCGGCCCATGCGCACGTCGACGAGGTCGCGGTAGATGCGCGCGATGTCGGGGACGTTGCCGAGGCGGTTGCGGTCGTTCAGCAGGCGCAGCGTGTTCGCGAGCGAGACGTTCACGCCCTGCGCTTTGATCAGCCCTTCGAGCACCGCTTCCCGCTGAACGCGGGTGTAGGCCGGGTTGCGGATGACGTCGTTCAGGGGCGGGCTCGACTCCAGCATCGCGACGAACTGTTGAAGCTCGGCGAGGACCTGATCCGCGGCGGCTCCTGAGGCGTCGAGCAGGGCGCGGGCGTAACGGCGGGCGATGGAGACATTGACCATTTCGCCGCGCGGCGTACCACGGTGTGCTTTCTTCTGCCTCGAAAATGGAACCCGTCATTGGCATCGACCTGGGCACCACGTACAGCGCCGTTGCAACCGTCGAAAACGGCAAGCCCGTTCTCATCCAGTCTCGCCACGGCGCGCGCCTCACCCCTTCCATCATCGGCTTCACCGGCCTCGGCGATCGCATCGCCGGAGAGCCCGCCCGCGTCCTCGGCGACGAAGCCCCTGACCGCGTGGCCCCGGCGACGAAGCGCTTCATCGGCAAACGTTGGTCTGCCGAGCTGGCCGCGACTGCGAAGGCGGTCGTCCCGTACCCCCTCATCGCCGGCCCCAACGGCGAAGTCCGGATCAAGGTCGCCGGCCGCACGCTGCCGCTGACCCAGGTGGCCGCGATGCTGCTGGGCGAGCTCAAGCTCGACGCCGAAGCCCACTTCGGGGTGCCCGTTCAAAAAGCGGTCATCACCGTGCCCGCGAACTTCGATGACGGGCAGCGGTTCGCGACGCGCGAGGCCGCTCGAATCGCGGGGCTCGACGTGCTGCGCATCATCAACGAGCCCACCGCCGCCGCCGTCGCGTACGGCTTCACCGACAGCTTCCAGGGCCGCGCGCTGGTGTTCGACCTCGGCGGAGGCACCTTCGACGTCAGCATCCTCGAGGTCGAGAACGGGGTGTTCGAGGTGAAGGCCTCGGGCGGCGACCCGCAGCTGGGCGGCGACGACTTCGACCAGCGCATCGTCGAGTGGTTGTTGGCCCAGCTTCCCGAAGGCATTCGTGAGGCCGCGGCCAAAGACCGCATCTCGATGCAGCGCCTGCGGCACACCGCCGAACGCGCGAAGCGGACGCTCACCGACAAGGCCGAGGCTTTCATTTCCGTGGCCGACCTGGGCGACCACACGGTCGACACCGCGAACCGCTACGTCCAGCTCGACACCGCGCTCACCCGCGACTTCTTCGAAGCGCTGGCCGACCCACTCACCCGCCGCTGCATCGACGTCTGCCGGAAGGTGATGGAAGAGGCCCACGTCAACCCGAAGAGCATCGACGCGGTGATGCTGGTCGGCGGGATGACGCGCGTGCCGCTGGTGCGGAAGCTGGTGCTCGACCTGTTCGGGCGTGACCCGGTGGCGGGCGTGAATCCCGACGAGGTCGTTGCGCTGGGCGCCGCAGTGCATGCAGCTGAGCTCTCGCGCCAGCAGGGCGCTGCGCTGCTCATCGACGTCGCGACCCACACGCTGTCCATCGGCACCCTGGGCGGCGGCGTGCGGAAGCTGCTCTCGAAGAACACGCCGGTGCCCGCGGTGGCGAAAGAGATTTTCCTGCCTGCGCGCAGCGGCCAGACGGACGCGCGCATGTCGGTGTTCCAGGGCGACAGCGACTACTCGAACGAGTGCACGAAGCTGGGCGAAGTGACGCTCACCGACCTGCACGTCGAACGCCGCGGTGATGTGCCCATTGAAGTCACCTTCGAGCTATCGGCAGAAGGCACGCTGTCGGTGCGCGCGGTCGACACCACGACGGGCATGGGCGAGGCGCTGCGCATCGACGCCCGCACCACCCTGGCTCCCGCCGAGGTCGATCGCCTGCAGGCCGAGCAATCGAAGTACGCCAGCGAGCAGGGCGACCGAGACAAGAAGCTCGCGCTCACCGCCTTCCCGCGCATCCTCGACAAGGCCGAGAAGCTGGCTCGGCTGCTGGAAAAGAGCGCGCAGGAAAACCCGGGACCCGAAGCCGAGGCCGTCGTCGGCGAAGTGCGCGCCTTGTTGGCGAAGGGGCAGGCGGCGTTGAAGAGCACGGACACTTCGGCGATGGCCGACGTGGCGCGCACGCTCGAGCGGCTCTTCGCCGTGGTGTGAGGGTGTGGTTTGGCCGGGCAGTCGTGGCTGTGCGAACCTCGGGGGTCCATGGGTCGATGGATGCTCTGCAGCCTCACGCTGATCGCGTGCACCGGAGAAATACGGGTTCCCGCGGGCAAGCCGCCCGTCGAGCCTAAGGACCCCACCAGGCCGGGGGTGGTCGCGGGAGAACCCGTCGTCGAGCGCACCACGACCCGCCGCCTCTCGCGCACCGAGCTTCGCAACACCCTGCGCGCCGTGTTCGGAGCCGACGTGCCAGTGGCGGTAGATCAGCTGCCCGACGACACGCTCACGCCCTTCGACAATGACGTGCAGGAACAGGCGCCGTCGATGCGGCTGGTCGAGGCGACCGAGGCCATCGGCATCGAGATTTCCGAGTGGGTGGTGGCGCAGCCGTCGCGGCTGGCAGCGATCGTCTCGTGCACCCCGGACGCGGCGTGCTTCAACACCGTCACCCGCCGGCTCGGGAAGTTGCTGCTGCGTCGCCCGCTGGACACGTCTGAGGTCGACGGGCTGCAGACGCTGCTCGGCCACCCCACCGCCAACGGCACCTTCAACGGCGCGGTGAAGATGTTGATCCGCACCCTGGTGCTGCACCCCGAGTTCCTCTACCGCGTCGAGCGCGGCGTCGCGGGCGATGCGCAGGCGCTGCGGCCGGTGGAGGTGGCGACGCGGCTCTCGCTGTTGCTCGCTGGGCAGAGCCCCGACGAAGCGCTGCTGGACGCGGCGGAAGCGGGGACGCTGGCGACGGCAGAAGGACGCAGGGCGCAGGCGCAGCGGCTGATGGCGAGCGCCGCGGGCCTCGCGCAGCAGCGGCGGTTCACCGCGATGTGGCTCGGCTACTCGAAGATGAGCCTGGGAAATCTCGAGACGCAGATGCGGGCCGAGAGTGACGCGCTCGTCGATCGCGCCTTCGCTCCTGTGGCGGACTACCGGACACTTTTCTCGAGCAGCGACACCTTCGTCGGCAGCGAGCTCGCCGCGCACTATGGGCTGACGGGAGCGACCTCGACCACCGCCGCCTGGCTTCCCTACGGCACCGCTGACCGCCGGGGCATTCTGTCGCACGGCACCTTCGCCATCGCCGGAGCGAAGTTCGGCGACACCAGCCCCACCCGCCGCGGCAAGTTCATTCGCGAACGGCTGCTGTGTCAGAAAATCGCGCTGCCGACCGCGAACGTCGACGTCGACGCGCCGCCGAAGACCAACGACCCGAACGCCTGCAAAATCGATCGCTACGCCGCGCACCGCGCCGACCCGACGTGCGCCAGCTGCCACGCGCAGATGGACCCCCTGGGGTTCGGCCTCGAGAACCTCGACCACCTCGGCCGCTACCGCACCCACGACGAAGGCCGCCCCGAGTGCGTCATCGCGGGGAAGGGGGCGATTGACCCGTCCGCTCCATTCACTGGGCCGAAGGGGCTGGCCGATCGCATCGCGGTGGATGCCCGCGTCGATCGCTGTCTGGCCTCGCACCTGGTTCGCTTCGCCGCAGGCCGCACGGCCCAGACGGGCGACGACGACGCGGTGAAGTGGCTCGCCGCGCAGCTGGGCGAAGGTCACAGTATGCAAGCGTTGCTGCTCGCGTACGTGATGCACGAGAACTTCATGCTGCGTCGGGAGGACCCGTGAAAAAGGCGCTGCGGCTGTCGAGACGAACGCTGCTGCAGGGCGCCTCGGCGGCAGTCGGGTTGCCGCTGCTGGACGCGATGGTCGGCCGTGCGATGGGCCAGACGACCCAGTCTCCCGCGCGCTTCGTGATGGTGTACTGCGGCGTCGGCCCCTGCGGCGAAGGCCGGAACATGGTGACGGGCATGCCAGACGAGCATGTGCTGCCGGTGTTGCCGGGCGCGCTGACGGCGGCGCTGAAGACCGGGCTCGCTCCGCTCGAGGCAATGGGGCTGAAGGGCGACACGACGGTCATCTCGAACCTGCGCATTCCGCGCACGGGCCCGGGGCGGCGGTACGGCTCGTCGGGCTTCCACTACGAGACGATGGGGCCGACGGTGTCGGGCGTGGGCGAGACGTCGGGGCTTTTCTCGCGCTCGGCGTGGGGACCTTCGGCCGACTGGTTGCTCGCGCAGCAGCTGGGCGCGGCGACGCGAATTCCGTCGCTCGTCTACCGGGTGCAGGCGGCCGAGTACACGAACGGCTACACGGTGGACAACATCTCGTTCCGCCCGCGGCCGAACCGGAACCCGATGTACGACCCGTTCACGATTCGCAATGACCCGACGGTGTCGCCGCGCATCGCGTTTGATCAGCTCTTCACGGGCTTCACCCCGCCGACCACGGGCCAGCCGCCACCTCCGCCGGACCCCGAGCTGCTTCGTCGCAAGGAAGTGCTGCAGCGCGTGCAGGCGTCATACGCGCAGCTGAAGCCGCAGCTGGGAAAAAGCGACCGTGCGCGCCTCGACGAGCACCTGGCGAACGTCGCTGCGCTGGAGGGCCGCGTGAACCAGTACCTCATCCCTCCGCCGCCGCAGCCGTCGACGTGCGTGGTGCCGATGCGGCCGGGCCCTGACCCGGTGGAGGCCAATGGCTACGGCGATGAAGACGCGCGCGCGGGCCAATTGGTCGACCTCATCCACATGGCCTTCGCGTGCGACTTGAGCCGCGTCGTCTCGCTCGAGCTGACGTCGAGCATGTCGGGCATTCGCTTGCCGAACTCGCTGGGCATCACGTACCGCAGCTGGGACAACTCGCCGCTGCCGGTGCCGCCGATGCACGAGGCGACGCACGGGCAGGGCAACCACCTCAGCGTCGCCGAAGTGATTGCCTGGCACACGAAGCAACTGGGCCGGCTCGCGAAGAAGCTCAAAGACACGCCCGACGTCACGGGCTCGTTGCTCGACCACACCGCCATCGTGTTCGTGATGGAAGCAGGGCTCGGCAAGGCGAAGGACCCCAACGAGACGCCGCCTCACACGAGCGAAGGCATGGCCGCGGTCGTGCTCGGCGGCAAGAGCCTCGGGATGCAGCTGGGCCAGCACCTCGTCTCGGCCGGCGAGCACCCCGCGTCCGTGCTGCTCACCGCGATGCGGGCAGCGAGCAAGAACCAGGTGACTGCGCTCGGAGACCTGACCGCCGAGATTTCGGGACTGAAGGTCTAGAAAAACCAGAAGGACGCCCCGGTTTCCCGAGGCGTCCTTTTGGGGTGCGCGACGCGGTGAATCAGCTCAACCGCGGATGAGAACGGGTCCGTTCTGCAGGTAGGGCGAGTACTGCTGCGAGAGCTGCGCAAGGCGCCTGGCGGTCTCGGTCGCGTTCTTTCCCTTGTACTCGTACAGCGGCTGGTCGGCCATGTCCTGGCGGGTGGCCTCGAGCTCGACGCCGACGCCGAAGCCCATCAGCGAGACGCCAGGAGCCAGAGAGACGCCCAGGGTCTTGTAGGGGGTGACCTTCGCCGCGACTTCGACCTTGTCGCCCACCGCGGTGAGCGCGCCCTGCAGGTCGCCCTTCATCATCTTCTCGAGGTAGCCGCTGTTCTTCAGCTCTTCGGCCTTACCGCTGAAGGTGACTTCGGTCTTCGCGCCGCCACCTGAGCCGAGCACGCCGCCCTGCGCGTCGAGCTCGAGGGTGATTTTGTCTTCCTCGGACTTCACGACCTTGTCCGCCACGTCCTTTACGTAGCCGCCCGGGTCGCGCATCAGCGCGGCCTTGTCGATGTTGCCCGGCAGGGTGAACTTCTGCTCGATGGTCGCCTTCGCTTCGATTTTACCGTTCGCGCCCGGCAGCCCGCCCGTGTTGCTTTCTGCCCCCTCTTTGCCGTTGGTGAGCCGCAGACCCGCGCTGCCCGCGAGCTCGGCCGACAGCGCCTGCTTCACGATGACCGACGGCGGGTTGGTGAACTCGAGGCGGGCGGTGACTTCGCCCTTCGCCTTGAGGCCCAGGTTGAGCCCCGCGACGTCCTTCACGCCCAGGGTGCCCGCGAGCTCGCCCGCGACGTTGCCGCGCAGCTCGACCGCGCTCACGTTCTTGGCGAGGAACTTGAGCTCGTCTGCCGAGGGAGCGATCGCCGCGCTCGCCAGCTGCCCCGGAATCGCCAATGCGCCCTGCTGGCTCGCCGCCGCTGAAGCCGCCGCCTGCTTGAGCAGAATCTCGGTCGCCTTCTTCGCGTCTTCCGCGGTGGCGAACTTCATCTCGACCTTGCCGCCGACGCCCAGGGTCGCCGAGCCTTCCGCGTTCACCTTCGCGCCCAGCTTGCCGCCAACTTCGCCGTAGATGCCGCCGCCCAGCTCGCCGTCGACCGAGACGACGAAGCCGCCGTCTTTCTTTTCGACCTCGATGCTGCCCTTGCCGTACAGCTTGAAGCCTTCGACGCTGCCCGACGCACCGACCCCGAGCTTGTACTTGTCGCCCTCGCCGAGCTTATCGATGTTCGTCTTGTAGTCGACCGCGTCGGCGACGCCCTGCACGTACTCCTTACCGGCGTTGTAGATGCCCTTGGCGCCCTGCTCGAGCAGCTCGACGCCCTTGTTGACGATTTCCCCGCCCTGCTGGATTTTCTCAGAGGCGAACTTCTTCGCATCGTCGAGGAAGCCCAGCGCGGCCTGCCCCATGTTGGTCGCGCGGTCGGCAATCTCGCCGCTGAGGGCTACCGCGTTTTCCGGAGCGTCGGCGATGCCCGTGCCGAGCGCCTTCGCGCCCTTGCCGAGCAGCTCGATGTCTTTGCCGATGGGGAGGAAGGGGCTCAGCATCTTGCCGGCCTTCTCGAGCGTGCTGCCGTGCTCCTTCAGCTCGCCGCCCAGCTTGTCGGCCGCCGCGTTGATGCCGTTGTAGAAGCCATTGGTGACGGCCTTCAGCGCTTCGGGCGCTTTGTTCGGGATGACGGATGCGAGCTCGACCAGCGGCTTCGTCGCCGCCTGGAACGTGTCCTTCACCAGGGTACTGGCTTTTTCAGCCAGCGCGATGGGGTTCGGGAGGTTGACCTTGGGGAGCTCGATTTTCGGGACGTAGGATTTTGCTTTGTTGACGATGTCGCCGATGAGTCCCATTGGGTGGTGCCTTTGGTGGTGTGGAGGAGCGCTGCTGACGGACATTCTCCGCTCAATCGACGTCAGGTTGTCTGGATCAAAACGAATGACCGATGTGCGCATGTGTTTTCATGTGCGCAACGTGGACAGGCAGGCCACAGCTGCGCGCCTGCTTGGCGTTTTGGTCATCAGCCACCTTGGCCAGCGACTAAAGGGGGCGTCAGTCGTTGCCCTTGATGCACGCAATCGGGGTGAGCCGATGTGCGACGCGCGCAAGCTTCGCGGCTTCGACCGACTCGAGCACCTCGTCGAGGTTCTTGTAGCAGGGCCCCGATTCGTCGAGCGGCGTCTGCTTCGTGTTCAGCACCACGCCGAGCTTCGACATCCGCGAATCGGTTTCGGCCTGCGAGAGCTTCGCCTTTGCCTGGTGGCGCGAGAGGCGGCGGCCGGCGCCGTGGTTCACCGAGTACAGCGATTGGGCGGCGCCTTCGCGCGCGAACAAAATCGCCGAGCCTGTCTCCATCGAGCCCGGAATCAGCACCGGGTGGCCCGTGTGTTCCCACTTGGTGCCCTCGAGTGCGGGGTGTTCGGCGGGGAAGGCGCGGGTCGCTCCTTTGCGGGCGATGAACTGGCCGTCTTCCTTCTGAATCAGGTTGTGCGAAATCTCGTAGTAGACGCTGGCGCTGCCGCCGAAGACTTCTTCCAGCGACTCGGCCACCGCTTCACCGATGAGCAGCCGGTTCGCGATCGCGAAGTTCGCGGCCATCGCGTGAAGGTTCCAGTAGGCGCGGCCCAGCGGCGACTCGGCGTCGAGCCAGACATGGTCCTCGCTCTTCTTGCCGAGGTTCAGCAGCTTTGCGCCGCTGACGAAGAACTGCTTCGCGATGTTCCAGCCGAAGCCGCGGCTGCCGGTGTGAAGCATCACCCAGACCTTGCCGGCCTCGTCGAGCTGCATCTCGCAGAAGTGGTTGCCGCCGCCCAACGAGCCCAGCTGGTCGCGCTTCGCCCAGGCGCGCTCGGGAATGTCGGTGCGGTCGTCTTCGACGGGGAGGTACGCGCGCTCGGTGATGTCGCCGTGGCGGCCCAGCGCCTGCGCGCCGTGGCGAAGCACTTCGGCGATGCGCTTGCTGGGAATGCGGCGAATCTTGCTGCTCTGGCCGACGCCGACGCCGATGCGCTTGACGACTTCCGAAATCCACAGCCGGCGCTTCGCTTCGTCCGCCACGTCTTCTTTCGTCAGCGTCGTCTGCAGCTGCACCATGCCGCAGCCGATGTCGTAGCCGGCTGCGGTCGGCAGCAGCACGCCTTCGGTGGCGATGGCGGTACCGATGGGCACGCCGTAGCCGACGTGACAGTCAGGGGTCAGCACCACGCGCTTCGCGGTGGGAAAGCTGCATGCATTGACGAGCTGCGCGAAGACGTCTTCTTCCACGCCGCCCCCGCCGTCGGCGCCAAACAGCAACGCGTCCGAAAGGAACAGATGAGCCTCGCAGTTCATCTGCTTGGTGCGCGGCAGCACCCAGTGCGCATCGCCGGCTCTCTCGAGGGTTTGTTTCCAGGACATGGCGGGACGAAGACGAAGGGGCTCGCGACGACTGACTAACCCTGCAGCTCAGCCGAGTGCAGCAGGGTGACGGGCGGCTTGTCGAGCCGGCACACCGACAGCGTGGCGAGCGTGAAGTTCCCGGGCACACGGAGGCCCAGCAGTCGTTGGTCTTCCGCCGCGCTCAGAGCAGGTCCGCTGCGCAGCGTGCAGTGGGCGACGAAGCGGTGCGGGCTCTCGTGAAAGCGGATACCCGACCTTGCGATGCGGTCGTGAAGCGCGCGAAGCGGCGCCACGTCCTCGAAGGTGAGCGCGTAGATGTCGGTGCCGGGAAAGCGAGTCACCGGCCCGAAGCGCGCCGCGATGGGGGCCGTGGTCTCAGCGATGCCGTCGAGAATCCGGTACGCGGCCGCGAGGTCCTGGATCGGGTCGACGATGCCGACGCCCGTCGAGCCGGCAATCGTCACGTCGACCGGCAAGCTGGTGAAGAAGTTGTCTTTGATTCCCCGCCGCAGCTTCATCACCGCGTCGGCGGCCGGGCGGGGGATGTAGAGGACGAAGTAGAGGTTCAACGGTGCCAGCCGGCTAGTCGCCAGCGAGGTCACAGCCCGACTCGAAGCCGGCGGCGTCGAACTCACGCGTCATGCTGCCAACGAGCTCGCCCACGCTCGGGTCGACCCAGCGCGCGACCAGCTTCAGCTCATGGCGGCCGCTGCGCTTCGGCGAGCAGTACTCGAGCAGGTAGAAGCGGTTTGCGAGGCCGGCCACCTTCTCGGCGATGCGCGAGAAGCTCTGCGCCAGCTCACCGGGGGCAGTGGCCGGGTAGAACCCGTCTTTGCCATAGGCCTGCAGCGCCGTCGCGTCGACCTCGGTGCCGAGCCCGACGGTGAAGACGTGCACGTTGCTCGCGGCGGTGCGGGTGATGACGGTGTTGTTGCTGACGCGCGCGGCCTGGTCGGTGCCGTCGGTGAACACAATCAACGACGAGTCCTTGAACTCGACGTTCTTCAGCCCAGCGCTCTGCGCCTCGAGCTCTTCGATGGCGCGCACGATGGCGCCGTTCAGGTTGGTGCTGTCGTCGACGCAGCGGAAGGCGGCACACGTCTTCGCCTCGGCGTTGCCGGCGCACTGCGCGGTGGTGCTGCACTGCTTCTCTTCCAGCGAGGCGAGGCCCGCGAGCACGGCATTCTTGTCACCGCTGAACGCGACGACCTTCTGCGGGCTCGACCGGCCGTCGAACGTGTAGAGGGCCACCCGCTGCCCGTCTCCTGGCCGCGAGAGCACCGTGTCGACGTACTTCGTCGCCGCGTCGCGCACCGTCGGCCAGCTGTTCGACCGCAAGATGCTGCCCGAGAAGTCGATGAGCAGCAGCGAGTCCATCTGGTAGCGCTGGCCCTTTGGCTGAATCGTGCGGCGGCTCTCGTAGGGGCTCACCGGCTTGCCGTCTTCCTGAATCTCGAAGTTCGCCGCAGTCAGCGCGCTCACTGGCTTTCCTGTGCATGTGTCGACGCTGAAGAACGCCGACACCTTGCCCGGCTGCGACGTCGTCACCACCTCACCGCCCGGCTGCGAGAACTGCAGGCACAACGGCGTCTCTTCGAC
Organism: Myxococcales bacterium; assembly: GCA_038206395.1. Lineage (GTDB taxonomy): Bacteria > Myxococcota > Myxococcia > Myxococcales > Myxococcaceae > JAGSPQ01. The sequence goes on along the minus strand of JBBRAX010000003.1, from coordinate 96,908 downwards.
GGTGGGACCACAGCCAACGACGAGGAGCAACAGGCCTGCAGCGCGCATGTAAGTCATTGTGAGACGGACGGTATTCCTCCTCGAAAGCAGATCAATTTCCTGACAGTAGATTCCTTGAGGATGAATTTATGACTCGCGGTTCAAAAACAGCTGTCAACCGGCGGTGGAACGGTTAGACGACACCCCATTCGAGGGAAGACCGTGGCCCGACCTGCTGATCCGCACGCAAAGAGTGCCCTGATGGCTGCCGCGAGGAGCCAGTTCGTCCGCGCGGGCATCAAGGGCGCGCGCATCGAAGACATCACCCAGGCAAGCCACCTGTCGAAGGGGGCGTTCTACCTGCACTTCGAGTCGAAAGAGGCGCTGTTCGGCGAGCTCGTCGCAAGCTTCGAGCAGCAGATGGGCGAGATCATCACCGAGCGCGAGAAGGTGGTGCGCGCGTACCTGATGCAACACCAGCTGACGGCGCGCGACACGCTGGGGCGCACCGCGAAGCACAAGGGGCTCGTCGCGCTCGAGATGAAGTACGACCGCGCGGTGCTCGAGCTGATTTGGGCCGAGCGCGACGTGTTCACCGTCTTGAGCCGCGGCGCGCAGGGCACGCCGTTCGAAGGGTTCATGTGGCAGATGGCCGAGCGCGAAGTGAAGCGCGTGGTCGATGGGCTCGAGTCGATGAAGTCGCTGGGCGCGTGCCGCACCGACGTGCCGTCGCAGGTGTTCGGCTCGCTGGTGGTCGGCACCTTTCTGCTGATCGCGCAGCAGATGAGCCGCCTCGAGAAGAAGCCAGACCTGACCCTCTGGGTGCAGGCCATTCAACAGCTGATCAACGAGGGGGTGGCCCCGAGAGCGGCTGTCCCGAAGAGGCGCCGACGTTCGTCGCGGTCGCCCGAGAGGAGAGCATCGTGAGGAAAATCATCTGGGCCGGGTTGTTGCTCGCGGGCACTGCTTTCGCGGCAGAGACGTCGCTGAAGCCGACGGGCGCTCCGCTCAAGATTGCGAAGGTGCGGCCCGTGACGTCGACGGCGAAGGACGAGCTTACGGGCTCGCTGTTCTCTTCGAAGCTGGGCGCGCTGGGCTTCGAGCTCGGCGGTCGGCTGATGAAGACGCGGGTCGTGAAGGGCGATGTGGTGAAGGAAGGCGCGCTGCTCGGCCAGCTGGATCCAGAGATTGTCGACGCGCAGGTCGCGGGCGCCGAGGCCGCGGTCGCTGCTGCCGAGGCGGGAGCCGAGATGGCCACCGACGTCGCCGCGCGAAACGAGAAGCTGAAAGCCGAAGGCAGCGTCAGCGACGTGCAGAGCAAGGGCGCGACCACGACGTCGAAGCAGGCGCAGGCCCAGCTGCTGGGGGCGCGCGCGCAGCTGGCCCAGGCGAAGGCGGCCCGGCGGCGGCACGACCTGAAGGCTCCTTTCGGCGGCACCGTCATCGACGCGCCAGACCAAATCGGCGGCATGGTCGGCCCGGGCATGCCCGTCTACATCGTGCAGCAGCTCGACCCGCTCATCCTGAAGACGACCATCACCGAAGACGCGCGCGACGTGGTGAAGCCGGGCCTGAAGGTTCGGGTGAGCTCGGTGGGCGGCAAGGCGACGACGGACGACGCGGTGGTGAAAGTGGTGCTCGCCTCGGCGGATCCGCAGACGCGGCGCATCCCGATTGAAATCTCGGTGCCGAATGCCGATGGACGCTTCGTCGCCAACACGCTCGCCCGCGCCGTGATGCCGATGGGTGGCGCGCAGCAGGCAGTAGCGATTCCTCCGACGGCGCTGGGCACCAACGGCGGTGAGCACGTCTGGTCGGTGGGCCCCGACTCGCAGCTGAAGCGCGTGCCGGTGAAGGTGCTCGAGCGGCAGGGGAAAGAGACCATCATCGTGCCGTCCGAGCCGGTCGAGCGAATCATCGACTACCCGACGTCCGCGCTCGTCGAGGGCACGAAGGTCACCGCCGCCCGATGACTCTCTCTGACGTCAGCATCAAGCGGCCCGTCTTCACCACGATGATGTCGGTGTGCCTCGTCGTCCTCGGGGTGATGGGCTTCAACCGGCTCGGCACCGACTTTTTCCCCGACGTGAGCCTGCCCGTCGTCGTCGTCACCACCGTCTACCGGGGCGCCGGCCCCACCGAGGTCGAGACGCAGCTGTCGAAGCCCATCGAAGACGCGGTGGCTGGCATCAGCGGCGTCGATCAGATTCACTCGTTCTCACGCGAGAACGTGTCGTTGGTGGTCGTGATGTTCAAGCTCTCGACCAGCCTCGACCGCGCGGTGCAGGAAGTGCGCGACAAGGTGGCGGGCATTCAGCGGTTGCTGCCCACCGACGCCGAGCCTCCGACCGTCGGCCGCGTCGACGTCGGTGCGTCTCCCGTCATCACCTATGCCGTCACCGCGAACATGCCGTCGAAGGACTTGCGGCGGCTGATTAAAGACCGGCTCGAGCCCGCGCTGGCGCAGATCGAAGGCGTCGCCGAGGTGCGGGCCACTGGTGGTGACGAGCGCGAGATTCGCGTCGACATCGACCTCGACAAAGCGAAGGCGTCGGGCATCGCGCCGGGGCAGATCGCCGAGAAAATCGGAATGGAGAACCTGAACCTCCCTGCCGGGCGCCTCGAGCTCGGGCCCACCGAGCTCACCGTTCGTACCATCGGCCAGTACGCCAGCGTCGAAGCCCTTCGCGCGCTGCCGATCGCTCGCAGCCAGTCGGGCTCGCAGGTGCGGCTCGACGAAGTTGCGGATGTGCAAGACGGCGTCGCCGACCGCCGCACGCTCGCCCGCCTCAACGGCACCGAAGCCATCATCGTCGACGTGGTGAAGCAGCCGGGCTCGAACACGATTCTCGTCGCCGACACCGTGAAGAAGACGATGACGGGGCTCGAGCCGGTGCTGGGCAACGGGTTTCATGCGCGGCCGCTGGTCGACCAGTCGCTGCTGGTGAAAGAGAACGCGCACGAGGTCTACGTCGCGCTGATTTTCGGCGGCTTCATGGCGGTGCTGATCATCCTCGTGTTCCTGCTCGACCTGCGCGGCACGTTCATCAGCTCGCTCGCGCTGCCCACGTCGGTCATCGGCACCTTCTTCGTGATGTACGTGCTCGGCTACACGCTGAACCAGATGACGCTGCTCGCGTTGTCACTGGCCATCGGTCTGCTCATCGACGACGCGGTCGTGGTGCGTGAAGCGATTACGCACAGGCTCGAGCTCGGCGAGTCGCCGAAGAGCGCCGCCTCGAACGGAACGAAAGACGTGTACCTGGCCGTGCTCGCGACGACGCTGTCTCTGGTGGCGGTGTTCGTGCCCGTCGCTTTCATGCCCGGCATCGTCGGCCAGTTCTTCAAGCAGTTCGGCATCACCATCTCGGCCGCCGTCGTCATCTCGCTGTTCATCAGCTTCACCCTCGACCCGATGCTCTCGGCGCGGCTCGCCAAGGCGCACGTGCCGGGCCAGGTGAGGAAGGAGCACGCGATTCCCGCGTTCCTTCGCCGTGGCTTCAACGCGATGGAGAAGGGGTACGAGAGGATTCTCGTCTGGGTCATCGGCCACAAGCTTTTGACGATGGGCATCACCGTCGCGATCCTCGTCGTCTCGGCGTACGGCGCACGAAACCTGGGCGCCGAGTTCACGCCGGTCGAAGACCGCTCGCAGTTCATGGTCGACCTGCAGCTGGGCGATGGTGCGAGCCTGAGCGAGACGACCCTTCGCACCGCCACCGCGGAAAAGGTGCTCAAGGGCATCCCGGAAATCACCGACGTCTACAGCATCGTCGGCTTGAACGGCGACGTGAACCGGGCGCGGCTGCGCGTGCTGACGACCGAGAAGCAGGCGCGCGAGCGTGGCGTGCAGGCAATCAAGGAAGACGCGCGGGCGAAGCTGACCCCGGTGTTGCCGGCGACGAACGTCACGTTGCTCGACCCGCCGCAGATCGAAGGCGCGGGCGACTTCTTCCCCATCATGGTGCGCGTGATGGGCCCCGACCTCGAGGTCATCAACAAGGAAGCCGAACGCATCGCGGGAATCATGCGTGAGATTCCGGGCACGGCTGACGTGCGCGTCGAAGCGAACCCTCCGAAGCCCGAGCTGCAGGTGACCATCGATCGCGCGCGCGCAGGTGACGTCGACCTGTCGAGCGCATCGTTGGCGATGCAGCTGCGGCTCGCGCTGTCGGGCTCCACCGTCGGCAAGCTTCGCGAAGGCAGCGAAGAGACGGACATCGTGGTGCGGCTCGCTGAGAAAGACCGCGCGACGCCGGACGCGGTGGCGCGTCTCGACATCTTCACCCCGAAGGGCGTGCGGGCAGTGACAGACGTCGCGACGCTGTCGACGCGAGACGGCCCCAGCGTCATCGAGCACCACAACCGGCAGCGCCAGGTCGCCGTCTACACGGGCCTCGGCAAAGGGGCGGCGCTCGGTGACATCGCGTCCCAGCTGCGCAAGCGCCTCGAGGCCGAGCCAGTGCCGCCGGGTTACTCGCTGTTCTACGACGGCCAGGTGAAGACCTTCGACGAGCAGAACCAGGCGTTCGCGATCGCCTTTGGGCTCGCGTTCATCTTCATCTACATGGTGCTCGCGTCGCAGTTCGAGAGCTTCAAGCACCCTTTCACCATCATGGTGTCGGTGCCGCTGGCGTTGATCGGCGCGCTGCTGGGCCTCGTCTTCGGCGGCTTCAACCTCTCGCTGGGCGCGATGATTGGCATCATTCTTTTGATGGGGCTCGTCACCAAGAACGCGATTCTTCTCGTCGACGGCGCGCTGCAGAATTTGAGAGCAGGTGATGACCTGGACACTGCGCTGCTGAAGGCCGGCCCACGCCGGTTGCGCCCGATTCTGATGACGTCCGCGGCGATGGCGATCGGCATGGTGCCGACGGCGATCGGCAAGGGCATGGGCAGCGAGTTCCGAGCGCCGATGGCGCTGGCGGTGATTGGCGGTGTCATCACCTCGACTTTCCTGACGCTGCTCGTCGTGCCCGTCGTTTTCATCTTCTTCGAGAAGCTGACCCCCAAGTCGCTGCGCATCGGAAAGACGGTCGAGGAAGAAGTGGTGGTGCCGGATCCCGACCCGACGCCCGCGCCCGCAGCTTTCAAGCCGTCCGTTTGATGACGACGCGAGCCATGAACCGAACTCCTCTCTTGTTGTGCTGTCTGGCGGGCGTCGCCCTCGCCCAGGTCCCGATGCCGGAAGGGCCGCCGCCTGCTGCCGATGAAGTGGCGCCGTCGAACCGCCGCGCGGTGACGCTGGAAGAAGCATTGAAGCTGTGCGCGGCGAACAACCAGGACCTCGCGGTCGTCCGAGCGCAGACGGACCAGGTGAAGGCGCAGGCGAGCCGGGTGTGGGGCGCGATTCTTCCCGAGCTGTCGGCGGGAGGAAGCCTGGTGCGAACCAGCGCTCCGGCCAAGCTCGACCTGGGCGACTTCGTGAACCTGGTCGGCGGCGTGTATCAGCTTCAGCAGGTCAACCCGTCGCTCATCCCCGAGCCCGTCTACATCACCAACACGAACTCGGCGTACGCGAACCTCTCGCTCAGCCAGATCCTCTTCACACCGCAGATGTTCCTCATTCCCGCGGCGTCCGACGGCGTCGAGGCGTCGCGGCTGGGCAGCCTCGAGGCGCGCGAGCAGGTGATGCTCGGCACCGCGAAGGTGTACCTGGGGCTCGAGGGCATCGCGCAGCTCGAGGCGGCGGCGAAGGAAGCCGAGCTGGTGGCGCTGAAGCGCGAGAAAGACGCCAGGGCGCAGATGGCGGTCGGGATGGCGATCGAAGTGATGCTGCTCCGCGCACAGACCGAGACAGCGCAGGCGCGGAACCAGCTGGCCCAGCTCGCGGGCACGCGGGAACAACTGCTGGCGTTGCTCGAACAGCTCACCGGGGAAGCAGTGCGGCCGCTGGAAGGAAGCCCGAAGCCGGACTTCGGCGTGGCGGCGAAAGCCGAGGCCGAGCCGTGGAACACGACCTACCTGGTGAAGGCGAATCAGAAAGGCATCGAGGTGCTCGACAGCTACCACCTGTACGACCGCCTCGCGTGGATGCCGACGCTCCTCGCGCAGGCGAAGGGCAACTACAACTCGAACCCGGGTTTCACGGGCGAGGTCTTCAGCTACGATCTGATTCTCGCGCTGAACATCCCGCTCTACGACCGCGGCGTCCGCTACGCGAACATGCACGAGAACGACGCGAAGTCCGTCGAGGCGCGCGCGAAGCTCGTCAGCGCGAAGCAGAAGGCGAAGGCGAACTGGGTGGCGACGCGGGCCAACTTGCAGGCGGCCGAGGTTGCGCTGACGCAGGCCGAGTCGCAGGCGGCCCTGGCGTCACGCGCGCAGAAGCAGCTGGAGTCTGCGTTTCAAGCGGGTGTGTCGACGTCGCTCGAGCTGTCGGACATCGACAATAAGAAGTTCTTCGCCGCCAGCGCTGCGGCCCAGGCGCGCAGCCAGGTCGAGCTTCGGCGCGTCGAGCTCGCGGCGGCCGAAGGGCGGTTGGCGAAGGCGGTCGGGCTCGAGTAGCGCCTACGGCCCGACGATGGCCCAGACCGTCGAGACGAGGTGCTGCACGTCCAGCGGCTTGTTGTAGACGAAGGTCGCTCCGAGGCGCGTGGCCTCGGCGTGGGTCGCTTTGTCGGCGAACGCACTCATCAGAATGAAAGGCGTCTGCTGATTCTTCAGCCGCAGCTGCTCGAGCACTTGAAGGCCCGAGAGCTGAGGCATGTGCAGGTCGCTGATGATGAGGTCGGCGTCGCCCTCTTCGAGCTCCTGCAACATCTCGCGGCCGTCGGCGGCTTCGATGACTTCGTAGCCCAGCGAACGGAGCCGGTGGGCGAGCAGCTCGCGCATGTCGGGCTGGTCTTCGGCGAGCAGAATCCTCGCCTGCGTCGGGCCTTCCGGAAGGTCCCAGAACAGCCCCTTCGATTCGTCGCCTTCTGCCAGCCAGGTCTTGGTCATGGGAATCACCTCTCTGGGGCTTCACTCGAGCATGTGGTGTGCCAGCAGTTTTCCAGCCACAGCCGCTGAAAGCTGAGGGGCTGAAAGACCCGATTGGGGCGCTTTGCCTCACCCGACGAGCTGCGCCCGCTGCGGCGCGACGCCGACCACCGCGGTCACGCCGGCGTTGAACTGCAGGCGGTCGGACTCCATGCCATCGCTGAACACCACGCCGCCTGAGGGCATCAGTGACTGGAGCGTGAGGGTCGAGCCTGGGTTGATCAGCCCCGCGGTTTGAGCGGCGCTCGAGTGCTTGCTCACGTACGGCTCGCGCACCACCCACACCAGCTGTTCGGCTTCCCACGCGAGACGAATCGGGGTTCCCGCTTTTCCGCCGGCCATCGCCGACACGTTGCCCGCCATCGTGAAGACGGAAGAGAGCCAGCCGGTGCTGCCCGCGCCAGTAGAGACGAGCACGCCGCTGGAAGACTGGCTCTCGAAGCCTGCTCCCGCATCGAGGCGGTAGCGCGCCGAGACGTGCGACGCCGCGCCGAGAAAGAAGTCGTTGAACGCGAGCAGCCGCTGGCCGTCTGAGAGCTTCACTTCGGCGAGCGTCACCGGCCGCACCTTCGCCTGCCCAGCGAGGGTCCTCTGCAGCGCGGCGGCGACTGCCTCAGGAGCGAACGGCAGCAGCACGCCGTCGATGCGCGACGGGTCGGGGTTCACGCCCAGCAACGGCTGCGCACCGATGTACTTCGCCGTGTTCGCGACCAGGCCGTCTTGACCGAGCGCCACCACCACGTCGGTCGCAGCGAAGAGGTACGTCGGCACCAGCGCACGGTCGAGCACCTGGACTTTGAGGCCGTTGCGCACCGCGGTCTGCACCGTGTCCAGTGAGCGCCGATACGCGTCGTCTTCCTCCTGGTACTCGTCGAAGTCCTGCCCCGCCTGCGTCAGGTAGAACTTCGCCTGCGCTCGCGTGTTGAACCGTTCGATCAGCTCGGCGAGGCGCGTCTTCCGCGTCACCAACACCACCTTTTCGTACTTCTGTGGCGGCTCATCCCTCGACTTCTCTCGGGATGAACGGGGCAGCTGCTCTCGGGATGAACGGGGCGGGCTCACTTCGTCACCCGCGGAGCGATGAGGCTGCGCAGCAGGTCGGGCGAGATGTTGAGCTCTCCAATCTTCTGCGCGTTCTCAGCGAGCTCGCGGAAGGCGACGCCAATCATCGCGGCCGGGTCGCTGCCGCTCGACGACAGCGCCTGCAGCACCTTCCAGTCGAGCGTGCGAATCGGCTTCAGCGTGGCCTCGAGCGCGTACGCCTGGCTGTCGGCGGCCTTTTGATCATTCTCGACCTTCGCTGCAATCAGCTGGGCGCGCCCGGTCTCGATCGCGATGTCGGCCGCCATCTTCTTCTCGCGAATGTGCCGCTTCTTCTCTTCCACCATCACCTCGGTGGCCAGCTCGCTTTCCTTGATCCGCCGCTCACCTTCGACCGCGGCGTTGCGCCGGTCGTAGATGGCCTCGTCGCTCTTTCGCTGCAGCGCTTCCCGCGCCTCGGCCTCGAGCGCCCGCCCCATCTCTGGCGTCGGCCGCACACTCAAGATCGACACCGCCAGCACCTCGATGCCCAGCGACTTCACCGCGTCGGCTTCCTTCAGCGCCGCCACCACCTGCGCCTCGACCTTGTCCGAAGACACCAGCGCCTGCTTCAGCGTCATCGTCTGCGTCGCTGCGCGCGTCAGCACCTGCGCGGTGTTGACGAGCCGTTCTTCGAGCTTCGCCGGGTCTTCCGACCCGTGCTCGCCTGACGCATCGACGGTGTAGTCGAGCAGCGAGGCCAGCTTCCTCGGCTCGGCCACCCGGTACGTCAGCTGCCCTTGAACGGTCAGCGCCTGGAAGTCGGCCGTCACCTCGTTGAAGGCGAAGGGCACGTCGCAGCTCGCCAGCGGCACCTGCACCAGGGTCGACGTCGGCGCCCAGTAGAAGAACGAAAGGCCCGCGCCCTCGCGCTTCAGCTTCCCGCCCTTGAACTGCATCACCCAGGTGGTCGGTGCGGACTTCAGGTAGCGAATCACAGTGTCTCCGGTTGAAAGAGTTGAACAGACTCTAACGGCCCGGCAACAAAAGAGTCAAATAGACTCCATTGCGGGCCACGTGCGTTCGGGCGATGAGCGCGGGGTGCTCCCCCTGGTGTGGCTCACGCCTGCGGAAATCAGAAGGCCGCCGTTTCCACGGTGGACGCTGGTGCCTGCAGGGCTCGCGATGCTGGTCTGCGTCGTCGGCAAGGCCGCCGGCCACGAGACCGTGCTGACGGTGGGGAAGGCGATGGGGGTGCTGGCCGCTCCGCCGCTGGCGTGGTGGTTCGAAGAGCGCGTGTTCGGCTGGCTCGGCAACAAGTCGGCGGCAGTGAAGGTCTGGGTGCTCGCGTCGCTTCCGCTGTTGATGGGCTGCGTCGGAGCCTCCGTGGTTGGAATTCTCTATGGCCTGCTGCCCTTCGGCCTCGGCCAGTTCGCGTCGAGCTATGGCTTCACCTTTCTCTGGTGGGTGAGCGCGTCGGCGATCGGCAGCCTGGTGGTGGTCATCATCGATGCCTCGGTGAGCGCATGGAACGCGAGGTTCCCGACCCGGCTGATGCTGGCCATCCTCTCGTTGATCGGCGTCGCCCTGTCGCTGGCGATGGTGGCGAGCATGGCGGCGTCGGCGCTCGCGGTGGAAGTGGCGAAGGAGCAGGGCTCGCTGCGCTTCGACAAGGGCTTCGAGTGGCTGCGCGAGTGGATGATTGCGAGCCCGGGCGGTCTTTCGTTCGCGGTCTTCTTCGTCGTGTTCCTCACCGCGACTCCCGCCGTGCTCAGCGCGTGCGCGAAGCTGGCCGACGCCGCGATGGAAAGGCTGCGCCCGATGGCGAAGGCGTTCTCGCTCGTGTCCGAAGGTCAGCGCACCGTGCGCGTAGAAGAGCAGGGCAGCACCGAGTTCATCGAGCTCTCGCGCAGCTTCAACCGGCTGGTCGAGACGTTGGATGCGACCGAGCGAATGGAAAAGGCGTTCGGCCGCTACGTCTCGGGCCAGGTGCTCGCCAAAATCAAAGCGCAGCACGGGGAAGCCGAGCTCAAGGCGTCGACGCGCGAGGCCACCGTCTTCTTCGCTGACATTCGCGGCTTCACGCAGCTTTCGGAGAAGCTGCAGCCCGAGCAGGTGGTCGACTTCCTCAATCGCTACCTGGCGCGCGTCGTCGCGCAGGTCGACGCGCACGAGGGCTATTTGAACAAGTTCATCGGCGACGCCGTGGTCGTCGTCTTCAACGGCCCGGTCGACCAGGCAGACCATGCTTCGCGGGCGGTGAAGTGCGCGCTCGCGCTGCAATCGGAAGTGGCGCGAATCAACGCCGAAGGCGTGCTGCCGGAAATCGGCGAGCTGCGCATCGGCGTCGGCATCGCCACCGGGCCGATGGTCTGCGGCAACGTCGGCGGCCCCACCCAGATGGAATACACCGTCATCGGCGACACGGTGAACCTGTCGGCGCGGCTCACCTCGCTCGCCGGCCCCGGGGAAGTCTGGGTGAGTGAAGGCACCGCGCAGGCCGCCCGCAATTTCAAGTACACGGTGCTGCCGGAAGTGAAGCTGAAGGGTAAAGAGAAGCCCGTGGCGCCACTGCGCGCCGAAGGAGCCGCCTGACATGACGCACCTCTTCTTCCTCGCCCTCTCGCTGGCCACGCCCGACCTTGCTGCGCTCAAGAAAGACGTGCGCGCGGTGGCGAAGCCCGCCGGCTGTACGCAGGCCGCGCAGTGCAAGGCGATGCCGATGGGCGCGAAGCCCTGCGGCGGCCCGACCGAGTTCGTCATCTACTGCTCGGTTGGCACCGACGAGAAGGTGTTGACTGAGAAGGTACAGGCGGCGACGGACGCCGAGAAGGCGAAGAACGCCGCGACCGGGGCGATGGGCACCTGCCTCGCCCTCGCGCAGCCGAAAGTGACGCTGGTCAGCGGCGTGTGCACTGCGGTCGAGCAGAAGGCCGCCGACGTGCCGATGTGAAGCTGCCCCCCTGGTGGAAGCACGCGCGCGCTGTGCTGGTGCTCGGGCACGTGGTCATCATCACGCTCGCGGCGATTCCCGCGCCGGTCGGAGGCACCGACCGCGCCACCTGGAAGAACCCGACCGCGCAGATGGAGTTCGCCGCGTACGCGAAGTTCCTCCACGTGCCGGCTGACGAGTTCGAAGAGAAGCTGTTCTGGCTCGCGACCTTCTACATGGGCCTTCGCGACAAGTGGATGCAGCCCGTCTACCCGTACCTCTACTACTCGGGGTGTGATCAGCCCTGGCGCATGTTCGTCGGGCCCGACCGCTTCCCACCGCGCTTCCAGCTGCAGTCGCGCACGGCAGCCGGCGAGTACGTCACGCTCTACGAAGAAAGGTCAGAGGAGTTCGACTGGCGCGAGACGTACTTCCGCCAGGAACGCGTGCGCAGCCACACGTACCGGTACGCCTGGCCCGAGTACGTCTGGGCCGAGACGCAGAACTGCAACTACCTGGCGCGGCAGATTTTCGCCGAGAAGCCGGACGCGGCGCAGGTGCGCTGCCGCTTCTGGAAACAGAAGACGCCGTCGGCGGCCGAGGTCGAGAAAGGCGTCGCCCTGGAGCCGGGCCAGTGGGTTCACGTCGAGGAGATGACGCGATGAAGGCCTGGTCGCGCTGGGCCGATTTGCTGGATCGCCGCGAGGACGCCACGCCGCTGGCGGTCGCGCGAATCATCGCGGGCTTCACCGTCTTCCAGCACCTGATTGCGATGTGGGTCAGCCGCACCGCCGACGCCGTCTGGGTGAGCGTGAAGTTCGGCGGCCTGCGCGACACCGACCTCCCCTGGCTTCAGCCCTTCGGTGGAGCGACCCCCTTCAACGTCCACGCCCTGCTCGCTTTCGCGATTGTCGTCTCGGGGCTGATGACGTTCGGCGTCTACAGCCGGGTGACTGTCGCGCTGACGTGGCTCACCTGGCGCACGCTCACCGGGCTCAACAACCACTCGGGCGGCTCATCCGATGACCTGCTGGTGAACGGGCTCTTCATCCTGATGTTCTCAGGCTGCGGCGGAGCGCTGTCTTTCGATCAACGAAACAAGCCGCCCGCGCTGGTGCCGGTGTGGCCACGCTACGTGATGATTGGGCAGCTGGTGCTCGTGTACTGGACGACCGGTTTGCAGAAGGTCTCGGCGGCGTGGCTGCCGATGGGTGACCTCGACGCGCTCTGGTACATCTTTCAGATGTCGTCGTGGCAGCGGCGCCCGATGATGTTCCTCGCGCCTGTCTACCGGCTGACCCAGGTGGGCACTTTTCTGGCGTGGACCTTCGAGAACACTGCTCCGCTGCTGTGGCTGGCGTTCTGGTACCGCTGGACGAAAGACCGCCCGGGCCGCGTGCGCGCGTTCTTCAACCGCATCGACTTTCGCAGCTGCTACCTGGCCGCCGGGGTGATGCTGCACCTGGGCATCTGGGTCACGCTCGAGGTCGGCCCCTTCATGGGCGGCATGATGGTGCTCTACGCCGCCTGCTTCACCGGTGAGGAGTACCAAAAGGCCGGGAAGCTTGCAGCCCGGCCCTTCGGTTCGGCCTCGAGAACCGGAGGGGAGACGCGAAGCGTCTGAAGGCGAAAGCGAGGGGCCCGGAAAGCCAGTTTCCGAGTTACTTCAAAGCTTCCGCGCCCGAGACGATCTCCATCAACTCCTTCGTGATCGCCGCCTGTCGGCTGCGGTTGTAGAAGAGCGTCAGCTCGCCGATCATCTCGCCGGCATTCTTGGTGGCGTTCTCCATCGCGGTCATGCGCGCGCCGTGCTCGCTGGCCACCGAGTCGAGCAGCGCCCGGAAGATTTTGATTTTCAGCGCCTGGGGCACGAGCTTCTCGAGCACTGCTTCCGCGCTGGGCTCGTAGAGGTAGTCGGTCTTCACGCCGCCGTCGGCAGCCGCGGGGGCCGTCTCGAACGGCAGCAGCTGGGTGAAGTTGATCCGCTGCGAGATGGCCGAGATGAACTCGTTGTTCGCCAGGTACACCGCGTCGATGTCACCCTTGAGGAACCGGGCCGCCAGCTCTTCGGCGACTTCGGCGGCGCCCGCGTAGGACACCTTGTTCATCATCCCCGGGTAGTCCTTGCGCATCGAGTAGCCGCGCGACCGGAAGAAGTCGCCGCCCTTGCGGCCGATGGTGGTGATGTGGACTTCGTACTTTCCGCCCTGCTCCATCAGGAACTTCAGGGCGCGGCGATTGACGTTCGAGTTGAAGCCGCCAGCGAGGCCGCGGTCAGACGTCAACACCAGCACTTCAATCTTCTTCACTTCGCGCCTGGTGAGCAGCGGGTGACCGGCGCCCTCGGCGCGGCTCATCACCTCAGCAATCACCTTGTCGAGCGTGCTGGCGTACGGGCGGGCCGCGATGATCGCGTCCTGCGCGCGGCGCAGCTTTGCGGCGGCGACCATCTTCACCGCCCTCGTAATCTGGCGGGTGCTCTTGACGGACTTGATGCGCTTGCGGATGTCGCGAAGGGAAGCCATGGCTTGGCGCGCGCTATATCGGCGTCTGGGCGGGCGGGCAACGACGACTTAGGGCATATTGGGGCTGTCGCATTACCGCGGGCCGGGGCAAGGTTTCCTCTTCTGCCCATGAAACGATTTCTCGTCATTGGCACGTGCCTGCTCATCGGGGCGTGCAACCAGCCGAAGCTCAAGAAAACGCTCCCTCCGGACGTGCGGGTCGACACCTACGCCCAGCAGTCGGCCTCGAAGATTGACGTCCTCTGGGTGGTCGACGACTCCGGCTCGATGGCGCCCCGCCAGGAGAACCTGGCCAAGAACTTCCAGGCCTTCATCGACGTGTTCGTGAAGGGCTCCATCGACTACCGCATCGCCGTCACCACCACCGACATCTTCAAGGTCCGCGGCCAGCTGAAGGGCAGCCCGAAAATCTTGAACCCGAAGACGCCCGGGGTGGTCGCCGCCTTCGAACGGAACGTGAGGGTCGGCATCGACGGCAGCCCGTACGAGGCGGGGCTTCAGGCCGCCTTGCAGGCGCTCGAGCTGCAGCGCGACGCGAACCTGGTGAAAGAGACCGCGCGCGAGACGTGCCGCGCCGCGTGCAAGGGCATGAAGGTCTGCTTCGATGCCTGCGACGCCGCGAACGAGAGCGAGTTTCTGCGCCGTGACGCGTACCTGTATTTGATTTTCGTCGCCGACGAGGAAGACCAGTCGAGCGAAGACGTGCGCTTCTACTGGCGGAGCTTCGAGACCGCGAAGGGCGTCGGCAACGACGGCACCGTCACCACCGCCGCCATCATGGGCGACGTCCCCAGCAACGCCTGCGGCGCCACCCCCGGCACCCGCTACAAGGCCCTGTCTGACCTCACCGGCGGCGAAGTCGGCAGCATCTGCGACACGAACTTCTCGGCGACGCTGAAGAAGCTCGCCACCAACGCAGTCGGCCTCAAGCGGAAGTTCGCCCTCGCGAAGAAGCCGAACGTCGCGACCATCGAGGTCGGCATTCGCTACCCCTGCGACACCATCGCCGACGTGACGAAGCCCTGCGCCACCCTCGATGCCACCGAGTGCGAAGGCAACCCGCCCGAGTCGATGAACCTCGTCTGCAAGCCGCCGCAGGGTGGCCCCGATGGTTGGTCATACGAGCCGATGAGCCAGGTCATCTTCTTCGCCGGTGAGTCGGTGCCCTTCCTCAAAGGCCGGGTCGAGATTCAGTACTACGAGGAAGGAACGGGGCCGCAATGAAGCGCGCCCTGGTGCTCGTCAGCCTCTTCCTCGCCGTCGCGTGCCGGCCACCCGTGACCGTGGCGGTGAAGCCCGACCTGGTTCCGCCCGAAGGCAATACCGACTTCGGCGTCGTCCCGGTGCTCAACACGAAGAAGCTCGAGGTCCTGCTGCTGAACGTCGGCCGCGGCGACCTGACCATCAAGTCCATCACCCTCAAAGACGCCACCGAGACCGCGTTCACCCTCGGCACGAAGCCCACCACCATCGTCGCCGGCGAGACCGCGAAGCTCGAGGTCACCTTCGTGCCGACGAAGGAACAGCCCTACGTGAACGCCATCGTCATCGAGAGCGACGACGAGGCGAACCCGCTCATCGAAGTGAACCTGGTCGGCATCGGCAGCACCCGCGCGGTGATGCAGGTCGACCCGATGGTGCTCGACTTCGGCCGCGTCGCCGAGTGCAGCGCCGCAGTGAAGAGCTTCACCATCACCAGCAAGGGCACCGCCGACCTGCTCGTCGAAGAGCTCGGCTTCACCGAAGGCACGTCTTCCGCCTTCACTTTCGTCGGCAGCTCGAAGGTGCCCGCGACGGTGAAGTTCAAAGACGCCGCCGGCCTGCCCGGCAAGATTCAAATCACCGTGAAGCTGACCATCGCCCCTGGCACCACCGGCATGGTGATGGGCGGCATCAAGATTCGCGGCACCGACCCGGACAACCGCGAGGTCACGCTGGTGCTGAAGGGCGAGGTGAACCAGGCGCCGGTTGCGAGCATTGCGCCGCTGGGAAACGGCGCCCCGGGGCTGCTGGTCTCACTCGACGGCACCGGAAGCGTGGACCCCGACGGTGACAGCCCGCTCGACTACAAATGGACGATGCGCAGCAAGCCGCTGTCGAGCGACACCGACTTCATGTCGGCGACCTCGGCCTCGACGACGATGCGGCTCGACCCCCTCGTGCCCGGCGCCTACGAGGTGCAGCTCGACGTCACCGATTCTGCGGGCGTGAAGAACTGCCAGCCGGCGCGCGCGACCATCGTTGCGACGCCAGCGCAGAAGCTCCTCGTCGAGATGTTCTGGGACAACGCAAAGACAGACATCGACCTGCACGTGCTGCGGACGACGACGTCGGTGGTCGGCAAGCTGCCCGACGACGCCCACTACGCGAACCCGAAGCCCGACTGGGGCATGGCCGGCCCCATGGACGACCCCCAGTTCATTCGCGACGCGCTCACCGGCTACGGCCCCGAGCTGTTCGGCTATGTGAACCCGATCGACACCACCTACCGGCTCGTCGTCGAGTTCGCGAACGAGCACCTCGACCCCAACCCGAAGAGCAAGGTCACGGTGCGCATCTACCTGTACGGCGTCGTGAAGGGCGAGTTCACCCGCACGCTCGAGAAGGCGGGCGCACGCTGGATTGTCGGCGACATCACCTGGCCCTCTGGGGTCATCGCAGCCCAGCCATGACGCGCGCGCTTCTCGCCATCGTGTTGTTCGCGGGCTGCTCGCCCGTCGTTTCGAAGCCCGACTCGGGCCGCCCGCCTGAGTGCACGAAGCGCGAAGACTGCGCGGCCGGGAAAATCTGCACCGCGCAGCAGTTCTGCGAGAGCTGCTCGTCGTCGGGCCAGTGCCGCACGAAGGAACTGTGCGAGCCGTCGACGCAGCGGTGCGCGCTTCGCAGCGGGTGGGGCGAAGAGTGCACCACCAACGAGCAGTGCCAGGCCGGCAGCTGGTGCAAGCAGGGCCTGTGTGTCGACCGTTCAGAGGTCTCGCTGTGCCCGGGTGGAATGAAGTCCGAATGTCCGCAGGGCTTCCGCTGCAACAGCCTCAACACGGTCTGTGAAGAAGACCTTGGCTGCGCCGAAGACCCCGACTGCTCGACCGGAGAGGTCTGCAACAAGGGAAGCCGCGCCTGCGTGCCGAGGTGCACCGCCCAGACCCAGGCCACCGTCTGCGGCGCCGAAGAGAAGTGCGTCGACAGCAAGTGCGTGCAGTGCGCGTCGAACGCCGAATGCACGGGTGGCCTGGTGTGCGACGCCGCGGGCAAGTGCAGCACCGGCGCGCGCTGCTACACCGACCGCGACTGCAAGATTCCGCTGGTCTGTTTCGCCCAGACGGGCGCGTGCCTTCCGAAGGCCCCCCCTTGCGTCAGCGACGACAAGTGCAACGCCGACCAGCGCTGCGACGTCAGCGCCGGGAAGTGCATCCCCCGCACCTGCCAGCCCGACCGCTACGAGCAGAACAACGAGCTGTCGAAGGCGTATGGGCTCACCACGGGCGCGTACCTGAACCTCACCCTCTGCCCCGGCGACGTCGACTGGTACAGCATCTCGCTCGCGCGCGGAGACCAGATTGGCGTCATCCTCGACGCGGATCCATTCAGCGAGAACAACTTCTCGACCGTGGTGAAAGACGGCACGGGCCGCACGCTCGCCGCGGGAAAGCTGATCGTGAAGTACGTCGCGACGGCTTCGCAGAAATATTACGTGGTCGTCAGCAGCATCGACCCGTTTCAGCCGTACGACCTGAACTTCCTGCTCTCGCGCGGCACGCCCTGCGACGACGACGCGCTCGAGCCGAACGACGACAGCGCGGCGGCAACCGCTTTCAACACCGGCACCACGCTCGAAGCCGCCATCTGCCCCCAGGACCAGGATTGGTTCCGCGCGGTGGTGCCGATGGGCAAGGGCTTGAAGGCGTCGTTCGCGAACTACGACCCCGCGAAGGGCGCGCTGCGGCTCTGCGCCTTCGACGGCGCGACCCAGCTGGGCTGTGACGACTCGGCCTCGCCGCTGCTGAACTTCCCGGCGGCAACGGTGGGTGGAAAGACGGTGCTGTTGCGCGTGGTCGGTGCGTTTGCCGAGACCGCGAATGGCTACACGCTGAAGGTGGAGCTCCCATGAACGCTCGCATTGCTTTGGTGTCGCTGGTGCTGCTCGGCGCAGCGGGCTGCTCGTGTGGTCCACGGCAGCCCATCATTCCCGACAGCGGCGTGGTGGATGCGGGCAAGCCGGATGCGGGTCAGCCGGACGCCGGGCTTCCCGATGCGGGCCTGCCGGACGCGGGCGAAGTCGATGCGGGTCCGCCGCCCGTCTTGAAAATCTTCAAGGTCCTGCCCCCGCGCGGCGGAGCGGCCGGCGGCACCAACGTGCTCATCCAGGGCAGCGGCTTCATTCGCGACTTCGCCCAGGCCGGCACGCAGGCGAAGCGGGTGACGACGCTGAAGTTCGGCTCGAACCCCATCATCGACTATCAAATCATCGACGACGAGACGCTGGAGCTGCGCACCCCGCCGGGCACCGCGGGCAACACCCACGTCACCATCTCCAACCCGCTGGGCACCTTCACCTGCAACAGCTGCTTCACCTACTACGACGAGCTCATCGTCACCGGCATCGCACCGAAAGAAGGCCCGCTGGCCGGCGGCAACGAAGTCACTCTCGACGGGCAGGGCTTCACCACCGACGTCGAAGTGCTCTTCGGCACCTTCTCGTCGCCGAAGGTCACCTTCGTTTCGAACAAGAAGCTCAAGGTCGTCGTGCCGCGCGGCGCAGCGGCCGACCTCGTCGACGTCACCGTCTACAACAAGAACGGCGTCGCCAACGCACGGCGCACCTACCAGTACTTCGCCGACCTTCGCCTCACCGGCGTCGCGCCGCTCACAGGCCCACTCACGGGTGGCACGACTGTCAGCCTCACCGGCACCGGCTTCACGGGGCTGACGGCAGTGAAGTTCGGCGCGACCAATGGCACCGCGGTCACCGTCGTCTCGGACACGTCGGCCACCGTGGTCAGCCCGGCCGGCACGGCAGGCGCGGTCGACCTCACGCTCACCACCCCGCGCGACGTGTGGACGGCGAAGCAGGCCTTCACCTACTTCGATGCCGCGGGCGTCTTCACCGTCTTCGGCGTCTTCCCGCATGTCGGCAAGCCGGGCGACACCGTCACCGTCACCGGCCAGGCGCTGGACACTGCAGGGCTCACGGTCACCCTCGGCGGTGTCGCGACCACGCTCGGCGCGCGCACGTTCTCGACCGCCGTCGTCACCGTGCCTGCGCGTGGTGCGGCTCCCCGCAAGTCCGACGTCGTCGCCACCGCCGGCGCGCTGAATGCGACGCTGATGCAGGGCTTCACCTGGCGGCTGGGCGTGACTGCGGTCGCTCCTGGCGTCGGGCCATCCATCGGCGGCACCGTTGCCACCGTCACCGGCACCGCGCTTCCGGCGGACGCGGTCGCCTTCTTCGGCGCGCTGCCGGGCACCGCGGGCACCGTCACGGGCGAGACCTCGCTGGAAGTCACCACCCCTGCCGGCTCGGGCGGAGCGCCCAGCGACCTACGCCTGCGCGAAGCGGCCGACCCGGAAAACGAGGCAGTGCTCGCCGCGGCATTCACCTTCGAAGAGCCGCTGTCGATCGGCCGCGTGCAGCCCGAACGTGGAGCGCTGGCCGGCAACACGCTGGTCACCGTGCTCGGCGCCGGCTTCCGCGATGGCGTCACCTTCTCGTTCGGCCCCAACAAGGCGAAGGACGTGAAGATTGTCGACAGCCACACCGCCACCTGCCGCACGCCGAAAGGCGAGTCGGCCGGGGTGGTGGACGTGCAGGTCGCCCGCCTCGCGGTGCGCGACGACTTGCCCGGCGGCTTCTCGTACTATGACCCGCGCAGCATCTCGGGCGGCCTGTCGGGAGGTCCGCTCACCGGCACGCTCAACATCAGCGTCCTCGACAGCACCCAGGGCTTCTACGGCTCGCCGGTTCCTCTGGCGACCGTCATGCTCGGCGCCGACCCCAACACCCCGTACCAGGGCACCACCGATGCTCGCGGCCAGCTGACTTTCTCTGACCCGTCGCTCGTGAAGGCGCAGGTGGTGACGGTGTTCAAGGACGGCTACGAGTCGGCCACCGTCACCAACGTCAACGCCGAGAACCTGACGGTCTTCATTGGTCGCACCGGGGGAGGAGAAGGAAACCCGGGCTCGCCGCCGCCGCCTCCGCCGCGCTCGCAGATTGCCGGCCGCGTCACCGGCTTCAAGGCGCCGCGTCCGCTGGTGCAGGGCGAGAAGCTCGAGGCGCGCGTCTTCGTCGCCGCGCCGTCGTTGTTCAGTGGGCCTCCCCTGGGTGGCACGCCGAGCAAGGCGGGTGAGAAGTGGCAGGTGGTGGCGGAAGGCGGCGAGTACCTCGTCTTCACCAACGCCGGCCTGCACGCGACCTACGCCGTGCTCGGCATCGCGAACACCGCCGCGTCTTCCTTCGTGCCCTTCTTGATGGGGGTGCGGCGGGCGATCAGCACCTCGGCCGACAACCCCGCAATCAACCAGGACATCATTCTCGACATGCACCTGGACCTCACGGTGCCGGTGACCATCGACTCGCCGCTGTCCTTCCCCGGTGGTCCGTTCGGCAGCGAGCCGGGCACCAACTCCGTCTACGCGTGGCTCGACCTCGGCGCCGAGGGCTTCATTCCCAACC
The DNA here is from genome assembly GCA_038206395.1 of Myxococcales bacterium. Taxonomy (GTDB): domain Bacteria; phylum Myxococcota; class Myxococcia; order Myxococcales; family Myxococcaceae; genus JAGSPQ01. The sequence goes on along the minus strand of JBBRAX010000003.1, from coordinate 76,798 downwards.
CGAACAACTGGAACACCGGCACGGCGACGGCGAGCTCGGTGTTCGGCGCGCAGGCGACGCACAGCTTCCCGAACTTCCCGCGGCTCGACGGCAGCAACTTCATCTTCTTGAACGAGTGCGCGGGCAGCAGCTCGTACCCGGTGAGCTATTACTTCCGCCGCCAGCCGGGTGACCTGTCGACGGGCGTCACCATCGGGCCGATGCTCCCCGCTCCGAACATCGGCCAGCCCTCGGGCGGCGTGTTCAACGGCACGATTTCGTGGACGCTGGACCCAGGCCCCGCGGCGGACATTCACCAGGTGCAGATTCTCAAGCCGACCCCCGCAGGCAACGTCACGCTGTGGAGCGTCGTGCTCCCCGGCAACGAGACCCAGGTCGTGCTGCCGGCCCCCGCAGTGACGAAGCTGCGCAACGAGCAGCTGGGCGCGCAGCTGTTCCTCGTCATCTACTCGAGCCGTTCACCGAAGTTCTCGTACAACCAGTGGACCTACGACACGCTCTCAGGAGTCAGCTGGTCGAGCTTCACGATTGCGCTGAGCGACGGGTTCACGCCGTGAGAGCAGTCGGATTCGTTTGCCTGTTGCTGCTGGCCAGTGCCTGCCGCAACAACGCAATCAAGACGCAGGGCTGCTTCGAAGACAAAGACTGTGGTGACCCCGCTTCCGCGTACCGGTGCGAGACGCAGACGGGTGAGTGCTACTGCCGCACGAACGACGCGTGCCAGCCTCGCGAGTTCTGCAACGCTGCGGGCTTCTGCCAGGATCGTGCGGGCTGCGAGAAGAACTCTGATTGTCTCGATGACTCGCTGTTCTGCGACACCACCGCCGGCACCTGCTTGAGCAAGGGCCGCTGCACCAACGACCTGCAGTGCGAGCTCGGGCAGGTGTGCGACCTCGGCCGTTCGACGTGCGTCGCGGGCTGCCGCACCAGCGGTGACTGCCAGAACGCCTCGGCCTGTCGGTGCGGCGACGTCGCCTGCGTCTGCACCGGCACCACGCCGGCCGAGATTGCCGCCTGCAAAATCGGTGAGTGCGACCCGCAGTTCTGTTCCGACTACACGTTCTGCAAATTCGGAGAGCAGTGCGGTGTGCCGGGCGCGCCCGACGCTGGCATGCCCACGGACGGCGGCACTCCGGTCGACGCAGGCGTCGCGCGGAACGTCTGCTTCAGCGACTACGACAACGACCGCAAGCCGTACTGCGACAACTGCAGCTTTGGTGGCGGCGTCAGTGTCTGCGGCTCGGGCGCCAACTACTGCCTCATCGATACCGCGCACCCCGGCAACTACTACTGCGGCGTTGATTGCTCGGGCGGCGAGAGCTGCCCGCGTGGGTACGGCTGCGGCGACGTCATCGTGGTCAGCACCCAGTGGGCCTGCACGCGCAGCAACCCCGGCTGCCAGCCGCTTCAGCAGCTGCCTTGCACCAGCGACACCGACTGCAAGCGCGGCGGCCAGTGCGCGAAGGGTCCGGGCCAGGCGAGCGGGTTCTGCGCTGGGCGGTGCGGCATCGAAGAAGGCGACAACAACGGCTTCTGCTCGTGCCAGGTGGACGACGACTGCGCGCAGGAGACCTGCAGCGGCGGCGAGTGCTCGATCAGCCGCCGCAAGTGCGTCGACAGCAAGGACTGCCGGCCGATTCGCTGCGTCGACTACCAGGGCGGTGGCGGCTGTCTCATCGGGCAGAACTGCGCGCCGGCCAGTGGGCTGAGCTGTCTCGAGGTGCGTTGAACATGCGTTGGCTCATGGTGTTGGCGCTCGTGGCGGGCTGCAAGTCGGGCACCCGCACCACCGACACGCGCAGCAGCAGCATTTCGTCAAAGCAGCTGAAGAAGGCCTTCTTCAAGGACTACCTGGGCTCGCCGACCGAGTTGGTCGACGTCGAGTTCCACATCATCGTCCACGACAACTCGGGCGGCCTGCTCTCGGGCCCCAGCGATTCGGACATTCGCGCGGCGGTGAAGGTGAAGGAAGACCACCTCTCGAAGTGGGCCGAGGGCTGCACTGCGGCGCGGCTCGAGGCGCGGCCGCCGTGGGCCGATGCGCTGGTCAGCGGCCGCGATGGGTGGGACGTGTCGAGCGTGCCCGATACCTACCGCTGCGGCAGGGAAGAGCGCGTCATCCACGTCCACGAAGGCATCATCTTCCGGCGCCTGAGCACCGAAGGCTCCTGAGCGGCAGCGCGAGGCCGAAGCATAGCCGTCGACGCCGAACAGTCTTCAGGCGAAGGGCATCGGCCAGAGGTCACCGACTGGGCGTCGTCTGCGTCGAGGTCCACCGAGCCGTGGCTGGTCCAGAACCCAGCTGTGCGCATTTGGCCACAGGTGTGGCGAAACCGCTGGGCGACCTGCGGAGGCCCCGAGTCGTGCCCTACCCAACGCCCACTCGCGCTGCGACGACGAGGGTCAGTTTGGCAATCGCTGGCACCGCGCACACCGATTGCACCTAAGGCGGACATGGTGAGGCACGGCTGAAGAACGACTTCGAGCAAGCCAGAGCGACCGGGCGCGGCAGCGACAACCTGCCGCAGATCACCGCGACCGCCGCGTCAGGGCGTGTCGCCACGTTGTTCATCGGAGCTGATCTTCAGATCGCTGGTCGCCTCGACGAAGGGACGGGGAAGATCGTCAGCGGAGCGCTGAACAACCCGCGGGTCGATGACGTGCTCGACGACCTGGGCGAGCTGGTTGGCAAGTTGGGTGGCGAGGTCCTCGTCATCCCAGCGGCAAGCATCCCAACGCGCACTGGCGTGGCTGCAATCTATCGATACTGAAAACCCACTCAAAACAGGAGTCAGACCCATGCAAATTCAAGTCAACACCGACAACCACATTGAAGGGCACGCCGAGTTCGTCGCCAGCGTCGAGGCGACGGTCGCCCAGTCGCTGAGCCACCTGGGCGCTCACATCACGCGCGTGGAAGTTCATTGCAGCGACGAAAACGGCGACAAGGGTGGCAAGAACGACAAGCGGTGCATGATGGAAGCCCGCATCGAGGGGCGGAAGCCCTCTGCGGTCACTTGCGAAGCAGCAACCCTGACCCAGGCTGTCGCCGGAGCGGCGGACAAGCTGAGGAGCTCGCTCGAGAGCACTCTGGGGAAGCTGCACGAGCATCGATAAGCCGCTGCCCATGAACAGGCCGGATGCGCACGAGAACAAGACCTTGATGTCCGGCCCTGCCAGTTCGACGCAGAGCCGAGAGGTCGAAGGCGGGGCTGGTTCCGAGGCCTGGCACACGCTGGCCATTGACGTAACCGCTGAGCACCTGCGAACCGACGGTGCCCGTGGATTGACGGACGACGAGGCGGCGCGGCGCCTGGAACGTTTCGGCGCCAATCGGCTCGAGGCAGCCCGCGGCCGGACCCCCGTTGCCATTCTCGTCCACCAGTTCAAGAGCCTCCTCGTGGGGCTGCTCTTCGTCGCCGCGGGCATCGCCTTCGCCACTGGCGACCGCATTGAGGCGGGTGCGATTTTGGTGGTCGTCGTCCTGAACGCGACGATTGGCTTCTTCACCGAATGGAAGGCAGAGCGGGCGCTAACGGGTCTGCAGAAACAGACAGTGCGGACTTCTCGGGTGATTCGCGACGGCGCAGAACGCCAGCTGCCGGCGGAAGAGCTTGTTCCCGGGGATCTGGTCGTCCTCGAGGCGGGGGCGCGTGTCCCCGCTGACGGGCGAATCATCGAGTGTGTTCGCCTGCAGATAGAGGAAGCCGCCCTCACCGGGGAATCGAAGGCGATCACGAAGTCGACCGATCCGATCGCGGACGCCAAGGCACCTCTGGCTGAGTGGATCAACGTGGCGTTCATGGGCACCACGATCATGAACGGTCGCGGCCAGCTTCTGGTGACGGGCACCGGCGTCGCGACCCAGATGGGCAAGATTGGGGTGCTCATCGACGAAGCGCGAAGCAACGACACCCCCCTCGAGAAGAAGCTGGCTCGGCTCGGTCGGGTGTTGCTCGTGCTCGTGCTTGTACTTTCCGCGGTCATTGTCCTCGCGGGCTGGCTTCGCGGTCACGCCTTCCTCTACATGCTCGAAGTGGGCATCTCGCTCGCGATCGCAGCGGTGCCCGAGGGGCTGCCCGCCGTATCCACGATGACGCTTGCGCTTGGAATGCAGCGCATGGCCCGCATGGGCGCGCTGATTCGGCGGCTGCCCGCGGTCGAGACTCTTGGCTCGACGACGGTCATCTGCACCGACAAGACGGGGACGCTGACCCGAAATGAGATGACGGTGTCGGCGTTCGTCCTGGATGGGCGGCGCATCGACGTCACCGGCGCCGGCTACTCACTGGTTGGCGCGTTTCAAGAGAATGAAAAAAAGGTGGACCCTGGTGCTGACGCACACCTCAGCCTTGCGCTGCGCGTTGGCGCCTTGTGCAACGACGCAAAGGTCTCTCACGCCGATGGCAAGGACGCCGTGCTGGGCGACCCCACCGAGGCGGCGTTGATTGTGGCGGCTGAGAAGGCGGGCGTGAAGGAAGAGGCGCTCGAAGCCGAGTTCCCCCGCATCGGCGAACAGCCCTTCGACAGCGCGTCGAAGCGGATGGTCACCGTGCACAAGGGGCCTCATGGGCGGCTGATCATGTTTGTGAAAGGGTCGCCGTCTACCTTGCTCAAGGCGAGCTCATCACAGGTTCGGGCCAGCGGAGTGACGCCCCTCACCTCTGACGATCGCGCGCACTGGAGCACGCTGAACCAGGACCTCGCCCGGGCCGCGCTGCGCGTGCTCGCTCTGGCCTATCGAGACCTGCCGGAAGGCCAGAGCGAGAATGACGCCGACGCCTCGAACGACCTGGTCTTCGTCGGCCTCGTCGGCATGACCGACCCCCTGCGCGAGGAGGCGAAGGCCGCGATCGCCACCTGTCGTGAGGCTGGCATTCGTTCGGTGATGATCACTGGCGACCAGCAGGTCACTGCGGCCGAGATCGCTCGCCAGCTTGGAATCGATCGCGACCTAAACGGCGAGCCGCTTCGGATTGTGCACGCGCGTGAGCTGGCCAATCTCGACGCCGCGGGCTGGCAGCAGACCGTGAAGGGGGCTGCGGTCTTTGCCCGCGTCTCGCCCAAGCACAAGCTTCAGATTGTCGAAGCGTTGCAGGCCCAGGGGCAGGTTGTGGCCATGACCGGTGACGGTGTGAACGACGCTCCGGCGTTGAAGAAGGCCGACATCGGCATCGCGATGGGCATCAAGGGGACGGAGGTCGCCAAAGAGACGGCTGCGATGGTCATCGTCGACGACAACTTCGCCACGATTGTCCGCGCGGTCGAACAGGGGCGAATCATCTATGCGAACATCCTCAGGTTCATCGTCTACCTCTTCTCGTGCAACCTCGCGGAGCTCCTGACGGTGTTCGTCGCGCTGATGGTTGGCTGGCCGCTGCCCCTCGGCGCGCTTCAGATTCTCTGGTTGAACATGATCACTGACATCTTCCCTGCGCTCGCGTTGGCCCTCGAGCCTTCGGTGCCCGGCATGATGCGCTTGCCTCCGCATGATCCGAAGGCGCCTCTGCTGCCTGCGCGACTCCTGGTCCTGATCGGCTGGCAAGGGGTGCTGCTCGCCGCAGTCACGTTGTTGGCGTTCTTCCTCGGAATGCGAATGCACGGTTCGGAAGGCGAGGGCCTGAAGCATGCGATCACCGTGGCGTTCATGACTCTCGCGCTGGCCCAGGTGGCCCACGTCTTCAGCTCACGATCGAAGACCCGCTCGGCATTCGAGGCAGGTCTCTTCAAGAACGGCTGGCTGTGGGGAGCCGTGGCGGTTTGCGTCGCCCTGCAGGTGGCGGCTGTCTACGTCCCGTTCTTGCGCGTCATCCTCCGCACCGTCCCACTTGGCGCGAAAGACTGGGGCGTCGTGGCAGGGTGCTCTCTCCTGCCCCTCGCGGTCGTGGAAGTCGTGAAGTTCATTCAGCGCCATCTCGCTCGTGGAACGAACGAGCGAGACGAACGCGCCCTGGAAAAGCCGTGACGGGCACACGCCTACAGCACCTGAACGTGGACCTTCGGCTGCCGGCGTTCGACCTTCGCTTCGATGACGCGCCCGAGCCGCAGCAGCAGGTGCTCTTCGTACGGGCGCGCGGTCAGCTGCAGCCCCACCGGCAAGCCTCCGCCGTCGTAGCCGACCGGGACGCTGATCGCCGGGAAGCCGGTGACGTTTCCCTGCCGCACGTACCGCATCAGCGCGTCGACGACAGGAAGGTTCGATTCCCCATCGGGCAGCGCGCTCTCGGGCACCGGAGGCGCCGTGATGCCACACGTCGGGCTCACCACCGCGTCGACGTCTTTCATCAGGTCGAGCCACTCCTTCGTAATCAGGTGCCGGTGCCGCAGCGCGTGCACGTAGTCGGTGGCGCGGAAGTGTCGGCCAATCGCGAGGTTGGTGCGCGTGTCGAAGCCGAAGCGCGAGCTGTCTTCGTTGGTGTACTGCAGCATCGACGCCGACATCTCAGAGAGGATGATGATCGCGTGCGACCAGAGCAGGGTGTTGAGGTCGGGCGCTGGCAGCTCGACCACGGTGGCTCCGGCATCGGTCAACACCTTGAGCCCTTCGCGGCAGCGCTCGACCACCGACGCGTCTGCGTCTTCGAAGTACGGCCGGCACACGCCCAGCCGCACGCCCTTCAGGTTCCCGGCGGTGAAGTCGGTGAGGTGCACGCCCGACTGGCGAAGGCTCGCCGGCTCGGCCTCGTCGGGTCCGGCAATCAGCGCGTACGCCGCCGCCACGTCCGCGACGGTGAGCCCAATCGGCCCCAGGTGCCCCGGCGTCCAGCACAGCGGCGGCACTCCGGCTTCGCTGATTCGCCCGAAGGTCGCCTTGAGCCCGACGACTCCGCACAGAGACGCAGGAATGCGAATCGAGCCGCCCCCATCGAGGCCGATCGCCATTGGCACCAGGCCCGCCGCCACCACCGCCGCTGAGCCGCTGGACGAGCCTCCGCAGATGCGCGAACGGTCGTACGGATTCCGGCACGCGCCGTGGTGCGGGTTCACGCCAATCGGGTTGATGCCAATCTCGTTCATGTTGGCCTTGCCGAGAATCAACGCTCCCGCAGCCTTGAGCCGCGCCACCACCGTCGAGTCGGTTTGCGCCTTCGTGTTCATGAAAGACGTGCCGAGCGTGGTGGCGAAGCCCTTGAGGTCGACCTCGTCTTTCACCACCACCGGCACCCCGTCGAACGCAGACAGCGCCTGGTTCTTCTTGAGCCGCTCGGCCGAACGTTCAGCCGCAGCCAGCACCTCTTCCGGCTTCCGCGCGATGAAGAACGCCATTCGGTCAGGGCCGTGGTCGAGGCGTTCGATGTGCTGGTTCAAGATGCGCGCGACCTGCACCGGGTCGGTCTTTCCACCGCGGTACGCCTCGCCGAAAGCAGCGACCGTCTGCAGCTTTCCCGCGGGCGACGAAGCCACCGCTTCGGCGGCGAGCTCCGCACCTGGACGCGACCGGGGAGCAGAGACATCGAGCGGCAGCGGCACCTGAAGCGGCGAGCTGTGTGGCGCGGGCGTCTGCCGGAAATCGTCGAGGCCGCTGTCGCGCGTCACCTTGCCCAGCAGCGCGCTGCCGAGCGCTGAAGACTCGAGGGCGCTGACGAAGGCGCGCAGGGCGACGCCAGAGACACGGGGAGCGACGACGGGGCGGCGGGTGTAGGCGGGCATGGCTGAATAGATCCCGCACCAGGGGAGTCATAGCGAGCATGAAAACGAACCTGATGGCGGTCGCAGTTGCAGCAGCCACCCTCACCTCCGTTGCGGCCTTCGCAGACGCCCCCTGCGACACCCACCCAGCAGTTCCGGTCTTTCAGCAGCCTCCGGCCAACCAGCCCGATGGGCGCTACGAACTGCAGAGCATCGAGACCTGGGTCTCCGCGCGCTACGAGCAGGTCACGGTGACGGAGTGCCGCGAGACCCGCCAGCGCCGCGGCAATGGCTGGCGCAACCACCACCGCCGCGACGAGCGCTGTTACCCGGTGACCCGTTCGCAGCTGGTGCCCGCCCACTACGAGACGGTGCAGGAGTGGGTGTTCATCCCGTACCCGCCGCGCCACCAGCACTACAGCCAGTACCCCGGCCAGCGCCCGCCGCCCGGTCAGGTCCTCGTTCGCCGGTAGCTGATCGCAGAGGAACCGCAGTCGCCTTCGGCGCCTCCCCTTCGCATCGGGGGAGGCGTTTTGCGTTGTAAGGGGCTAAAAGCCTCTCGACTTGTCCAGTCGTTCTATCGTCATCCTCCCCGAAGGCGCTGCAACGCGGGCCCGCGTGGTGCAGGTGGTTGAAGGGCTGCGCTTGATGCCGGCCACCTTGCCGGTGCCGCCCGAGGCCGAGCTCGCCATCGTCGACCTCACCGCCGACAAGGGCCACGAGGCGCTCGAGGCCCTGCTGAAGTCGCCGGCGGGCTCGAAGCTGAAAGTCCTCGCCATCACCCACCCCGATGGCGCCGAACGCGACCTGCCGGGCGTCGCAGATTTCGTCTCGACCCAGGCGCTCGAGGCTGAGCTCGGCATGCGGCTGCAGCGCGCGCGGGCCCAGGCCCACAGCGATCGCGAGTCGATGCAGCGGCAGCGCGAGACGATGGTGCTGCTCGAGCTCACCAGCCGCTACGCCACCTCGACCGATGTCGAAGAGATGCTTCACGAGGTGACGCGCCGCCTCGCCGACGAGCTCGAAATCGACCGCGCGGCGATGGTGGTCGTCGACGAAGCGCGGGGCGAAGGCGTGATTCTCGCCGCCAGCGACGACCCCGCCCTCAAAGACCTGCGCATCGACCTGCGCCGCTACCCCGAGATTCGCGAGGCGCTGCGCACGGGGAAGCCCGTCATCGTGGAAGACGCTCCGCACCACCCGCTGCTCGAGTCGGTGAAGGACGACCTGGCGGCGCTGGGCATTCGCAACATCGCGGCGCTCCCGCTGGGCGTGCGCGGCAAGGTCCTCGGGGTGCTGCTGTTGCGGCGGTCGAGCGCACGGGGCCCTTTCAACAACCGCGAGGTCGAGTTCCTGGCGACCGTCGCGCACGCCACCGCGGTCGCGCTTCGCAACGCCCAGAAGATCGACGCGATTCGCGAGCAGGGCGAGAAAGAGAAGGACGCCCGCATCGCCGCCGAAGAACGCGCGGCGCGGCTCAAGCGCTACGAGTCGTACTTCGAGCACTTGTCTGACGGCGTGGCGATTCTCGATGACAAGGCCTGTGTGCTCTCGCTCAACCCCGCGGGCATGCGGCTGCTCGACCTCGCTCCGTCTGAAGTTTCCGGGCGCCACATCAACGCGCTCACCAACCCCACCGACGACGGCCTGATGATGGATGTGCTGCTGTCCGTCTCGCGCGGGCAGGTTCGCACCGAGGTCGACATCCAGGCGCGGACGCTGGCGGGCCGGCGGTTGACGGTGTCGCTGTCGGCGGCGCCGCTGAAGGGCGAAGGCGCGGTGGCGATCTTGACCATGCGCGACGTGACGCGGCAGCGCGCGCTGGCGGAAGAGCTGCAAAAGACGAAGGAGTTTCAAGAACGCCTCATCGACAGCTCGGTCGACGCCATCATCGCCTCCGACATGAAGGGGCGAATCATCCTCTTCAACAAGGCGGCCGAGGTGGTGTGCGGCTGGACCTCGGAAGACGCGAAGGCGCACCTCAACGTGAAGCAGCTGTACAGCGACAGCCAGGCGCGCGAGGTGATGCAGCGGCTGCGCAGTGGCGAGCATGGCGGGGTGGGGCGGCTGACGGCGTCGCGGCAGGAAATCCTTACCCGCATGGGTGACCGCATCCCCGTCAGCATGACGGCGTCCATCGTCTACGAGGCGGGGCGCGAGGTCGCGACGCTCGGAATCTTTACCGACCTTCGAGATCGGCTGAAGCTCGAGCGCAAGTTGTCCGACGTCGAGACCCGATTGGAAGAGAGCGAGAAGAACGCGGTGCTCGTCGCGCTGGCCGGCACCGCCGCGCACGAGCTCAACCAGCCGTTGACGAGCGTGATGGGCTACGCGGAACTGCTGCGGCGCAAAATCAAGGAGACCGAGCCCATCTTCCGGCCGATCGACATCATCTACCGCGAGGCCGAACGCATGGCCGAGATCGTGCGGAAGATTGGCAAGATTACGAAGTACGAGACGAAGCCGTACGTCGGCGACGCGCACATCCTCGACTTGAACCGGGCCACCTCGCATGAAGAGTGATTCGCCCGTGCGCCCCTTCGTTTCTTTCGGGCCGGCCGGCGACGCCTTTCAGGCGTTCTTCGACATGGTCGATTCGCCTGCCGCGCTCTGCGACCCGACGTTGCGGGTGCTCACCGCGAACGCGGCTTTCGAGATTCTGGTCGGCGCGAAGGACCTGGGCGGCATCGCGCTCGCGCAGGTGATGGACAAGGTGCCGGCCCAGGCGCCCGACGAAGGCCGCACCGAAGAAGTCGAAGTGACGTGCCGCACGGGCCAGACGGTGAGCCTGACCTTCAGCCGCCGAGGAGCGACCGTGGCCGTCGTCGCCCGCGGCCTCTCTTCCGTCGGTGACTCGCTGGCCGCCGCCGGTCGCGCGTTAATCGAACAGGCGCGCGTCGAGTCGGTGCTGCTCGAGCTGGGGCGAAACGTCGCCGGCGCTACCAGCGAAGAAGAGCTGGTCGCCACCGTCGCGCGTGGCGTGAAGCGCCTCTTCCCCGGCCGCACCTTCTGCGTTCGCATCACCGACCCGCGCACGATGGCGTTGACCTCGCTCTACGCCGAAGGGCGCATGCGCGAAGGCACGCGCGACGTCATCTGGCTCAAGTCTTCGGCGGTCGAGAAGACGCACCTCGAGACGCGGGGGCTGCCGGCCGACAAGGTCAAGCTCACCACCACCGAGATTCCGCTGATTTTCCACGGCAGCGTCCGCGGCGTCTGCGCCCCGCTGGTCGCGTCGGGCCAGCTCTTCGGAGCGGTGAACATCGAGTACCCCGCCGGACTCTCGGCCGACCTCATCAGCGATGAGCGCGTGCTGATTCAGCTGGCGAACCAGGTCTCGGTGGCGGTGCGAAACGCGAAGCTCATCGACGAGCTCACCTTCGTGCGGAAGTACCTCGAAGAGCTGCTGGAGCACGCCAACGCGCTGATTCTGGTGGCGAACCGCGAGCGCAAGGTCGTCGTCTTCAATCGGGCGCTGACCACCATCACCGGCTTCACCAAGCCCGAGGTGCTGGGGCAGGACCTGCTGGACTTCGTGCCCGAGGCCGAACGGCTGAAGGTGATGCGCGTGATGGCGGCCTCGCTGAAGGGCGAGGCGATGTCGAGCTTCGAGACACGGGTCATCGGGCGCGATGGCAAGGAAGTGAAGGTCGCCTTCGCCACGTCGGCTGTGATGACGCAGCAGGGTGAGGTCGAGGGCGTGATTGCGATTGGCCAGGACCTGACGCGGATGCGCGAGCTCGAACGGCGCGTCATCCAGGCCGAGAAGCTGGCGTCGTTGGGCCAGCTCGCCGCGAGCGTGGTGCACGAAATCAACAACCCGATGACGGCGGTGTCGACCTACGCGGACGCGCTGCTGAAGCGGTCGCTGGGCCAGCCGACCGCCGACGCCAGCGACATGGAGAAGTACCGGAAGATTTCGGCCAACGCAGATCGCGTGCTGCGCTTCACCCGCGACCTCGTCAGCTACGCCCGCCCCGCGCAGGAAAAGCCGGAAGAGGTCGACTTGAACGCTGCGGTCGAAAGGGCGGTGGGGTTCTGCGAGCACGTGCTGCAGAAGCACGGGGTCCAGCTGACGCGCCAGTTTGGCGAGCTGCCCCACTTCCTCGCGGTGCGGCAGAACCTGGTGCAGGTGTTCGTCAACCTCATCACCAACGCCTGCCACGCGACGCCCAACGGCGGCACGGTGAGCATCGTGACGAAGACGGAAGGCGCCCACGTGCTGGCCTCGGTTTCCGACACGGGCAGCGGCATCGCCGCCGAAGTCCGCGCCCGCATCTTCGAGCCGTTCTTCACCACCAAGCCCGACGGCAAGGGCACGGGCCTCGGCCTTTCCATCGTTCAGGGCATCGCCGAGAACCACGGCGGCACCATCTCTGTCGACAGCGTGGTGGGCGTGGGCACGACCTTCACCTTGCGCTTGCCTGTCGTCACGCAGACCGACTGACGTCTTTAGGAAACGTGCGCGTCGTTCTGATTGGCAACTCGGGCGCTGGCAAGTCCACCCTCGCGGCGCGGCTCGCGCGAGAGCTCGCGGCCGCGCACCTGGATCTCGACACCCTGGCCTGGCTGCCCGTGCAGCCGCCCCAGCGCGCGCCCGTGAGCCAGAGCGTGGCGACGCTGGAGCAGTTCACCGCTGCGAACGAGCGGTGGGTGATTGAAGGGTGCTACGCGGATCTGCTGGGCGCGGCAGCCGAGCGCAGCGATCTGCTGCTCTTCCTCAACCCGGGCATCGAAGCCTGCTTGCAGAACTGCCGCGCGCGCCCGTGGGAGCCACACAAATACCCGAGCCGTGAGGCCCAGGACGCGAACCTGCCGATGCTGCTGGGGTGGGTGGCCGACTATGAGGTGCGCGTGGATGAGTTTTCGCTGGTGGCACACCGGCGGCTGTTCGATGGGTTTGCTGGCCAGAAGCTCGAGCTGACCTCGCGCGAAGCCACCGAAGCCTTCAGCTGTCTTCCTTCACCAGCGCTTTGACGATCGCGATCATCCCGGGCTGAATGCACCGAACGCCAGCACCAGAATCGCACTTCGCCAGGCCGCTCAAATCAACCGCACATGAGGGACAGCATGAACACTCGTCTGGATGACAATTTCGGCGAACTGCTCCAGCCCTACTTCAAGCTCGAAGACCTCGAGAAGACTCGGGCGATTGTTTTCGGCCTCTGGCCTGACTTCCGGTTGGCGTATTTCAACCCCGCATGGGTGAAGTTCGCCGAGCAAAACGGTGGACAGCCGAAAGTGGGGGCCGATTGGGGCCTGGGCACGCGGTATTTCGACGCGATTCCGGAACCGCTGCGACCTTTCTACCAACGGTTCCTGACCACGACGGCAGACGCGGGCGCTTCGATGCACCCCTCGTCTCATGTCTACGAGTGTTCGGCGCCAACCCTGTTCCGGAAGTTCAGCATGCAGGTGTACTCGCTGCGCAATCGCGCCGGATTCATCATTGTCAATTCGCTGGTGGTCGAAGCACCACACGACCCGCTGACGCGCGCACCCCATGACGCCGACGTCAATCAGTATCTCGATGAACGCGGCCTCGTTGTGCAGTGTTCACACTGTCGCCTCGTCAGACATGCAGGCGCAAAAGACCGATGGGATTGGGTGCCCGAATGGGTGGGGCGCTGTCCGGCAAATACGAGTCACGGCCTGTGCGAGATGTGCTTCAAGTATTACTTCGAGGCCGAGGATCCGGAGCTGCCACCATCGTGAAGCCGATGAGCAGCGCGTGTCGAGGTCGTTGAGCAGGGCGACACCACCCCACGGCCAACAACGTCCTCCGCTGCCGCAGAGGAGCGCGCCGGCAATCGGTTGGAATTGTGCACCTGGGTGGGTACCGTCGGAGGCCCGACGAATGTGCCGCTTGTCGTTCACCGTGGAAGGAGAGCCATGGGCATCGAAATCCGGAAGGAACGCTTCGATGAACGGGACTTTGTCGCGTTCGCCGACAAGCTTCGGCGATCGATCGAGGTCCTGGGGGACCTGCTTCGACGTCCCGGCTTCGGGGTCGGCGAGCCCTCCGTCGGCGCCGAGCTGGAGCTCGACCTCGTGGACGACGCCGGTCGGCCGATGCCCATCAATCAGCGGGTCCTCGACGGAATCGTGGACGATCGCGTCACGCTGGAAGTCGACCGCTTCAACATGGAAATCAACGCGCGTCCGTCTCCTTTGGCGGGTCGGCCGTTCTCGGCGATGGCCCGCGAGCTCGTGACGGCGCTCGGGGAGATCGAGCGAGCAGCGGCCACCCACGGGGCTCACCCGGTCGCGATCGGCATCTTGCCGACCCTCACCGAGAAGGATCTTGGATCCTCAGCGCTCACCGAGGGGCTCCGGTATCGCGCCCTGTCCCATGGGATCCAGCGGATTCGCGGCGAGCCCTTCGCCGTCCACATCGAGGGCGATGAACGGCTCGATGTGACCGCCCACGACGTCACATTCGAGGGTGCGAATACCTCGTTCCAGTTGCATCTGAGGGTGACGCCCGAGGCCTTTGCCCGCACCTACAACGCCGCGCAGATCGCGACTGCGTTCGTCTTGGCGGTGTCAGGGAACTCGCCCTACTTCCTCGGAAAACGCCTGTGGCACGAGACCCGCGTCGCGCTCTTTCGGCAATCGGTCGACGATCGATGGGCCAGCGAGGAAGGCGACTGGCGTCCGGCGCGGGTGTCGTTCGGTCACGGGTGGGTGCGCCAGTCGGCGCACGAGCTCTTCGCCGAGTCGGTTGCGCTCCACGATCCGCTGCTGCCGCAGTGCGGAGACGAGGACCCGGCCGCGGTGCTCCGCGCCGGCCGCGTGCCCCACCTGGGCGAGCTTCGGCTTCACCACGGCACCGTGTGGCGATGGAACCGCGCAGTCTACGACGACGCGGCCGGAGGCCACCTTCGGATCGAGTTCCGCGCGTTGCCCGCGGGCCCGACGGTGAACGACATGGTTGCGAACGCAGCCCTCGCGATTGGTCTGACCCAGGCGCTTGCTTCCACCGCCGACGCGCTGGTAACCCGGCTCACCTTCGGCCACGCGCGGCGCAACTTCTACGAGGCGGCGCGCCACGGACTCGGCGCAGAGCTGCTGTGGCCCGACGAGAGCGGCCCGCCGCGACCTTTGGGGGTCAGCACCCTCGCGGGGCGGCTCTTGCCCCTGGCCCGCCAGGGGCTCGTCGATTCAGGCGTGGAGCCGAACGAAGCGGACGAATGGCTGTCCGTCATCCAGGAGCGCATCGGCTGCGGCATCACCGGTGCGATCTGGCAGCGAAACTTCACCGCCCACTACGAGACCTACCTGCCCAGGGAGCGCGCCCTGGCAGCGATGCTTGCTCGCTACCGAGAGCTTTCCGCGGCGGGCTCTCCGGTTCACAGGTGGCCGCTCTCGGCGTGAAGAGCTTCGGCCACAGCACGCGCGGCAGAAAGGGCGCGAGGAGCTGACTTGGGTACGACGTCGGCCACGCCTCGGGAACTCCCATCTCGAACGTCTCGTTGCCTTCGACGCCATCGTGGTGCGTGCGAAACAGGAAGTCGCACCATGGAGCGAGGTTGGCGAAGTTCGCCACCGCGCCCGGGTGCTTCGCGCTCGAAGTGATGTGAGGCGCGGTGAAACCAGTAGACGCTCAGGTCGCCGAGGAGCAGCGCCTCGAGCGCCTGGAGCACGAAGGGCTGGCGCTGCAGCACGTCGCGAACGCTCTCGAAGGTGCCGGCCGCGTCGACGCGAGCCCGCAGCCCCACCAGGATCGCGACGGCCAGCGCGTTCCACACGAGGTACTGCCCGGTGAGGAAGAAGAAGTCGGTGCCGACGCGCGCTCGCAGCCAACGTTGCCCTGCCCGTGCAGGCCACGCCCATTCCAGCGGCCAGTAGATCGCGGCGAGAACCACGACCGAGGTGAGCCAACCGGCGAGGGCGTTCGTTTCTTCTGAGCGGCAGGTTGGGGCGGGCGCACTGGCGCGGGGTCGCCAGCCAGCGCATCGGCGCTGATGGGAAACCCCGGGCCGAACTTCGAGCCGAACAAGGTCACCACGCCGGTGGCAGAGCAGGCCACGAGGGCCACGATGATCAGCGCCCAGACGACTGTACCGACTCGGGCTGCGGCAGGTTTGGGCGTGGGGTCCGTCACACCCTGCAGATGCCACAGCGCGAGGAATCGTTCACGACGCGACGAGGTGAAACGTGTGGGGGTGCGCAAAGTCCTGTCACCCTGCGGTGTCACTGCGGAGACCCTTGGTTGATTCGTGAATCAACTAAATCGATTCTCGAATCAATGCCGTCCCTGGGGAGCCACGAATGATGACGAAACGAGCAAGTGTGTTTGGGCTGATGGTGATCGCGGCCGCATGTGGCCCGGGTCCGAAGCTGATCGAAGTTCCTGCCGATGACCCGACGTTCGAGTCGCCGGACGCGAGCGACGAAGGCACGGGCGAGGTGGTGAAGCTCGAGGAGCCTGCCGATGCTGGCCCCTTCTGCGTCGAAGACCTCTGCCCCGAAGAGCCGGGCGACGGCGGCGCGACCGAGCCTGAAGAAGAGGAAGCGGATGCGGGCGTGGCCGTCGACGCGGGTCAGCCTGCCGATGCGGGCGAGTCGAGCGACGCAGGCAGTTCGCCACCGACGGGCCCGGTGGTCGGCTCGAAGTTCGTGGTGCGTGCGTACAGCGCGTTTCGCAGCTCGGCGTCGGCGTCTGGGGCGTTGCTGACGTCGGTCGCTCCGCACGGCGGAGTGAAGGATTCCGATCACGGCCCGGGCCAGCCACTGGGCTACCTGCCGCAGGGTCAGGTCGTCGTGCTCGCCGCGGTCGCGCCGAGCAACGGGTACCGGAAGGTGAAGTACGACGGAAAGACCGGGTGGATCCAGGCGTCGCGGCTGTCGTGGGTCGACCCGGCCTTGAAGCCGTTCGACTTCGCGGTGCGACCGGCGAACCGCAACGCGTTCTTCAAGAACCAGTTGCACCGGACGGCGTGGAACAAAGACGGCGCATACTTCTCGGGCACGTGCGCGCCAACGAGCCTGGCGATGGCCGCGCGCATCTTTGGAAAGGAGCCGGGCGGGCTCAGCATCGAGCAGAGCATCCATCGGTCGCGGCAGTCGTACGGCATCGGCACCGATCATGTCGGCACGAACCGGTACCAGATTCGCCAGGGAGCGCAGGCGCTGGGGCTGAAGGTCGCTCCGATGGACACGCTGCTGTCGGACGCGGCGATGCTCACCCGCATCGCAGATCAACTCGCGAAGAAGCGGGTCGTGGTGCTCGAAGGCGAGCCAGGCGTCGTCTCGACCACTCCGACCGCGTACCAGCAGGCGTTCAACCTCGCGTACGCCGCGGCGGGCTCGAGCGCGAAGTACACGTTCGATGGGCGCCACTCGATCGCGGTGATCGGCCGCGACGGTGCTGGCTACGTGGTCGGCGATCCGATTTCGGAAGTGGGCATGGTCGTGCTCACCGGCTCCCAGCTGAAAGACTTCTTCGCCCGGTGGGGAGGCACCGGCAACGCGGTCTGGGCGCCGTAGCGCCCACCACTCAGCCGTCGGACTCTTCCAGCTCACGCGCGAGCTCTTCCTTCGAAACGATGGCCTTACGAGAGAGCACGCGCATCAGCGCCCAGAACTTCTTCTCGAGCTTCTCGACCGCCTGTTCCTCGACGGGCGTGCCGAAGAGAAACGCCATGTGTTTGACCCTTGAAGGCACTGGCGGATCTGCACGGAATAACGACAGCACTGTCGAAGCGCTTGGCTGGACGGCAGCCCACCGCCTCGCGCGTTGTCAAAGCCTTCGGGGCCTGCCTCTGCGGCAACATGCTGGCGGATGGCGGCACGGGCGGCGGAGCGAGCAGCGGCACCGGCGGCCCGCGAGGGTGCCAGCGAAGGTGAGCCCGTGCGGTTCACGCCGGGCGGCGACGCGCGCGCAACGGCTTCGAGGCGCTCGCCGAACTCGACGACAACCGCGACGGCCGCATCGACGCGAAGGACAGCCGTTGCAGCCCGCGAAACCGGACCTCGACGCTGAGCCTCGGAAGTCGTGGCGGTGAGTCACCGCGGCCATCATTCGTCGAAGCCGCCGAAGTCGTCGCCCCCGGAAGAATCGTCGATGCCGCTCTCGTCTGCAGAGGCCACGGGCTCGCTCGCGGGCGCGGGCTCGTTGAAGCCACCGAGGAACTGGTGGGCGATCGCGCTGCCGATGAAGGTGCCGGCGATGGTGCTCATCAGCGTGCCGCCAATGCTGCCGCCTGCACCGCCAAAGGTCCGCTCGAGCGAACCCGGGCGCGTCAGCTCGGCGCGCGTCGCGGCGCGGGCGAGCGCGCGGGGATCCGAGGCGTTCGCCGCGGCGATGCGCTCGGGCTCTGCCAGCTGCGGGTTGAGCGCATTCGTGGCCTCGACGCGCTGCTCGGGCGTCAGGGCCGCAAAGGCCTCGGCGTGGGCCTGCTCGACCGCGTCCGGCGGCGCCGTGCGCAGCAGGTAGCGGTACCGCTCGAGCGCCGGGTCCTTGTTCTGGGGTGCCTTTGGGCCGAGGGTTGAGACGGTGGTGGTGCCGAAGAGACGATCGAAAAATCCCATTGAGCTGCTCCTTTCTATTTCGAGATGTCAGCGGTGGTCGGCATCCAGAAATAACAACCCAAATGATTTGAATAAGTCGAATTATTTGCTTCGACTCATCTGGTATTTGAAGTCAACGGCGCGCGATGTCGGTGAGTCACGGCACCATCGGGCACGGCCTCCGCCGCAGCACTCGAGCCCTACGGTGCAGGGCATGGGTTCATGCAGGCCGAAGCCGTCGACCCGTCGCTGGCAGCGCTCGATTTCGCTGCTCATGGAACCATAGGGCAGGGCACGTTGGCCGGCTCACTCACGACGGCGCACAGTGCGCCGCGACCGAAGAGTGAAGGTGGAAAACGTCGTCGGATTGGACTGCTGCGCTGCGCCACCCAGGCGCACTCAGCCGTCGGACTCTTCGAGCTCGCGCGCGAACTCTTCCTTCGAGACGATGCCTTTGCGCGAGAGCACGCGCATCAGCGCCCAGAACTTCTTCTCGAGCTTCTCGACCGCCTGTTCCTCGACGGGCGTGCCGAAGAGAAACGCCATGTCTTCCTTCAGCGCGGCCTTTCGCGTCTCGGGCGGCAGCTCTTCGCCGACGATGATGTCGTCGGGCTCGTCTTCCGGAGGCGCGGTGACCACGCGCACCACACCCGGCTTCACCGCAGCGGGGGGCCGCCCGGGCTCGCCCTGGCCCTTGTGGTAGTAGCGAAGGATGGCGCCGCGAATCGCCGACAGCGCCGCGAGCCGCACCCCGACGACGAGCCCGGTGGTGAACTCGATCTCGGAAATGGCCGGCGCATTCAGCGGGTCCGCCATCGCCACCAGCAGCTGCTTTCGTTCGCCGCTGCGGTCGAGCCCATAGGGGAAAAGGTCGTTCTGCTCGCAGAAGCGGGGGCGGAGCATGTGAACGGCGCTCCAGTCGGGCGCCTGGTCCAGCTTCACGAGGGGAATTCCCAGGGCCTCCGAGAGGGCGGACGACAGCGCGGCCTCGGTGACGTACCCCTTCTGCACGAGCAGCACGCCCAGGCGCTGGTGGGTCTGCTTCTGCGTGGCAAGGCACGCGTCGAGCTGGGGTCTGGTGATGGCGCCCTTGTCCAGCAGCAGCTCACCGATTCGCTTCCGGGCCATTTGTGAGGCGCGGAGATTGACACCCATTTTTCCCGCTGGGTAGAGTCCGCCGTCTTTTCGGGGAAACAGTCCTAAATCCTGATCCACTCCGCAACGAACTGGGCAGGTACGGAAGCCATCACGGCTCCCAGTAACTTGGAGGCAACACAGAAATGAATTTTGCGAATCTCAGCCTGCTGGCCGCCGAAGCCGCACACGGTGGTGGTGAAGGTGGTGTTTTCGATTTGATCGCCAGCCGCTGGACGAAGGGTGGATTCGGGATGTACCCGATCGCCCTTTGCGGAATCATCGCCGCGGCGATCGTGATCGAGCGCGCGATCGTTCTCTACTTCTCGGCCTCCATCAACAAGGACGGCTTCCTCCGCGGCCTCAAGAAGCACATCTACGCGGGCGATCTCGACAAGGCGATCAACTACGTCGCCGGTCAGAAGCCGACCCCGCTCACCAACGTCATCAAGTCGGGCCTGATGAACGTCCCGAAGGGCGAAGAAGAAGTGCAGGCGGCGCTCGACGAAGCCTCGCTGCGTGAAACCCCGAAGCTCGAAGCCCGCACCGGCTACCTCGCGATGCTCGGCAACGCCGCAATGCTCGCCGGCCTCCTCGGCACCGTGAACGGCCTCATCGGCTGTTTCGAAGCAGTGGCGAACGTCAACCCGGCCGACAAGGCGACCATTCTCGCTGCAGGTATTTCTGAAGCGATGAACTGCACCCTGTTCGGTCTGCTCACTGCAATCCCGGCCCTGGTGTTCTTCTCGGTGCTCAACGGCCGCACCCAGTCGCTGATCAACGACATCAACGAGACCTCGGTCGCGGTGCTGAACCTCATCATCAGCAACAAGGACAAGTTCAAGAACGTGTCCGTCCCGGTTCAGCAGGAAGAGTAAGCGGCTCACCTACCTTCGTCCCCCGGTCATGGAACCGGGGGCGAGGGGATGTTGTCGGTACGACCAACCTTTCTAGAGCTTCAAGGAGTAGCGCATGGCCGGCGGTATGGACCTCGGCACGTCGAGCAAGGGCGGTAAGAAAGCCCTCGACGCTGCCATCAACCTCGTTCCGTTCATCGATTTGATGGCGGTTATGATCAGCTTCCTCATCATGACGGCCGTGTGGACGCAGATTGGGCGTCTGCAGGTGTCGCAGTCCGGCGGCCCGTCTACCGACGAGCAGAAGGAAGACACCAAGACCGTGCCGGTGACGCTGCTCATCACCGACAAGGAGCTCAAGCTCACCGTCGGCGGCTCGGTGTACGACCCGATGCCCTACGTGCGCGACTCCAAGGGTCGGCTCGACCTGCAGAAGCTGAAGGACAAGATCAAGGAAGTGCGCACCAACCTGCCGGATCAGCAGTCGATCACGCTGCAGACGGAAGACGCGGTGAAGTACGACGACCTCGTGAAAATCATCGACGACCTCATCGGAGCCGGGCTCCCGTCGATTCAAGTTTCCCCGGCGATGGGCTGAAGGCGACCAACCAATGATCAAGATTCCAGGCAAGCGCGTTGGCAAGCGGCTCGAGCACAGCAAGGTGTTCGGCCACGGTCACGCGCACAAGATTACGCAGAACGCAGACCTCAACATCACGCCGCTGGTCGACATGTTCGTCGTGATCGTGCTCTTCCTGATCGCGAACTTCTCGGCGACGGGCGACATTCTGATGATGAGCAAGGACATCGTCCTTCCTGAAGCGGCGAACGTGCAGGACGTTCAGCTGGTTCCGGTGGTGATGGTCTCGATGGATCAGGTCTCGGTGTCCGGCACGGTCATCGGCCGCGTCGACGACATGACCCGCGAGGAGTACCTCAACATTCCCGCGCTCGAAGAGAAGCTGCGCGACATGAAGAAGCAGTTCGAAGACCTGCACTCCTACGCGAAGGACAGCGAAGGCGGCTTCAAGGGCGACATCAACATCCAGGCCCACAAGGAAGTGCAGTTCAAGATCATCAAGCGCGTCATGTTCAGCTGCGCCTCGGCTGGCTACAACAACATCAACTTCGCCACCATGCAGCTCGGCAGCAACAAGCCCGCCGGCGAGACGGCCAGCGCCGAATAAGAAAAACCTGATGATTTTCATTCAAGGACCCTGGCCCTCTTCCTGAGCGCCGGGGTTTTTGTTTGTGCGCACAAGTGCTAGCTGAACTGGCCATGCCGCAAATCTTTCACGACTTGATTGACCTGATTCGCAACCCCGGCGCCATCATCGCCTGGGGCTACCCTGGCCTCGCCCTCGTCATCTTTCTAGAGACCGGCGCCCTCGTGTTCTTCCTGCCGGGCGACTCGCTGCTCGTCACCGCCGGCCTCTACGCGGGCACCGACAAGGGCCTGTCGATTGTGCTGCTGAACCTCATCTTGATTCCGTGCGCCATCCTCGGCGACGCGACCAGCTACATCATCGGCAAGCGCATGGGCCCGATGCTCTTCACCCGGCCCGAGTCGCGCTTCTTCAAGCCCAAGCACATCCAGGCGGCGAAGGCGTTCTACGAGAAGCATGGTGGCAAGGCGATCATCATTGCCCGCTTCATGCCGCTGGTTCGGACCTTCGTCCCCGTCGTCGCCGGAGCGGCCCTGATGCCCTACCGCCGCTTCGCCCTCTTCAACGTCGTCGGCGGCGCCTCATGGGTGCTCTCGATGACGCTGCTCGGCTACTTCCTCGGCGCGCAGTGGCCCGATGCGGGCAAGCACATCGAGAAGATCATCATCGTCATCGTCGTCCTCTCCATTCTTCCCGGCATCGTCGGGTGGTGGAAGAACCGCAGCAAGCCCGCCGAGGCCGCGGTCTGAATCCACTCGGTCAAGCGTACGCCGCCGCGCCGAGGCTGAAGGTCTTCCCTCTGCCGTCGGTGGTGCTCTTTCCCGGGGCCGCGGTTCCGCTGCACATCTTCGAGCCCCGCTACCGCGCCATGGTCGAGGACGCGGCGAAGGGCGATGGCGTCTTCGCGATGGCCCAGCTCGCGCTGGGGTGGGAAGCGCAGTACGGCGGCAGCCCCGAGCTGCTGCCCCTGATGTGCGTCGGCGCGATGTCCGTGCACCAGCAGCTGGAAGACGGGAAGTTCAACGTCGTCCTCACTGGCGTGTCCCGCGCGCGGCTGCTTCAAGAGTGGCCCGAGGCGCAGGGCCGCCTGTACCGCGAAGTCGAAGCCGAGCTGCTGCCCGACCCCGAGTTCGACGGCTCCGAAGAGTCTGCGCTGCGCCAGGCGGTGGTCGAGCTCACCTCGCGGCTACCTCCGGAAGTGGCGGCCCGCCTCACCAAGGTGACTGCGCGGCTGCGCGGCGGCGCCTTCGTCGACGTCCTCGCCAGCACCCTCGTCAGCGACATTCCCCGCCGGTACGCGCTGCTGTGCGAGCTCGACGTGAAGCGGCGGATGCAGCGGTTACTGGAAGAAGTCTCAGGGGTGATGACCCGCCTGAAGCCCAGCCGCCCCGACGGGTTCGTGAACTGAAAATGCGACTGGTAAAAATCGCGCTGGCCAACGTCAACACCACCGTCGGTGCCTTCCGTTCGAACGTCGATCGCGTCCTCGCGCAGGCGAAGCAGATCGCCGCCGAGCACGTCACCGTCGCCGTCTTTCCCGAGCAGGTCATTGGCGGCTACCCCCCCGAAGATTTGATTCAGTGGCAGGCCTTCGTCGATCGCCAGTGGGTCGAGCTGACCCGGTTTGCCGAAGTCACGAAGGGGCTTTCGACCGTGTTCGTGCTGGGCGTGGCCGTCGTGCATCAGGGCCTTCGCTACAACTGCGCCGCGGTCGTCGCGGGCGGCAAGATTCGTGGGCTGGTGCCCAAGGAAAAGCTGCCGACCTACAACATCTTCTACGAGGGCCGGACCTTCACCCAGGGCTCACCTGGGATGGCGGCCCTGCACAGCTCGGGCGTGCCGCTGGGCGACTACCTGTTCCAGTTCGACTTCGGCGTGCTCGGTGCCGAGGTCTGCGAGGACCTGTGGAGCGCCGATGGGCCGATGCGCCGCCGCGCGTACTCCGGCGCCGAGCTGATGATCAACGTCTCGGCGTCGCCGTTTCGCATCGGCGTCGAAGGCACCCGCCGCGAGCTCGTCGCCACCCGCGCCGGCGACCACCAATGCACCATCGCCTACGCGAATGCGGTGGGAGCGAACGACGGCCTCATCTTCGATGGCGGCGGCTTCATCAACCAGAACGGCAAGTGGGTCTGTGAGGCGCCGCGGTTCAAGGAAGGGTGGACGGTGGCGGTCGTAGACCTCGACCGCACGTCGCGGCTCCGCACCGAGAACAGCACCTGGCGGTCGGACCACGGCCAGTGGGCGGCGACGCAGCGCGAGGTGCCGACGCTGAAGGTGGCCGACTTCACGACCGACCGGAAGATGCTCACCTACCCGGTGCCCGCCGCGCAGAGCTTCTTCCTGCCTGGGCCGGACACGCGGCGTTCCCCCCGGCAGATGCTCTGTGAGGATTTGCTCGACGCGCTGTCGATGGGCATCGGCGACTACTTCGAGAAGACGAAGGCCTTCTCGCGCATCGGCATCGCGCTGTCGGGCGGGCGCGACTCGCTGCTGACGCTGTTGATTGCGCACCGGTATGCCAGGCGCGCGCGGCCCGAGAATCCGGGCTCGTTGATCGAGACCTTCTACATGCCGACCCGCTTCTCTTCGGCTGGCACTGCCGACGCCGCGGCGACGATCGCGAAGGACCTGGGCGTGGCGTTCTCGGTCGTCAGCATCGACGACGCCTTCGAGCGCGAGATGGAGGCGGCGAAGCAGATGCTCGGCCCGGGCAAGGAGCTCACCCCCGTCACCCGGCAAAACGTGCAGGCGCGGCTGCGGGCGCAGCGCATGTGGAACTGGGCGAACACCTCGGGCGGGCTGTTTCTCCAGACGGGAAACATGTCGGAAAAGGCCGTCGGCTACACGACGGTGGGCGGCGACCTGATGGGCGCGCTCGCCGTCATCTCGAACGTGCCGAAGACGGTGGTGATGTACCTGCTGGACTACCTCTACGAGCAGACCAGGTACGAGGGCATCGCGAAGGTGATGTCGCGGCCGGCAGGGCCGGAGCTCGCCCCGAACCAGGTGGGCGAGGAAGAGCTGATGCCTTTCGTGGTGCTGGACGCCTGTTTTCACCTCTTCGCGGGCGAGAAGCTCAGCCCCGCCGAGGTGCGGTTTGCACTTGGCGCGATGTTCCCCGAGATTGCGGGTGACCGGCTGGACGCGTGGGTCGAGAAGTTCGTCCGGCTGTTTTTGCAGAGCATCTACAAGTGGGTGCAATCACCGCTGTCGTTGCACGTCGGTAACCTGGACTTAGACCGGGAAAGGGCCCTGCAGCTGCCCGTGGTGACGCGCAACGAGTGGTAAGGACTAGGGATGGTTTCACGCCAGCCACGACGGCTGCACTGGGCGCTCCTCGCGTCGCTGGTGCTGCACGCCGTGCTGGTGACCTGGGTGGTGCTGCGGCCGCCGCCGCTACCCCTGCCCGCGAAGTCGGAGGCGATCGAGGTGGAGTGGGTGATGGTCGAGCCGCCGGCACCTGTTCCTGTGCCTCCTTTGCCGGAACCCGAACCGCTCAAGCCCGAGCCGCAGAAGGCGAAGACGGCGAAAGCGGCGGCATCTTCGTCCTCGAAGAAGGCGGTCGAGGTTGCGGCCCCGTCTGCGCCTGAGCCGGTTGCGTCAGCGCCGTCTGCTCCAGTGGGAGAACAGGCCGACTCGCCACGGCAGACGTCGGCGTTCCTGGTTCCACGGGTCGGCACGGTGATGCCAGGGCTGGGGCGCGACGCGGACGACAGCGAGGCGCAGGGCCACACGATTCGCAACGGGCCGGGTGAAGAGCCGGACGCGGTGGCGGTGCGCGAGTATCAGGCCGAGCGCGCAGCGAAGCGAATCAACGATCAAATCGGCGACATGATCGGCAAGGCCGCACGAGAAGGCGGGCTGGTCGAGCCGTACTTCACCAAGCTGCAGGCGGACCTCAGGCAGGGCTTCGTGGGCAAGGAAGTGAAGCTGACCAGGCGCAGCACCGGGCAGATGCTGCGGGAAGAAGTGCTCGAGACGTACACCCAGCCGGCCGAACGGTTCGCAAAGACAGGCAACCCGATGGCGAACGATGAACAGGCGCGCGAGTTCACCGAGTCGGGCATGGGGCGAATGATTTCTCGCGGCGGGCCGTCGGGTGGCGACATCAACACGCAGCGGCTCGCCGAGGCGGGGCTGCAGTCGATGGCGTTCACCAAGGTGTTGAAGGACACGGTCTCCCGGGTGCGCCTCAAGACCGTGCTGATGCTGCGGCAAGACGGCGATGGCGCGCTGGCCGAGGCGACCGTCATCGAGAAGTCCGGTGACACCGAGTTCGACGAGTTCGTGCTGCACCTGTCTCGGAAGGTGGTGCGGGAGCAGGGCGACACCTCGGAGGTCGGTGGGGCTCCGAGCGCGCTCGGCTGGTCGTCGGTGTGGCAGTTCACCTGGGAGCCCCCCGAAGTGAAGGTGAAGTTCCTTCGCGTCATCAAGCCCCGGGCGCCGTCGCTGCGATGAGCCGGCGGCTGCGATGGCTTTGCCCTGCCCGTGCTGCTTCACGCAGTGGCCGTGGGGGTGTGGCGGGAGGCGGCGCCGGCGTCGGCGTCCGTCGTCGTCCCCGAGCTCGAACGGCCGGTGTTCGTCGAGCTCGAGTTTCCGGTGCCCGTTGCCCAGGTGGTGCCTGAGCCAGCTATGGCTCCGCCTTCATCGAGATGCGCCAGGGGGCTGATGGGTCGCTGGTCGACCTGTCGCTGATTCAGCCGTCGAGCAGCGTGCGGTTCGACGCGTGGGTAATGCAGCAGGCGCCAACGGCAATCGATGGGCTCGTGTCTCCGCCCGACGCCGGGGTCGGCATTCACGCCGACGGGATGCACAGCGTCTGGGCCTTTAAGGGGCGCATCACCTACAAGCGGGACATCGGCGACGCGAAGCTGCTCGAAGACGGTTGGTACGCCGGACTGATGATCATCCCCGGGCTCCTCACCGGCAACTTCGACGAGGTCACCGGCAAGGTCGAGTACATCGACCTGCGTCACCCGAAGTACGAGTGTCGAGTTCAGCTGCTCGAAGTTTACTGACGCCATGCGTCAGAACCGCGGGCCTTGAACCGACCAAGCCGCCGCCGTTCCTGAGTTCTAGCGGTTCGATCGAAGTAGATCGAAGATCGTCCGACGCACTGCGGCAGATCGATCGAGTCCGGCACGAACCGCACGTGACGCATCGCGGCGGATTCGATCGAATTCGTTCGAACGGCTCTGACGCACTGCGGCAGGTTCGATCCGATTCGTCCCGCCGCCTTCTGACGCATCGCGGCAGATTCGATCGAATTCGTTCGAAGGGCTTTCTGATCGTGCTGGCCGGGCCGGACCCAGCGGGTCGTCGGCTCAGAGCTTGTTGCCGATGCGGCTGGGGTCGAGCGAGAGAAACACGACCGCCGCGCGCCCGACGATTTTCGAGGCGGGCACGGGTCCGAGCTCGCGGCTGTCGACGGCCTGGTCGGGGTCATCGCCCAGCACGAACACGCTGCCGAACGGAATCGTGATTGGCGCGAGGTCCAGGATCCGTGGGCTCGTCGCGACCACGCTTCCGTTCACCGCCAGCGCCCCTTCGTTCAGCTCGACCTTCTCACCCGCAATGGCGACCACGCGCCCCACGTGCAGCTTCTCGAGTGCTTCGTAGACGATGACGGCGCCGCGCGACGGTTCGGCACCGGCGCCCACCTTCACCACGAAGACGCTCTCGTTCACTTCCACGACCGGCGACATCCCGGGTGCCTGCACCTTGTGGGTCTCGACCCATGCTTCGCGCGCCGGCAGGCTCATCAAGCTTCCGGCGATCGACGTGCCGAGGAAGAAGGCCACGTACAGCGCCGGGGTGTTGAAGCTTCGCAGCACGTACTGCGGCAGCCGCGCCGCGAGCCGCCACGCCAACACCATCTGCACCGCGCGCATCGCGAGCCACGTACCCATCGCCGTCAGCGCGTGAACGTGCAGCCACTGCGGGTGCACCACGCCCGAATAGAAGACCGCCATCAGCACGACGTGAGGGACGACGGCCCAGGCGAGCGCGGCAGGAACAGCGCCGCAATAGAGGTGGCCCAGGCCCGGGCAGAGGAACGCGAGCAGCAGCGCGACGGCTGGCTTGCGGGGGTGATTCGGCACGACCGGCGCGCGCGCGAGTCCCAGCAGCAGCGGGTCGGGCGTGTTCAAGGAATCGAGACCCGCGCGACAGGCTCGAGGTTCAGGTCGGCTGGAAGCTCGGCGTAGCTGAGCACCGCGAACGGCGGATCAAACTCGTGCTCCAGCAGCTTCCTCACGAAGCGCCGGATGTCTGCCGACGTGAGAAACACCGGCCGCGGCGCGCGAACCGGCCGCAGCCCGACCTCGGCGCGCACTGCCTGAACGATGCCGTGCGCCGCTTCCGGATCGAGCGACAGGTGCACCGTGCCGTCCGGGTTGTTCACGATCGAGGCTCGAATCAACTCTTCGATTGACGGGTCGAGCAGAAACGCGACCAGCGTGTGGCCCTTGAAAGCGAAGCGATGCCCAACGTACGCCTTCATCGCGGCGCGCACCTCTTCCGTCATCCGCAGCGTGCCGTGGCCTGACGGCGCAGCTTCGCCGAGGGTCTGCAAAATAACCGGCAGCGCACGAATCGAGATCTCCTCCTCCACCAGCCGGCCCAGGATCTCGGTCAGCTGTAGCAGCGTCACCACGTTCGGCACCATCGTGCGGACGATCGCCGGCTCGTGCAGGGCGAGCGAGTCGAGCATGTCCTGCACCCCCTGCACTCTTACGAACCGGCGCGCGTTGCGATGCAGCACGACGCCCAGGTGTTCGATCACCACCTCGGCAGGGCTCAACAGCTTGAAGCCCAGCGCCTCGGCCGCTGCGTCCTCGACCCACGCCGCGGGGTGCTGGTTGCACGGGTTCACTGCCTTGACGCACTCGAGCTCCTTCGCACGCAGCTTCTCGGGCGCCTCGTCGACGAGCTTCATCCCAAGCTTTACCACCGAGGTCGCCACCGGCACTTCGTCGAGGAAGATGCGGTAGCCGCCGTCGTTGAGCTCGGCGTTCTCGTGCAGCACCACCTCGGGGTAACGCACGCCGAGGTCGAGGAAGAGGCCCTGCCGCAGCACCTCGACCAGCGCGGTGAGCTCGGCCTTCAGCGGCCGAAGTGCCTCGGCGGTCTCGAGGATGATCGGCGTCAGACCGACGTACGCGGGGGCGAGGGGAGCCATGCGGCGGAAGATACTGCGGGTCCCGACGTCTGCGCAGGCGCATCGGGCTCAGCGCTCGGTGGGATCTCCTCCCACGAAGGTGCCCGCGTCGAGGCCCGCAGCGAGGCGCCGGTGCTCTGCGCTTCCCAGGGTGCCCAGCAAATCTTCAGGCCCGCGCGCGAAGCGCCGCGACAGCGCCGCCAGCCGGCCCAGCGCTTCGTCGATGCGCGCCTCGGCGACCCGACCTTCTTCCACCGCGCGCACCAGCGCCGCGATCGCCGCGCGCTGCACTTTGGAGTCGTGGCAGACGAGGAAGAGGTCGACGGTCGCGTTCACACCGTCGACGACCGCCTGTTCCACCGAGTAGTGAGAGGCGATCGCCTTCATCTCGAGGTCGTCGCTGACGAGCACGCCCTCGAAGCCGAGCTCTTTGCGCAGCAACCCCTCGAGCACCGCGCGGCTCATCGTGGCCGGCACCGCCGACTCGAGCGCCTCGAAGATGACGTGCGCGGTCATCAGCGACGACAGCCGCGCCTTCGCAAACGCAGCGAAAGGCACCAGCTCGACCTCGCGCAGTCGCTGCAGGTCGTGCGGCAGCCGCGGCAGCGCAAGATGCGAGTCCTGCGCCGTGTCGCCGTGCCCGGGGAAGTGCTTGCCGCAGGAAGCGACGCCCCCCGATTCCAGGCCCTGCGCCAACGCGACGCCGAGCCGTGCGACCTCCTTCGCCTCGTGGTGAAGCGCGCGATCGCCGATGACGGGATTCTTCGGGTTGGTGTCGACGTCGAGCACCGGAGCAAAGTCCCAGTCGAACCCCAGCGCCCGCACCTCGAACGCCAGCAACTGCCCGACCCGCGCGGCGAGCGTCACGTCGCGGCTCTTCCCGATGTCGCGCATCGCCGGCAGCGTCGTGAACGGAGCGCCCCGCAGCCGCCCCACCCGCCCACCTTCCTGGTCCACCGCGAGCACGAAGGGCCGGCCCGCCTGCGCCTTCAGCT
This sequence comes from Myxococcales bacterium, assembly GCA_038206395.1. Classification (GTDB taxonomy): domain Bacteria; phylum Myxococcota; class Myxococcia; order Myxococcales; family Myxococcaceae; genus JAGSPQ01. Next base: position 47,340 of record JBBRAX010000003.1, on the reverse strand, counting down.
TTCGAATCAACCCCGCAGTCTGCGCGGGCGTTTCGATGTTCCTCTTGAAGAGGATGACTCCGAAGACGCCGTCGTCGATCAGCGCCTTCACCTCGGCGTCGGGCGCGGGCCCGGGAAAGCCGACCATGAAGAGCCCAGCACACTTCCGGTAGAGCGAGGTCACCTTGGAGCCTTCTACTACTGCCCGAGGTAGGTGAGCAGCGCGCCGACGTCTTCGTCGCTCAGCGATTCCTTGCTGAAGAACGGCATGTTGCCGCCCACCTTGAAGAACTGGCCGTGGCGAATCTTCTCGATGAAGACGAGTGACGGCGCGATGCCCGGAAATAAAGCGGGGTATTCGTCGGCCACGTTCGGCAGCTTGCTCGCCAGCACGCTGTTCTGCCCAACGCCCGTCTTCGTGTCGCCGTGGCAGCTGTGGCAGGCCTTTTGGTAGACCTCTGCCCCGCGCGCCTTGTCTCCGCGCGCGACTTCTTCCGTCGCCAGCACCAGCGTCATCGGCAACGTCGACGATTGCGCGGTGCCCAGCGACGCGAGGTACTCGTACAGCGCCTTGCTGTGGGCCTCGTCGGGCTCGAGCGGGCGAGGGCCGCGCATGAAGTAGACGTAGCAGAAGCTCGCCGCGTCGATGAGCCGCGCCTCTTTGCCACCATAGAATGACGCGCGGTTGACGCTGTTGACGAGGGTCGCGCCAGGAAGAATCCGCGTGTCGCCGGCGCGTGTCGCGTGGCAGGTGGCGCACGACCAGACGTTGAACTGGCTTCCCGCGAACGCCGGGTCGTTGAAGAGCTGCTCTCCGTACGCGACAGCGCTGGCCGAGCTGCAGCCGGCGAGGACGAACGTCACGAGAACAAGAGCCCTCATGGCGTCCTCAGGAAGCCGACGTAGTCGGGGAAGACGCCGACGGGGGTGGTGCTGAGGGTCGCTCCGGTGGCGGTGTCGAGGACGACGATGGCGCCGGGCTCGACGTGAAAACCTTCGCAGACCACGATCAGAAATCTTCCGTCGGCCGTCGGCAGCACCGAGTGCAGGTTGGTGCAGCTCCCACGCGGCGGCGTCAGCTGGCGGCGTTGCGCGCCGGTGGCCGGGTCGAGGTCCGAGATGCGGTCGTCGCCCTGGTGCGGCACCCACAGCGTGTTGCCGTCAGCGCTGAAGGCCGAGAGCAGCGGGCTGCCGCCGACGAGGCGGGTGCGGGCGGCGTCGATGGTCAGCGTGGCCGCGTTGAGCACGCGGACTTCCCCACTCGCGGGGCAGCTGATGAAGACGTCTCCGGTCAGCGGCGATTCGGCGAGCGCGTACGGTTGGTAGATGGCGCGAAACGCGTCACCGGCGTTCGAGGCGACCTTCACGCGGGTGACGGGCAGCGCGGGGTTGTCGAGCGCGACGATGGCAATCTCGTCGCTGTAGCAAGCGGCGTAGAGGCGCTTGCCGTCCTTCGAAAACAGGATGCCGTGCGGAGCGGGACACACGCGGATGCGCGACTTGACCGCCATCGTCGCGGGGTCGAGCAGCAGCACTCGCGCATCGGGGTCAGGTGCTTCACCGCGCTGGGCCTCGGTGACGCGCAGCAGGTCGAAGTGCGAGACGGCGAGCAGGGTGCCGGCGGCGTTCATCACGAGGTCGCCGGGGTTTCGGTCGACGCGGGCGCTGCCGACGAGGCGGTTGTCGCGCGCGCGGTACTTCAGCACCGAGCCGTCGACGTCGGCGCTGCCGTGCGTGCCGTGCGGACCACTGCCGATGCCAGGCGTGTTGTTCGCGAGGCCGACGTAGAAGAACTCACCCATTGGATCCACGGCGGCGTGGTGCGGGCCTTCGACTTCGACGGGGTTCACGCCGACGGGGATGCGCGAGAGCTCGGGCAGCGTGCCTTCGCCAACCTTCGAGGCGTCGAAGAAAGAGACGGTGTCGTCGAGGTTGTTGGTGACGATGAAGCGGCCCTCGACGGGACCAGGCACCACCGCCTTCTCTGGCCACGCGGGGCTCGACGAGAAGACGAGCGCGGGCACAGGCCCCCCTGGATCCGACGAGGGCCGGCACGCGCTGGCGACGAGCAGCGTCGCAAAGACGAAGCGCTTCAAGGGGTCACGGTGAAGGTCAAAGGCTTCGTCAGGTGAAAGGGCCCTTCAGAGATGCGGTTCTCGAGCAGGTACGCCGAGTAGACGTCGAGCGTCAGCGTCTTGCCGGCCTTCTCTTTCAGCTTCGTCCAGGCGGCTTCGTTGGGCGTCCACTCGAGGCGGGTGGTGGCGACTTCGATGGGGCAAGCGTTGGTGCCGTCGCTTATCCGCAGCAGATGAAGCGGGCCGGTGACCGGAGGCAGGTGCGCCCAGGCGGAGCCGTAGAGGAAGTCTTTGAGCTGGCTGAGCCTCGAGGGGCGCGCGCGGGTGGGACGCTGCAGAGAAGCGGTGAGCGGTGTGGTCCAGGTGAGCTTGAAGGGCGACGCGCTGGGGAACAGCTGACCTGCGGTGGGTGCGAAGAGGGTGACCGCCTTGGTGTCGTCTTTGGTCGCACGCGCTTCGCCGTCCTGCATCGAGCGCCAGGCCTCGTCGCTGCCTTTGCCGTCGTAGAAGGGCTCGGGGCAGGTCGCGGGCGCACTGCAGGCTGCGAGGGCGAGGAGGCTCAAGGACGCGAGCAGGGCTTTCATGAAGAAGGGTGAAAGCAGCCCCTGCCCTCGGGCGTCAAGCCGTGCGCGACACCCCGGCGGTCGTTAAGGTCTCAAGCCTTCAATGACCGCCCCGACAGCCGAGACGCAACGTCCGCCGGACCCGCCTGTCGGAGTGGGGCAGATCCCGGTGCTGCTCTTCATCCGCGGGTTGTCCTTCGTGCTCGTGATGGTCGGCGTGGTGCTCGCGCTGCACTACTACCTGGGCGTGCGGTTGATCCGCGGCGCGCAGCTCCCCGAGCTGTGGAACACCGTTGGCTGGGCCGCGCTGTGGACGGCGTTCGCGACGATTCCCGGTGGGCTGCTGCTCTCGCGGCTGCTGCGGGGAAGAGTCGCGATCGCCATTCAGTGGTTCGGCTTCATCTGGATGGGCGCGTTCGGTGTGCTGCTCTCAGCCACGGCGCTGTCCGACTTGATTTTCTGGGCGATGGGCGGAAGCCACGGGCAGCTGCAGGCGTGGGTGGTGCTCGGCGTCACGGTGCCGGCGCTGGTGTTCGGGTTCTACGTCGCGCGTGGGACGCCGCAGCTGGTGAAGATTTCGGTGCCGGTGAAGGGCCTCGGCAAGGGGCTCGACGGGTTCCGCATCGTGCAGCTCACCGACGTTCACATCGGCGACACGCTGGGCAGGGCCTTCGCGCAGCGCGTGGTGGATCAGGTGAACGCGCTGAACGCAGACATGGTGGCGATCACCGGCGATGCGATTGATGGGTCGGTGGTTGCGCTGCGAGACGAGGTGGCGCCGTTCGCGCAGCTGTCGTCCACCCACGGCACTTTCTACGTGACGGGAAATCACGAGTACTACCACGGTGGCTCTGCGTGGGAGGCCGAGGCGGCACGGCTGGGAATGACGGTGCTTCACAACGCGCACCGCGTCATCGAGAAGGACGGTGCGCAGCTGGTCGTCGGCGGAGTGACGGACCTCGAAGGCGGCCGCTTCTCTGACTACCACCGCCCCGACGCTGTCGCCGCTTTCGCCAAAGCCCCCGCCGGAGTGCCCCGCATTCTTCTCGCGCACCAGCCCCGCTTCGCCCGGCTCGCGAAGGATGAGCAGGTGTCGCTGCAGCTTTCGGGTCACACGCACGGCGGGCAGATGTTCCCCTTCATGTTCTTCGTGCGCCTGCAGCAGCCGGTGATCGCCGGCTTCAAGCTGCTCTGGGGCGTGCCGGTCTACACCAGCCGCGGCACGGGCTACTGGGGCCCTCCGTTTCGCATCGGGCCGTCGAGCGAGATTACCGAGATTACGCTCCGCGCGGCCTGACTCGTCACTTGCCGATCGCCAGCGCGACGCCGCCGCCATCGCGGTCGTTGAAGTAGCGCGCCAGCTCTGACGGGCTGAGCTTCTTGCAGTCGGTAGACGGGTCTTCGACCAGGAAGTTTCCTTGCGCGTCGACACCTTTGATCACGATCCAGTGACCGCCCGTGACGCCGTCGTTGGACGTCGAGTTGTCGAGCGTGACGCCACGGTTCCCGTTGGCGGCGATCAACTTCCCAGCGCCCAGCTGCGCACGGACCCAGCCGAGGTCGGCGCCGTAGCGCGGGGCGCTGGAGTTCAAGCCCGCCGCCCCCGCCATCGTCTGAACCTGGGGCCACCCCGCGCCCGCCGCCGCGACGCCGCCCTGGCCGCCGAGGTAGTTGACGAGCTTGCCGTCGCTCCAGCCTGCGGGGTGGTAGCCGAACGCGTCGGCAATCATCGCGGCCGTCGCGGGGCCGCAGTTGCTGTTGCGGTTCCAGTCGTCTTCCGCGCCGTTGCTGTAGAGCTGGCTGATGTTGCGCACGGTGACGGGCGCGGAGGCTGACGGCTCTGCCTCGATCACCTTCGTCATCTTTGCCTGCGTCGCGACGCCGACCTTGCCCGAGACGACGAGGCCGTTCGTGCGCTGGAACGCAGTGGTCGCCGCTTCCGTCTGCGGGCCGAAGATGCCGGGGCCGGTGTTCATCTGCGCCTGGGTGAGGAAGCCCGCGCGCACGAGCTTCGTCTGCCACACGCGCACCGCTTCGTTCGTCTGCCCACGCTGCAGCGTCGTGCCTTCCAGCGACGCCACCTGGCTGAGCGCCTGGGTGGCTTTGGTCTTCGTCGCTGCGTCGAACTTGCCGGTGACGGGCAGGCCGTGGTCGCGCTGAAACTGGCGCGTCGCGGCTTCCGTCTTCGGGCCGAAGGCGCCGGTGCCGCCAATGACGTCGCGCTGCAGCAGGTAGCCGAGCGTCACGAGCTGCGCCTGCCAGCCCTTCACCGCGGCGCTCTTGTCGCCGGGCTTCAGCACCGCGCTCGCCGTGGCGGCTTGCGCGGCCTGGAACGTGTCGGTGGAAGCGGTGGGAAGCGCGGGCGGCGGGGGCGACGAGAGCAGTGGAGCGGAAACGCGGACGACCGGCGGCGAGACGCGGATGGACATGGTGCTCTCCCAGTGCAGGGTTCATCGGGAGAACGGAGCCCACGAAGGGCTTCCAATGCGCGAAACGTAAAGCGGCTTACTGGACGGTGAGGTGCAGCGAGAACGGGCCTTTCTGGGCGCGGTCGCCGACGACGATGACGTAGGGGCCGGGCAGGGCGGGGACGCGCGCGGTGGGAATCGGGCTGGCGGAGTGGCTGCCGCAGGCGGGGTTTCCGGCGGCGGCGCCGGGGCAGGTTGAGCCAGTGCGGATGTTGATGACCATCTGGCGGCCCGCGTCCGAGATGATTTGCGCGGTGAGGATTCCGGCGTCGGCGGCGCCGGCGTCGGGAAGGTCGAGGGTGAAGAAGACATCGCTGTTGCCGGCGATCCACGGGGAGCAGGTGAGTGAGGTGTCGGACTCGGCGTCGACCGTCGTCGCCTCGAAGTCGCCGAGCGTGACCGGAATCGCGTTCACGCAGAGGTCTCCGTCAGTGATGGGTGCGGCGGTGACCTCGAGCTGGAACGCGCCGGCACCTGGCAGCGCAGAGTCCACCTGCACGAAGTACTGACCCGGAATTGCGGTGCTGTACGTGACCGTGGGCGACGGCGGGGTGTTCGCGCAGACGAGGTACGCGGCGGCGCACGAGGCTTTCAGCATCAGGTGCGGGGTCCAGGTGCCGCCGTCGAGGCGCGTCACCTGCGCGGTGATCGGGCTTCGCCCGAAGAAGCTGTAATAGACGTCCGGGCCTGTCGAGCTGCACTGCGAGGAGTCGCTCTTTGCGCTCGTCAGGTCGCCCGTCACTCTGGCTCCGCCGTCGATCAACGTCAGTGCGATCGCGTTGGCGCAGAAGTCGTTCGAGGGTGGGGCGCCTGCGTCACCTCCCGCACCAGAGCCACCGCCTGACCCGGAACCGCCGCCGACGTTTGAGCCGCCTCCGCCTGACCCGCCTGACCCGCCGCCGCCTGTTCCGCCTCCCGTAGATCCGCCTGCATCCGGCGTCACGCAGTAGCCGTCGACGCACGCCAGCCCCGGCGGACACCGCGTGTTCTCGCACGCGTAGATCCGATCATCCGGCGCGACGCAGGCCGCGAGCACGATCGTCGCACACGCGATCGCCGCCAGATTCCGAGCACCGGGGATGCTCAGCCCTCGACAGCGCTCGGGGTGAACTGGGCGCCTCTCGGAGCTACTTCGCATTGAACCACCAGACGAGCGCTCCGGCGCCCAGCGCCACCGCGGCTCCTGCACCGACGGCGGACCCGGCGTATTGACCGTTCGCCGACGCGGCGAGCTGCTCTGCCTGTGCGCGGGAAAGGTTCGACGACGGCATGCCGAGGTACGTCGTCTTCGCGCGCTCGAGCTCCGAGGCCTTGCCGTTCGCCGAGACTCCCAATGAGACAGACGCCACCGCTGCAGCGACCGCGAGCCCCGCGACGATCAGCGGACCCACCGGGGCGGACGACGTCGCCTCGCGCGGCGCGACCACCTGCACCGGTGGCGGGGCCGCGACCGGTTCCAGCTTCGCCACCACCGGCGCATCTTCGGGCCCCAGCGCCTTCTTCAGCGCGCGCGCGAACTTCTCGAGCTCCGCCTGCACGCCCGCCGGATAGCCCGCCGAGAGAATCGAGAAGCTCAGCTGCGCGAGGCGCTGGCCGTCTGGCACCGACACCGCCTCGACGTTCACGGCCATCTGGCCCGTGACGTGGCCGATGTCGACGGCGACGACGGCGCGCGAGCCCAGCGTCACTCCGGTGTCGCGCACGCACGCGCGCCTGGCCGCACACGCCAGCGCTGGACTTCCCGGAGGACGGCGCACCGGGATTCCTTCGGCGTCGAGCGCAGCGACCACGCGTTCGAGCAGGTCATCCGCGCGCTCCGGCGTCGTGTCGATCGAACGCGAGACCACCGCATCGATGGGCCCTGTGACCGCCAACACCACTGTGATCAACCCGAGCACGTGCGCGCATCTTACGTCTCAGCGCCTGAAGTATTTGCGCTCGATGTCCGCCAACGTCTGCTCGACCTGCTTCAGCTCGGCGTCGCCGCGGGCGGCCTTCGCGTCTCGCTCGGTGTTCTTGATCAACATCGCCGCCATCGCGTCCGGCTCTTCGCCCTTCGGCGTCGCCTTCACCAACCGCTTCCGAAGCCTCGCCGCGCGATCCAGCAGCGACTTCTGGGTCAGGCGTTCAACGACCAACTTTGGAGCCTGCTCCACCTGTGGCGGCGGCTCCGGCTCTGGCTGCGGTTCAACAACTGCCCGGGTGGCCTGGGGGGGGTGGGGAAGGGGCAGCTCAGCTGGTGCCGGCCGTGCCCCCGGCGCGAGCAGCAGCGCGGTGACGGCCACTGCGGCGAGCGCGACCGAGGCCCCCACAGCGGCAATCACCATTGGAGACCGGCGCACCGCAGTGACGGTGACCGGCGCCGCCATCATCGCCTTCACCACCTTCCGCGCTTCCTCCGCGGAAGTCGGACGATTCTTCGGTGACTTCGCCATCAGCGACAGAATCAACCGCTCGAGCCCGGGCGGAAGACCCTTCGCGCGCTGCGACGGAGCCACCGGCGTCGACTCGACCTGCTGCCGCATCACGTCGACTGGAGTCTTCCCGCGAAACGGCCGCTGCCCGGTGGAGAGCTCGTACGCAATCACTCCCAACGCATACAAGTCTGCCGCGGGCCCGGCTTCCTGGGCGCGAATCTGCTCGGGCGCCATGTACCCTGGCGTGCCCATCACCAGCTTCCCCGCGCGCGTGTGGCCCTGGTTGTCGACCTCGCGCTTGGCGAGCCCGAAGTCGAGCAGCTTCACGTACGTCGTCCCATCGGCCTGCCGCACCAGGTAGAGGTTGCTCGGCTTCAGGTCGCGGTGAATGACGCCCGCTGCGTGGCTCGCCGCGAGCGCCTCGAGAATTCCATCGAGCAACGGCAACAGGGCTGCGGCGGGCATCGGCGCCTGGGTGCGGATGATCCGGTTCAGCGGCTCGCCCTGCAGGAACTCCATCACCATGTACTGCCGGCCATCGGCGAGCTCACCAAACCCGAACACGTCGACGATGCTTCGATGCGCGATCGAGCTCATCGCGCGCGCCTCGCCGAGCATTCGCCGCATGTGGCCCGCATCCGCCGCGAGCTCGGGCCGAAGAATCTTGATCGCCACCGGCTTGCCGAGCACCGGGTGCGAGCCGCGGTACACGATGCCCATGCCGCCGCTGCCGATCATCTGCTCGACGACGTACTCACCGACGGTCGCTCCCAACAGCGAGTCCGAGCTTCGCGTGCGCGCGCGCTTCGGTTTGTCTTCCGCTTCGATCAACGTCGTCGTCGCGTGAAGCGAAGCGGCCAGCAGCTCGCGGCACACGACGCACTCCTCCACGTGCGCATCGAGCTTCGCGCGCTCGGACGCAGGCAGCCGGCCTTCCATCGCATCGAGCAGCTGGTTCTCGCTGGGGCAGGCCACGCTGCTGTCCAAAGTAGCTGACGGCAACTGGGCATGCGACCCTGCGCTCCGTGCCTGGTGAATTCTTCGAGCAACTGTCGAGAGCGTCATCGCCCGCCCTCCGAAAGCGCCTGACCCGCGCCGACGCCACCCGCTGGCTGACCGCGGCGCGCGAGGCACACCCCGACCTGCAGCTCGACGAGGCCCGCTTCGCAAGGCACCTCGCACCTCACCTGGCCTCCGAGGCCTTCGACGACCCGAAGGCCTGGCTGCCTGCCGACCTCTTCCTCGCGCTCGCTTGCCTCGACGGCCAGCCGAGAGCGCTCGCGCACCTCGACCGCTGGCTGCGGCAGGGAAAGCGCGACGAAGAAGCAGTGCAGCGCGCGAGAGAGAAGTTGCTGGTCGGCCCGTCACCGCGGCTCGCGCAGTACGCCGGAAGGGCGGCGCTGAAGGCGTGGATCGGGCTGGTGGTGAAGCGCGTCGCGATCGACGTCGTGCGCGAAGAGGCGCCGGATTCACCTCCGACGCTGGCCGGGTTGATCAACGCCACCGCCGAGCTCCAGCTGGTCGAGAAGGACGCAGCGCGAAAGGTGACGGTGGCGTTGAAAGGGGCACTCTCTCAGCTCGACGAGAGAGACCGCGATTTGTTGCGCCGGCACTACCTCGAAGGCGAGACGCACGCCGAGCTTGCAAAGGCGATGAAGACGCCGCGGTCGACTGTCGCGCTGTGGATCGAAAAAGCACGGGTCCGCCTGCTCGAACAGACGCGCCGTGGGCTCAAGGGGGCCACACGGCTGGATTCGCAGGGCCTCGACAGCCTGCTCGGGGTGGTCGAGAACAACCTCGACCTCTCATTCTCCGAGCTGAAGCGCGACTGAAACCACCCGCAGTTGTCAGGTGGATTTACTGCCCGCGGCGGCGAACCTGTTCCCCGAGGCGAAGCCAGGTCTCGCGCGTCATTCGCGTCGCCAGCAGGCCAAGCACCAGCAGCCCGGCGAACACCTTCGCGCGCAGGCTGCCAGCGAAGGCTCCGAACAGCACGCAGAGCACGACGCCCCCGTAGACCCACGGCGCCCACGTCTTCTGCCGCGGCGGATTGAGCGCCACCGCTTCCAGGCGCTGCTTCTCGAGCCACCGCACCGAGGCCGCGTCGTTCTCTTCCTCGTGCTTCAGCCGGGCGGTTTCCGCGAGCGCGGCCTGCCCCTGGTTCATCGCCTCGAGGCGGCGAAGGTTGTGCACGCGCGCCGCCTCGTCCGTCAGCGACACCCGGCACGCGTGGCACCTGGGCTCGAACTTTCCGCAAGACGTCAGACAGGCGGGGCACTCGAGCATCGGCAACGCGGCGAGCGGATCGCGATCGAGCCCGAGGCCGTCTGCCCCATCGGCGTCGAAGCGCTTCAACCTTTCCGCGTTCAGCGCTGGAGCGGCCGCATCCACCGGCGGCCCCCGCGTGCCCAGCTCGGGCTCGGCGCCGAACCTTTCCAGCGACGCACCCGTCACCGGCTGCGCTTCTTCGCCTCGCTCGCCCTCGAGCTTGTCGAACCGGGACGCGCGGCTCACGACGCCGGCCTCGTGCGCAAAATCGCCCACTCGCGCAACCGGCGCACGTCTTCCGCCATCGTCACCGCCAGCGGCTTCGTCTCGGAAATCGCCGCGAGCAGATGCCTGGGCGACAGCTCCACTCCGTCGGCGAACGCGTCGTACAGCGCCGAGATGACGACCTGCTCGAGCTCGGCCCCCGAGAACTCAGGGGTCGCCTTCGCGAGCTCGAGCAAGGGGAACCGCGCCGCCTCGCGCCCACGCTTGAGCAGCTGAATGCCGAAGATGTCGGCGCGCTCTTTCTCGGTTGGAAGATCGACGAAGAAGATTTCGTCGAAGCGGCCCTTGCGCAGCAGCTCGGGCGGCAGGTGCTCGATGCGGTTCGCCGTCGCCACCACGAACACCGGCTTCGTCTTTTCCTGCAGCCAGGTGAGCAGCGTGCCGAACACGCGGGCCGAGACGCCCGAATCGCCGCCCCCGCCGCCTGCTCCAGCGAGCGCTTTTTCAATCTCGTCCACCCAGAGCACGACCGGCGACAGGCTCTCGACCACGCGAATCGCGCGCCGCAGGTTCTCTTCCGACGAGCCGATGTAGCCGCTGTAGATGCGCCCCATGTCGAGCCGGACGAGCGGCATGCGCCAGCTGGTCGCGATCGCCCGCGCGGTGAGGCTCTTGCCGCAGCCCTGCACGCCCAGCAACAAGACGCCCTTCGGCTCGGGCAACCCGAAGCTGCGCGCCGCCTGGGTGAAGGCGTTGCCGCGGCGCGAGAGCCACTTCTTCAAATGGGTGAGGCCGCCGACCTCTTCGAGCCGTTGATCTGTCGCGTCGTACTCGAGCAGCCCCGACTTGCGGACGACCTGGCTCTTCTCTTCCAGCAGCAGCTTCACGTCGTCGTTGTCGAGCCGGTTGTCGCGCGCGATGGCCTTGGCGAAGGCGTTCTCGGCTTCTGACAGCGTGAGCCCCTGGGCCGCGGTGACCAGCGCCTCGGCTTGCGTGTTGTCGAGCTCGACCACCGCCCGCTTGTTGCGAACGACGACGGCGACAATCTCGTTCAGCAGCGCCAGAAGGTCTTCCTTCGACGGCAGCGGCACGTCGATGACCGACACTTCCTTCTCGAGCTCTTCGGGAATCTTCAGCACCGGGCCAACGAGCACGACGGTGGTGAACGAGGACTTCAGGGCGTGGCCGAGCTCGCGCAGCGCGCGAACCGTCAGCGGGTCGTCGAGCCACCGGTGAAAGTCTTTGAGCAGCACGATGGAAGGGTTCTGCAGCTTGCCGATCGCCGTCAGCGCCGCCGTGGGCGACAGCGTCTCTTCCGGCGGAGGACCCTTGTACGTGCCGCCAATCGCCCGAAGACCCCTCGTCGCCGTCCACTCGAGCAGGTCACGCCGCAGGTTCTTCGCCACCGAGTCGAGCAAGGCATCGACGCGCTGCTCTTCCCAGGTGACGAGGTAGAGCAGGGGGTACCGCGCGCGAATCAGCGTCGAGACTTCGCGAAGGAACGCCGGAGGGGTCGAGGTCATCGCGTCACTTTGAAAACGAAACGGGGACGACCCTTTCGAGCCGCCCCCGCACGCTACTGCGACTTCGCAGCGAATCAGCTGTTCGGCTTGAACGACGCCGTCTTCTGGCCGGCCTTCTTCCAGCCCGCGAGGCCTTCGGGGAGCACCGACACGTCGGTGTAGCCGGCCTGGAGCGCCTTCTGGGCCGCACCGTGCGACGCGCCGCACTTCTCGCTGGCGCAGTAGAAGACGACCTTGGTGTCCTTCGCCTTCGGCAGCTCGGAGAGCGCGAACTCGGACGACGAGGTGAGCAGGATGGCGCCGGGGATGATGCCGTTCTTCGCGCGGAACGTGTTGTCATTCGCGTCGAGCACGGTGGCCTGCTTGGCCGAGGTCAGCTTCGCGAGCTCGGGAACCGTGACCTTCTTCGGAGCGGCTTCCGCCGAGTGGCCTTCACCTTCGCAAGCGAAAGCGGCGACGGGGGCGGCAAAAGCGACGGCAAGGGCAAGGGCTTTCAAGTTCATTGTTCAAGACTCCAAAGATGGGTTTGAGGACAGAGAAAATGCACCGCCCGGCCCGGCGCTGCAACCCGAAGTGGGACGAAACCGACATAAGTTTCATTTCATGCGGAATTCGCTCGTCGCAGGGACCCTGCTGCTCGGAATCGCCGCTTATTCCCAGACGGTGGCGGATCTGGATCCCCAATTGACGGCGACCCCCACCGATGGCGGGGTGTTGATTCAATGGCAGGCGCGCACGGGTGCGCCAGCGAGCGTGACGCTGCGCCGACGCGATGTGGGCGCTGCTTCATTCAGCGTGGTGGCGAGCAACCAGGACGCGGGGCTGACCAGCTGGTTCGTGGCCGGGCCCCTGACGGTGCCGGCCGAGTTTCACGTTCAGCGCGGAGGCAACGGCTGGGTGATGGCCGGCGTCGAGGCGCCGTTTCGCGAGGACCAGGGCGTGGTGATGGTGGTCGTCGACGCAGCGCAGGCGGCCGCGGTGTCGTCGAAGCTCATCGAGTGGGAAGACGACCTGCGGGACGACGGCTGGGTGGTGCTGCGCGAGACCTTGAACGGAAGCGAGACGCCCCCGCAGGTGAAGGCAAAGATTGCGGCGGCGTACGCCACGCATGGCGCGCGGCTGCGGTCGGTGTTCCTGCTGGGAAGAGTGCCGCGCGCGTTCTCGGGAAACATCAACCCCGACGGACACCCCGACCATCGCGGCGCCTGGCCGGCCGACCTCTATTACGCGGACCTCGATGGCGGCCAGTGGACAGACACCCAGGCGGTGGGGGTCGGCCCGTTCTTCAACGACGCGGGCGACGGCAAGTTCGACCCGAGCTTCCTGGCGACGAACCCCGAGACGCAGGTCGGCCGCGCGGACTTCGAAGGGCTGCCGGCGTTCGGTGCGGACGCGGGAATCGTGTTGATTGAACGGTACCTGGACAAAGCGCACGCGTTCCGCACCGGCCAGACCCGGCTGCCCTCACGCGTGCTCGTCGACGACAACTTCGGTTACTTCGGCGGCGAGGCCTTTTCGCGCGTCGCCTTTCGCGACGGCACCGCCATCACCGGGCGACCGCCTGACGCGCTGGACTTCTTCACCACGCTCAACTCGCCCGACGGCGGCTACCTGCTCGCTTTTGGCTGCGGTGGTGGCACCTCGACGGGCGCGGGCGGCGTTGGCAGCACCACCGACTTCGTCAATGGCTCGCCGAACGCCATCTTCGTCGGGCTCTTCGGCTCGTACTTCGGTGACTGGAACTACTCGAACAACTTCCTCCGCGCGGCGCTCGCCACGAAGGGGCCAGTGCTCGCGTCGACGTGGTTCGCGCGGCCGGCGTCGAACCTCCATTCTCTCGCCGCCCTCGAGACCTTCGGCGACGCGTTCAACCGCGGCATCATCGGGCAGGGCAGCTTCGTGTACGACTCCAGCGGGCGCAGCATTCACCAGGCGTTGCTGGGCGACCCGACGCTGCGGCTCTTCTACCCGCCGCGTGTCAGCGGCCTCACCGCGGTGGTCGAAGGGCAGGGCGTGCGCACGATGTGGTCGCAGGCGACCGGCCCTGACGTCATCGGCCACCACGTCTTCCGCCGCATCGCTGGCTCGGCTTCCCCCGAAGTGCGCGTGACCGTGGTGCCGATTGCCGCGACGACGTACCTCGACCTCACGGCTGCTCCGATGGCGATGCTCGAGTACCGCGCGGTGGCCGTCGTGCGGCAGACGACGGGCTCGGGCACCTTCTGGAACCACTCGCTCGGCATGCGCGCGTCGGTGACGACGCCGGCGTTCATCGACGGGGGAATGATGGTGGCGATGGATGCCGGCACAGCGGACGCGGGCATGGTCGTCACTTCCGACGCGGGGCTCCCCCAGCCGGAAGACGCCGGCACGATGACGCTTCCCGACGGGGGTTCGCTGCCGCCGCTGCCGTTGCCGATGGAGCCGAAGCCGTGCGGTTGTTCAGCGGGTGGCACTGCTTCCCTGCTCGGGCTGCTCGCCCTGGTCCGCGTTCTACGCCGTCGCGGCTAGCCATTCGGGCAGGTGGCGGAACCCGGGTGGCCCCGCTAAACACGGCGCCTTGGCTCAGCGACGCGTCCTGGTTGTGTTTGCGCACCCCGCCCTCGAGCGGTCACGCGTCAACCGTCACCTCGTCCAGGTGGCGCGCGAAGTCACAGGCGTCACGGTGCACGACCTCTACGAGGCGTACCCGTCTTTCAACATCAGCGCGAAGAAGGAACAGAAGCTGCTGCTGGAGCACGACGTCATCGTCTTTCAGCATCCGTTCTACTGGTACTCGACGCCGGCGCTGCTGAAGGAGTGGCAGGACATCGTGCTCGAGCACGGCTGGGCGTACGGCGCGAACGGCAACCACCTCGCGGGGAAAATCACCCTGAACGCGATGACGACGGGCGGCCCCGAGCAGGCGTACTCGAACAAAGGCTTCAACAACTTCTCGGTGCGCCAGTTCCTCGCGCCGTGGGAACAGACGGCGAACCTCTGCAAGATGAAGTTCCTCGCGCCTTTCACGATTCACTCGGCGCTGCAGTACGACGACCCCGAGGGTTTCACCCACCACGCAGATGCGTACCGCACGTTGCTCACCGCGCTGGTTGAAGACCGCCTCGACCTCGACGCCGCTGCAAAGGCAGACAAGCTCGGAGCGCCGGTGGAAGGGTTCTTGAAAGAGCCCGGCCTCGAGGCGGTGCCCTCGCCATGAGTGACAGCATTCTCTTTCAAGCGCTCATCTACCTGGCGGCGGCGGTCGTCTGCGTTCCCGTCGCCAAGCGGCTCGGCCTGGGCAGCGTGCTCGGCTACCTCATCGCGGGGGTGCTGATCGGCCCGAGCGTGCTGGGCTTCGTCGGCCATGGCGCGCACGTGATGCACTTCGCCGAGTTCGGCGTGGTGATGATGCTCTTTCTGGTCGGCCTCGAGCTGCGGCCTGAGCTCTTGTGGTCGCTGAGGAAGCCCATCTTCGGGCTCGGCGGCCTGCAGGTGGTCGGCACGTCGTTGGTCGCGGCGGGCGTCGCCTTTGCGTGCGGTGTGCCGTGGAAGATTGCGATCGCTGTCGGAATGATTCTGGCGATGTCGTCGACCGCCATCGTGCTGCAGAGCCTCGCCGAGAAGGGCTTGCTGAAGACGGCGGGCGGCCAGGCGTCTTTCTCAGTGCTGCTGTTCCAGGACCTCGCGGTCATCCCGATTCTCGCCATCTTCCCGCTGCTCGCGACGCTCGCTCCGACGGTGGCGGCGGAGACACAGCCGACCGGCCGCCCGGGCTGGCTGCAGGGCCTGTTGATCATCGGCGCCGTCGGCCTGATCATCCTCGCTGGCCGCACCGTCGTCCGGCCGCTGTTCCGCCTGCTCGCCGAGACCAAGCTTCGTGAGACGTTCACCGCCTTCGCGCTGCTGCTCGTCGTCGGCATCGCGTGGCTGATGGGGCTGGTCGGCCTCTCGCCGGCGCTGGGCACCTTCCTCGCAGGCGTCGTGCTCGCCGACAGCGAATACCGCCACGAGCTCGAGAGCGACATCGAGCCGTTCAAGGGCCTGCTGCTCGGCCTCTTCTTCATCTCGGTCGGGGCGGAAATCGACTTCGCGCTGCTGGCCGACCGCCCGCTGCTGATCGCCTCGGTGCTGCTGGGCAGCCTGTTGCTGAAGACCGGCGTCCTGCTCGCGCTGGGCCGTGGCTTCAAGCTCGATCGTTCAGCGCAATGGCTGGTCGCGCTGGCGCTGCCGCAGGTCGGCGAGTTCGCCTTCGTGCTCATCTCCTTCGGCAAGCAGAACGGCGTGTTCGACGACTCCTACAGCAAGCCTCTGATTGCGGTGGTCGCGCTGTCGATGCTCGCGACGCCCGCCATCTTCATCTTCCTCGAACGCTTCGTGTTGCCGAGGGTGGCGGCGAAGTCTCCTTCGCGCGCGCACGACACCGTGTCCCACGAAGACAGCGAAGTGGTGATGGCCGGGTTCGGCCGCGTGGGCCAGGTCATCGGCCGCGTGCTGAGGACCAGCGGCCACTCGGTCACGGTTCTCGACCTCGACCCCGCGATGGTCGACATCCTGCGCCGCCTCGGCCAGAAGGTTTATTACGGCGACGCCTCGCGGCTCGACCTGTTGCTGGGAGCCGGCTGCGCGCGGGCGAAGCTGTTCGTGCTGGCGATCGACGACGTGGAAAAGTCGATCGAAGTCGCCGAGCTGGTGCGCCGCAACTTCCCGCAGCTGCCGATTCTGGCGCGCGCGCGAAACCGCACCCACTACTACCAGCTGCGCAAGCTCGGCATCACCGCCATCCACCGCGAGACGATGGGCGGCTCGCTCGAGATGAGCGAAGCGGCGCTGGTGCACCTCGGCAACCGCGCCCACTCGGCGCACCGCATCGCGCAGCGCTGGAAGGAGCACGACGAGACGAACATCGAGCTGATGTTCAAGCACGTCGGCAAGGACCAGAGCGCCTTCTTCGCCGAAGCCAAGCGCGTGCTCGAGCAGACCGAGAAGACGATGCAGGACGAGCTTCGCGGCACCGGGAAGCACCGCCTCGATTCCGGTTGGGACAACGACTCGCTGCGCGAAGAGATTCAGCGCCGCGCGAAGAGCTAAGCGACGGCTCGCAGCAGCGCGGCAATCATCGGCGCCGGGTCTGCCTTTCCCTTCCCTGCGATGTCGTACGCGGTGCCGTGGTCAGGCGACGTGCGGACGACGGGCAGGCCGAGGGTGACGTTGACGGTGAGGTCGAAGTCCAGCGCCTTGGCCGCGACGAGGCCCTGGTCGTGGAACATCGCGAGCACCGCGCCGAACTTGAAGTTCTTAGCCACGCCGGCGAAGAGCCCGTCGGCGGCGAAGGGGCCGTGGCAATCGACTCCCTTCTTTCGCGCGCGAAGAATGGCAGGCCCGATGACGTCGACCTCTTCGCGCCCGAGCTCGCCGCCTTCGCCCGCGTGTGGATTCACGCCGCACACCGCGATGCGGGGGCCGCCCAGCGACTTCGACAACAGCTGCAGCTGCTTGACCAGCTTCGAAACTTCGAGCGCACCCGGCACCTGCGCCAGCGGAAGGTGGTTGGTCGCAAGCGCGACGCGAAGGCGGGGCCCATCGAGGAGCATCAGCACTTCGCAGCCGAAGCGTTCAGCGAGCAGCTCGGTGTGGCCCATGAAGCGCACCCCCGCGCGCGTAATCTGTTCCTTCGACACCGGAGCGGTGCACAGCGCCTGCGCCTGCCCGGCCCTCACCACGGCGATGGCGGCTTCGATGTACGAGAGCTGCGCGCGGCCGCCTTCATGGGTCGGCTTGCCGGGCGTGCGGTCTTTCGCCTTCAGGTTCGTGACGGCGACGAGCTGGTCTGATGGAACTGGCAGCGACGCGTCACCGAAGACCAGCGGCGTCAGCGCCCGGCGGACCTTCGGGTGCTTCAGCGCCGCCACCGTAATCTCTGGCCCGATGCCCGAGGGGCAACCGGCCGAGATGGCGACGATGGGCTTCACAGCTTTTCTTCGACCACCGCCTGCGCGCGCAGTTCCGCGATGTACTGGTCGGTGTAGCGCTCGAGCTGGCCGCGAAGAAGCTTCTCGCGCAGCTGGTCTTTCATCTCGTCGAAGGGCTTCGCCTGCAGCGCCCGGCGTTCTTCGACCTTGATGACGTGCCAGCCGAACTTGGTGCGAATGGGGTCGGAGACTCCGCCGATGGGCAGGGTGAAAGCGACGCGCTCGAACTCGGGCACCATCACGCCGCGACGGAAGAAGCCGAGGTCACCGCCGTCGTCCTTGCTGGGGCCTTCTGACTTGTCCTTGGCGAGCCTGGCGAAGTCGACGCCGGGCTGGCGCGCTTCGGCGGCGAGGCCGACGGCCTTCACCCGGGCCGCTTCGACCTGCTCGTTGGTGGCCTTGGGCGTCAACTGCACGAGCACGTGGCGCGCGTGGACTTCGGCGTCATCCGACTCGGTCTTCGCGAGGCGCTGGTACTCGGCGCGAAGGTCTTCGTCGCTGACCTTCACCTTGCTGCGCACCTTGAGGTTCACCAGCTTCATGCGGGCGAGGTGCTTCTTCATGAAGGTCTTGTAGCTCGTCATCGAATAGCCCTCTGACTGGAGGAGCTGTTCGAACTGCGCGCCGTCGATGTTGTTCTGCTTCTTCACGTCTTCGATGGCGAGCTCGATTTCGCCGTCGGCGACCTCGACGTTCAATTCCTTGAGCTGCGACTCCATCAGCTTCTCGCCGATGAGCCCGTCGAGTGAGCGCTTCAGAATCTGCTTTCGCAGCTCGGCGCGCTTCGACGCATCGCCTTCGGCGGCGACCTTCTGCATCTCAGGGGCGGCCCGCGCTTCGACTTCCGACAACGCGACGATGTCGCGGTTCACGACGGCCGCCACGCGGTCGACCAACTCGGCGTACGCGGGCACGGCAAAGAGCAGCACTGCAGCGAGGAGCTTCTTCATGGTTCCACCTGTCGCACGCTGGTTGGCCGTCCGGTGACGGTGAGCAGCACCTGGTCGTTGACCTTCACGTCTGCCTTGACGCGCAGGGCTTTGACGAATTCCCGCTGGCCGGCTTCTTTCAACTCGGCGAGCAGCCGCGCCTCGAGGGCGGGCCGCACTTCGATGAGCTCTTTCTTCCGGGGCGGCTTCTTCTCGAGCACCTTGAAGAGATGGAAGCCGTAGTCGGTGGAAATCACGTCGGACACCTGCCCGACGCCTAGACGAAAGAGCACCTCGTCGAATTGCGAGGGCATGACGCCGCGGGCGACGAAGCCTAAGTCACCACCGACTTTGGCGTCGGGCGACAGTGAGTAGCGGCGCGCGAGGTCAGAGAACTTCTTGCCGGCGTAGAGCTGCGACTGCAGGCGCTTCGCTTCGTCGAGGCCCTTCACGACAATCTGCTGCGCGTGCACGGACTCGGGCTCCTGGAACTCGTCGGCCTTCTCCTGGTACTCGCGGCGAATCGCGTCTTCGGTGACGGCCATGCGCGCGTAGACCTTCGCGGCGAAGAGCTTCTCGATGGTGAGCTGGGTGCGGGTGGTGCGGGTGAGCTCGGTGCGGGTGGTCTGGCCCTGGGCGAGCGCAGAGTCGAAGCTCTCGGCGGGGTACTCGGAGGCGAGCGCGAGCACGCGGCGGTCGACCTCTTCGGGCGAGACGACGATGTCGGCCTCGCGGGCGGCCTGGAGGAGCAGGGTGCGTTCGATGTGGGTCTCGAGCAGCGTCTGCTTGTACGGCTCGATCTGCTCGGGCGTGCGGGGCGGGCTGCCTTCGAGCGCCTGCAGCTCACGCGAGAGCTCGCGTTCGAAGTCGGTGCGCGAGACGACGGCGCCGTTGACGGTGGCGATGACGGAAGGCTCGAGGCCGACCTTCGCCTGCTCGGGGCAGCCGGCGAGCGCGATGACGAGGGTGGCGACGAAGCCTTTCACTTGTCGGTTTTCTCGGGCGGAGCAGGGGGCGGCACGAAGCCACCGGCCGACGTGCTGGGCACCATCGGCGCGCGCGGGTCGACGACGACGCCGGCGAGGTTCGACTCGTTCACGGTCAGCGCCGAGCCCTTCTTGAGGCCTTCGAGGAAGGCGCGGTACCTGTCCATCTTGCTGTCGTTGGCGAGGGTGGACTCGATGCTCTGCTTCACCTGGTCCATCGCGAGGTTGAGCGCGACCTGGCGGCCTTCGAGCTTGAGGACGTGGAAGCCGGCCTTCGTCTCGATGAGCTTCGAGTAGACCTCGCCGACCTGCTTGAGCTCGGCGGCGGCGGTGACGAGCTCGGGGCCGTATTGTTTCGAGAGCTCGTCGTCGGTCAGGAAGCGCAGGTCGCCTTCGATGGGCTGGGTGCGCGGCTCTTCGGAGTTCTCGCGGGCGAGCAGCGAGAAGGCGGCGTAGTCGAGTGGCTGAAGGGCCAGGGCGCGCTTGAGAAGCTCGTCGCCCTTCGCGCGGTTCTCCGTCTTCACGAAGACGTGGCGCAGGCGGGTCATCGCCGGCTTCACGTAGTCGCTCACGTGGGCGTCGTAGTACTTCTTCACTTCGTCGGCGCTGACGACGCCGGGCTTGTCTTCGATTTCGGTCTTGATGAGGCGCTGCACCATCACGCGCTTCATCGCTTCGACGACCTCGGGGTCGTTTTGAAGGTTGCGCCTGGCGGCTTCACGGGCGAGCAGCTCGTAGCGGACGAGGCCGTCGAGGTACTCGCGCTTCTGCTCGAGCGTCTGGTAGCGCGCGCGGGTGTAGGGGTTCAGCTCGGCGAAGCGGGCGGCGAGCTCGGTGTCGGTGATGGTCTCCGAGCCGAAGGTCGCCACCGGCTTCCCTTCCGGAGCCTTGCGCTTCAGCTCGACCTTCACGGTTCCGGGCGCGTCGCTGCACGACATCGAAAGCGACGCCAGGGCCAGGGCCGTGATGCAGCGCAGGGTGATCATGATCACCGCGCTGGCTAGCACCCCGGCGAGGGGCCGTCGAGGCGCTATCTCAGGGAGGTCTTGCGGACGCTCCGTACCATGCGGCAGGCAGGCCTCTGCTGCTGGTCGCGGTCGCGGTTGTGTTCGAGAGCGCCACGACGGCGAGACCGAAATCGAGCTCTTTGGTCAACGACCAGAAATGCTCGCTTCGCACGTCACTGCTGCAGGCAGACCACGCGGTTCGACTGCGAGTTGCACTTTCCGTTCGGCACCGTGCCGAACAGCGAGGGGTGGTACCCGTGCCCCGACTGACCATCGATGGCAGCCGTACCCGAGCTGGAGGTCCAATTGAGGCAGGTGCTGGCGAGGGTGCCGACGGTGGCAAGGTCGGAAGAGCCACCCCAGACTCCAAGTCCGCCGCCGAGCCACGCACCGGCAGCGTTGAACACAGGAGACGTGTCCCAGATGTCTGTGGTGAACATGCCCGCAGCCGTTGCAGTCAGCGGCACGCCATCGGTGCGGGTCCAGACGGCGCCGACCGTACTGAAGCGAGACGCTGCACTGGCCGCGGTCGTCGGCAGAAGGGCCCGATAGCTGCCCGGCAAACCAGCCGCCGTCGCGTCGGTCTGACAAAAGGCATCCGCGTTGGCGAGACCGCCGCTGACGACCCAGGCATCCGCCGAAAGGAACGCGTAGCGACGGGTCGCCGGGGGAGTCACGCTCACCGTCGCCTTGCGGTCGGTTCCGAAACAGTAAATGCGATTGGTTGTGTTGCAGGCGATCGCCACTGCCTCGGTGAAGCGGATCCCGATCGCTGAGCTGTCGCCAACCCTGGTGGTGCTCGTCGTCGCCGCGGTCCAGTTGGTACACGACGAAAGCTGGGCCACACCGTTCGCGGTCGTCCCCGTCCAGACGCCATCCTGCTTGGCGTCGAAGGGCAGAGGCGTGATTCGCACCGGGTAGAACATCTTGCCCGCGACGACATCGGCGACGCTGTTTGCCACCGGCTTGCCGTCGACACGTTCCCACCCGGAGGCAGTTCCGAGCCGCGTGATGGCGTCGACCGTCGAGGTCGACAGGAAGGCCTTGAAGCTTCCGTTGAGGCCCGCAGCGGTCGCTGTGTCGCTGCAGATGGTGTCGGCTCCGGCGAGCCCGCCGAAGTCCGCCGCCCTATTGGTCGTCAGGAACGCGATGTTCGGCCTCAGGTCCCAGTTCGCGGTCACCGTCGTCTGTTTGTTCATCGTGATGGTGCAGGGGCTGGTTCCCGAGCACGCGCCCGACCAGCCCGCAAACGTCGAAAGACGAGAAGGGAAGGCGTTGTCCGGGGTGGCAGTGAGCGTCACCGTGGTCGGGACGTTGAAGGACGCCACGCAGGTGCCGCCGCCGAAAAGCTGGCCGCAGCCGTTGATGCCCGCGGGGCTCGAACTCACGACGCCGTAGCCATCGCCGGCGAGAACGACCTTCAGCTCATTGGGCTCGAACCGCGCGATCACGTTCGTCGCAGCGGTGACGGTGAGGGTGCAGGTCCCCGTGCCAGGGCAGCTCACTCCCGCCCAGCTGTTGAAGACGACCTGCGCTGCCGGAGACGCGGTGAACGTCACGACGGTGCCGTAGTTGTAAGTGGCCGAGCAGGTCGCGCCGCAGTTGATGCCCCCGACGTTGGAAGTGACGGTGCCAGTGCCTCCGCTTTTCGTGATGGTGACGGCGAAGGTCTGCAGGGTGAAGGTCGCGGTGACGTTGCGCGCCTGGTCCATCGTGACGGTGCAGGGCGAGACGCCCGTGCAGGCGCCGCTCCAGCCGGTGAAGCTCGAACCGGCGCCCGACGCTGCGCTGAGCAGCACCATCGTGCCGTGGTTGAAGGTCGCGTTCTGCGTGGTGCACGCCGGGCCGCAGTTGATGCCGGCGGGCGTGGAGGAGATGGTGCCCGAGCCGTTGCCCGCTTTCGTCAGATCGAGCTTCCACGTCTTCAGGGCGAAGTTGGCGTTGACCTGGGTGGCTCCGGCGACGGTGACGACGCAGGTGCCCATGCCGCTGCAGCCCGAGCCAGACCAGCCCGTGAAATCAGAGCTCACGTCACTCGCCGCGGTGAGCGTCACCACCGTGCCGATCGCGTAGCTCGCGTTGCACGTCGCACCGCAGTTGATGCCCGCGGGGGACGAAGTGACCGTGCCGTTGCCCGTCTTGATGACGGAGACGCCGACGACCTGCGGAATGAAGGTCGCCGTCACCGACTGCGCCTGGTTCATCGTCACCGAGCACGAGCCCGAGCCCGTACACGCACCACCCCACGTCGAGAACATCTGCCCCGCGCCCGGCGCCGGCGTCAGCGTGACCAGCGTGCCGTGCGAGTAGTCCTTCGTGCAGTTCGGGCCGCACGAGATGCCGGGCGGGTTCGAGTCGACCGTGCCGGTGCCGGTGACCGCCACCGTGAGCGTGTAGGTCTTCAGCGTGAACTCCGCGCGCACGTTGGTCTGCGCAGACATCGTCAAGGTGCAGATGTTCGGCGTCGCCGTCGGCGTGCATCCGTTCCAGCCCGTGAAGTTCGAAGTCGTCGATGCCGTCGCCGTCAACGTCACCACCGTGCCGTCGTCGTAGGTCGCGTTGCAGCTGCTGCCGCAGTTGATGCCCGCGGGGCTCGACGTCACCGAGCCAGTGCCCGTGCCCGAGGTCGTCGCAACGTCGAGCAGCCAGGTCACAACCACGCCACCACCGCCCGCGCCGCCGCCTGCTCCACCACCGACGCCTGCTCCGCCACCGACGCCTGCTCCGCCACCGACGCCTGCTCCGCCACCGACGCCTGCTCCACCACCGACGCCTGCTCCGCCACCGACGCCTGCTCCACCACCGACGCCTGCGCCGCCACCGACGCCTGCGCCGCCGCCGATTCCCGACCCGCCGCCGGCGCCATCACCTCCGCCGGTTCCGACTCCGCCGCCGGTGCCAACTCCGCCGCCGGTGCCAACTCCGCCGCCAGAACCCGAGCCGCCGCCTTTTCCACCGGTGCCGCCACCCGTGCCGTCCATCGTGCACACCTGCGCGACGCAGACCTGACCCGTCGGGCAGTTGTCACTCGTGGAGCAGGGAGCACCTGAGCCGTTCGAACAACTGCACCCAGCAAAGAGAACGGCAAACGCGGCAACGCCCAGGATCTGGAATTTCATCGGAAGGAGCACTCTCGGGTTGCGGGGGGGGACGGGCAGAGTAAGCGAGGCTTCCCTCGCATGCGCCCTGCCAAATGCAACCAGCTGGAGATCCGGCCAGTTGACCGGTGCCGACGTGAACTCTGCGTTCACGTGTGAACTCCCAAGTCAGTCATTGGGCCTCGGCGGCCGAAGCGCGCTGCTATTCCATCGTCGCGTCCGTCCACGTTCCCTCTTGTAGCGTCACGGATTGCTGCGACGCGGACGTGACGTCGAAGGTCGTGCTGAACATCTTCATCCCACCTGCGTGCTGTTTGAGGATGACCGCGAGGTGGGTGCCCACGTCGAGACCTTCGACGGTGATGCGGTTCCCCACGTGCTTCGTCTCGATCGCCATCGCCCAGAGCTCCGAAAGGTCGGCGCCGCGGGTGGGGGCGCGAACGCCCGGAGGAAAGACAAGCACGATCGCGTCGAGGCCAGGGCTGAGCACCAGCGAGAACGACGCAGCACCCGTCTTCAGCGCCAGGGTCAGCGGGACGACGCCGCGCTCGGGGACTTGAACGACCTGTTGGGCCCTCGCTGCGCCACGCGCTTCCTTCGCGAGGAAGGTCCACTTTCCCTTCGCCATGCCTTCGAACTTCACGGCTCCTGTTCTATCGGTCGGCAACGAGACGGCACGGCCTGTCTCGCCCTCGAGCGCCGTCACCTCCGTCGCCACTGGCTTGCCCGACGCGTCGGTCACCTTGATGTCGATGGTGGCGCCGGCCTCGAGACGTACCGTCTTTTCGTTCGCTGCATCTTCGATGGGCACCGTCAGCGGGCTGTGCGTGTCGTGGTTGACGATCAGCACCGCACCCGTCGTCGCGAGACCACGAACCGTTGTCTTTCCATCCGCATCCGTCTCCGCGGCGGGCTCGCCCTGGCCAGTCTTCCAATCGTCCGCCATCCACACCGTCGCTCTGGACAGGGGCTTGCCCGTCGAGGCGTCGAGCACGACGAGCTGCAACGCACGCCCGCCCAGCTGAAGGTCGCCGACGTCGACGTCCTTGCCCTCGACCCGAACCACCTTCAGCACGCCGGCGTAACCCAAAGCAGTCACGCGCAGCCGCATCGTGCCAGTCGGGGTGAGCCGCAGCTCGAAGCGGCCCCAGGCTTCGACCGGGCGGTCATTCACGCGAGCTTCGGGCAGCGGCTTACCTTCGGTGTCGACCACGCGACCCCGGACTTTGAAGCTCGGCTTCACCACCAGCTTCACGCCCGTCTGGCCCGAGGTGGCCGCCACCGGCTCCGAGTCGGGCGGCCCATCGGTGGCCATCGCGACGACGGTGTAAGCGGCCCCGCGCTTCAGCTTTGGAAGCGTGAAGGCGCCGTTGGATTGCGAGTTCGCACTGCCGTCGCGGCCTTCTTTCGAGAAGGCCATGACGCCGGCATCGGCGACGGGCTTGTCGGCCGTGTCGACGACGGTTCCCGAGATGGTGCCGAACCCCTCGAGCACGAGCCGAACCGGGGCTTCGTGGCCCGAGAGGTTCAGCTCCTTCGAGGTCGAACCCTCTGTCGCGTCTGCGTGAATGGTCTGGGGACCCGCGGTCAAGCCCCGCACGCGGAAGCGGCCGTCGGCACCCGAGGTGGCGTCATGGCTGTTGTCGTCGCCTGGTTTCAGCACGCTCACCTTTGCGACAACGGGGTGGTCAGCCTCGTCGACCACCACGCCGTCCACTGCCAGCCCGTCTTCGAGCCGCAGCTTCAAATCGACTGCGGGAGCGACCACCCTCGTCGTCAGCGTCGCATGCTCGGGGTGAGAGACTGTGACCTGGTACGCGGCGGCAGAGAGCCCTTTGATTTCGAAAGTGCCACCATCCTGGCTGGACTCGTCGCCCCTGCTTCCGTCGTGACCCTCTTCTGGGGTCGCCATCAACCGCGCACCCGGCAACGGATTTCCGTCGGTGTCGAAAACGATTCCGGCGATGCGCGCTTCGGGTACCAGCACGAAGTCGACGCGGGTGTCCTTGCCCGAGATGAGGTCGGCGTTCTGGAGCTTCGCGACGAAGCCTTCTGCGGACGCGAAGAGGTTCGCGCCACTTCCGGCAAACGTCTGGAGCTCGAACTTCCCGTCAAGGTCCGTCTCGACCTCGTCCTCTTGATTCATCGACCTCACGTTCACTTTTGCTTTCGCGATGGGCCCTTTGGCACTGCGAACGGTGCCGACAAGGCGCGCGCCCTCGGTGAGCGTGAGCCGCACGAGGTCGGGGTTGCCGCGCCTGGGGACCTTGACGGTGACGTCGGAGCGCAGGGCGCCTTTCAGCGCGGACAGCTGGTGGCTGCCGGGCCGCAGCTCGGTGAAGCGGAAGCTGCCGTCGCCGCCGCTGACGGTCTGACTCTCGCGGTGGTTGCCGCTCATCTTCACGGCGACGCCGCTGACGGGCTTGCCGTCGAGCTCGACGACTCCGGTGATGACGCGCGGCGTGTAGAGGGCGATTTCGAAGCCCTCGGTCGGGCTGTCTTTGCGCAGGTGCTGGTGGCCGGGCAGGGCGCCGGGAGCGCCAGCGACCAGTGAGTAGAGGCCGACCGGCAACGGGCCGATGGTGAAGCTGCCGTCGCCCTGGGTCAGCACATCGAAGAAGCGGCTCTGCTCGCCGTGAATCGCGGTCACCCACGCGTTCGCAGGGGCCGGCTCACCGTCGATGGTCACCTTGCCTTTGAGCGCGACGCCGTCGCCCAGCTGCAGCGCGACGTTGTCCGAGCCGACGGCGACGTGCTGTTGAAGCGATGTGCCGAGCCGTGGGCTGTCGGCCCAGAGCGCGACCTCGCCCGGGTCGAGCTGGGTGATTTCGAAGGTTCCGTCGGTGGCGGTGACCGAGCGCCCGACGGGAATCACCTCGCCGCTGCGCTCGGTGACCAGGGTCTTCAACTGCTCGGATGCTTCGCCGCAGCCGCACGCGAGCAGCTTCTGGCCGCAGGCGTTGTCGCACTCGCAGCTGCGCTCAGACAGCGACTCCTTCGTTTCGGCGCGCGTCGCGGTGATGGTGGCTCCGGCGACGGGCTCGCCTCTCGAGAGGACCTTGCCGCGAATGGTGCCCGCGCCGGTCTGCGCCTTCACCGGCTGCAGCAGCACCGCGTTCAGCTTCTCGGGCGCGACGTTGCGCTGAGGCTTTTGGGTGCTCTCGGTCACCGCTGGCGCGTCGCCGCTCGGCCCCGGCACTTCGTTCCTGTCCATCATCAGCCACGCCGCAATCGCGACCGCGACGACGACGCCCGCCAGCACCCATGCTTTTCGCATCTACCCCCCGAGGCGCGCCGACAGCTGTTCCCACGCGCGGCGCCGGTGAGACTTCGCATCCTTTTCGGCCTGGGTTAGTTCCGCCCAGGTGCGCGTCTCGCCTTCAGGAATGAAAACGGCGTCCCACCCGAAGCCCGTCGTGCCACGGGGCGCGTCGGACACGGTGCCCAGGCAGCGGCCTTCGACTGCATGCACGGCGGCGCCGTCGATCGCCACCAGCGCACACACCGCCTCGACCGCCCGGCTCGGCAGCCCGTCGGCGGCGCGGCAGATGCTCGCGAGGCCTCCCAACTTTTCCCAGTACTTGATGAACGGGCCGGGGAAGCCGCCCAGCGCGTGCAGCTCGAGGCCCGCGTCTTCGATGATGACCGGGCGCTTCAGCAGCGCGTACGCCGCCTTCGCCTTCTCGAGCGCCACCTCACGCGTCCTCGGCGCCTGCAGCTCGGGCAGCTCGAGGGCCACCCTTTCCAGCGGGCGGCCAAGAATCGCCTGCGCCTCGCGCCACTTGTTCTCGTTCGAAGTGACGAACACCCACGCAGGACTCACCGCGACAGTGTAGTCGAGCGTCCCTTTCAGGCATGTTCCCTTAGCGAAATGGCCGAGCAGAAACCGAGCAACGTGGGCACCGCCGACACCCGGGTCGGATCCACCACGTTTGTCTCCGGCTCGCTGATTCTCGACGGCCGCTTCCGCATCGACATGCTCCTCGGCGGCGGAGGCATGGGCCTCGTCTACCGCGCGACCCAGGTCTCTCTGGGCCGCACCGTCGCAGTGAAGGTGCTGCGCGAAGACTTGAACCTGCAGCCCGGCATGGCTGAGCGCTTCAAGCGCGAGGCGCGGCTGCTCTCGTCCGTCGATCACCCCGCCGTCGTGCGCGTCATCGAGTTCGGCTTCCATCAGAGCTCCGCGTGCCTGGTGATGGAGTTCGTCGAAGGCGAGACCCTCGAGGCCCGGCTGCGCGAGGGCCCGCTGCCTGTCGACCGCGCGCTGCGCATCCTCACCCAGCTCGCGCAGGGCCTCGCCGCGATCCACGCGCAGGGCATCGTTCACCGCGACCTGAAGCCCGAGAACGTGCTGCTGACGATGTCGCTCGACCTCAAGGAACAGGCGCGGCTGCTCGACTTCGGCATCGCGCGCCTCGCCGATTCCGATTCGCCCGCGAACAACGTCACCCAGGCGGGCATGGTGCTGGGCACGCCGGAGTACCTGGCTCCCGAGCAGGCGATGGGCAAGCCGCCCGAGGCCCGAAGCGACTTCTATTCTCTGGGCGTCGTCGCGTACCGGATGCTGTCGGGCGTTCTACCTTTCGCGGGCCCCAGCGCTGGCGAGTTCATCGGGCAGCACGTGCACACCGCGCCGCGGCCGTTGCTCGACGCTGCTCCGCACCTCGCGCAGCACCCGATGCTCGTCGCGCTGGTGATGCAGTGCCTGGCGAAGGCGCCCGAAGGCCGCGTCACCAATGCCACCGAGCTCGCTGCGGCGCTGGTGCACCTGGGCATCTCGCGGCCGACGAAAGAGAGCCTGCTGCCGCCGGCGTCGGTGCTGCGGCTCACCCACGAAGCGCAGGTCGCGAAGCCGAAGCGGTGGCCGACGGTCGCTGGCGTCTCAGTACTGGGGGTCGCCCTTGCAGCGGGAGCCTTCGTCTTTCTGCGTGCGCCCGAGCGTGCGGCGCGGCGGTTACTCGACGAGAGCCGTGGCTCGGAGGCGCTGCAGGTCATCGACGACGCGGGTGACCTCGCGAAGACGCCGAAGATGGTGATGCTGCGGGCGGCGGCGTTGCACCAGGTGGGTCGCCACGACGAAGAGACCGAGCTCTTCGCGGGGCTGGCTCCGCGTGAAGGGGTGCCGCTGGAGCCGCACGTGGTGCGTGGGCTCTGCGAAGACTTCGGCCCGAAGGAATCGGCGTCGATTCGGAAGTTGATTTCGTCGTGGCCGCGCAGCTCGACGCTGCCGGTGTTGCAGGAAGTGGCGAGCGCCGCTCCGGACAAGGCGCAGTGGGGCGCGCTGCGGCTGACGGATCTCGAGTACGCGGGCCAGGGGCTCAAGCTCGTCGGGCTCTACGGCCTCGCGCTCGGCAGCAACGACTGCCGCATCCGGAACATCGCCGCGCGGCGATTGGGAGAGCTTCACTCTCTCGACGCCGTGCCGGCGCTCAAGAAGCTGAGCGACGTTCCGAAGAAGAAGCCCACCGATGACGACTGTGGCCAGGACGCGGCGGCCGCTTCGGTGAAGAAGCTCGAGCACGAGCTCAACCCGTAGCAGGACCCGCAATTGCGCCTGGCCGCCGGCGCGTACTATAGGCGAGCTCTTGTCACGAGAACCAGTAGCAGTCGCGATGGCGTTGGCGTTGGCGTTGGCGGCGTGCGGCCCAGCTGTGCTGGTCGACCAAGACGTCTCATTCCTGGTGCCGCTGAGCCAGGCGCGGACGTTTCTCCCGGTTTCGGGTGCATCAGGTGGGCGTCCACTGCTCTCTCGGGCACTTTTTGATCGGCTGCCCGCCTTGACCGTGGTCGACGAACCCGACGCGCTGTACGGGGCGCTCTCGACCGTCGGCGTCCGCCTCGACGCCTGTTTCAAGGAAGGACGCCAGGAGCAAGCGTGCCGCCCGCAGGTGCGCCTGGTGTTGCAGCCGGTCTTTGATTCCGCTGACGGGCCGACGACCCGGGACGCCGCCATTCATCTCTTCTTTTCGGTAACCGAGGCTGACGTGAAGCACGTGGCGCGTGAGCTCTCGCTGCTGCGCACGCAGCAAAGCGTTACGGTGGCGGCCGGCCTCACCGACGCCCACCCTGGCTTCGAGACCGCCAAGTGGGTCGAGGGCGCGCGCGCGCTGCTCAGCCCTCTCCTTCGCGCTGAGAAGCTGGTTCGAACCACCGCGATGAGTGTTCATGCCAGCAACGAGGCGTGGATTTTCTCTGGCCTTGAAATCTCAGGCGACATAATCACCGACATCGTCGTGCCGACGTTCCCCGATGCTCGAGAGGGTCACGTCGCCAGCACCGGGGGAAAGGACACGCTGGCCATCACCCTCGACCCGCTCCCGGTTGCAGAGCCGAAGTTGCCCACGTTGCTCCAATCGGCCACGCGTCGACAAGCAACCGAGGCCGATGTGACCGCGGCCGTCGAAGGACTTCTTCGGTTGGAGAATCCCGAGGATCACAACCCCGGCACCACCGATTGCGCCTCGTGTCATGTCGTCGCCACCACCAAGTTCTTCCTTCAAAGGGAATCACCGAACCTCAAATTGGATTCCACGAGCCCCTCGAGCGCGGCCTACGCCAACAGCCGCAACCTGCGTGCGTTCGGCTATTTCTTTCAAGCGCCCGCCGTCAGCTCGCGCGTTCAGCGCGAAACGATGGCAGGCCGCAGCGAGCTTTCTCGGCGATTGGAGCAGTGACATGAATGTACGTCTTGGAGCCCTGGTTGTTTGTCTGTGCACTGCCCTGCCACTCACGGCTTCCGCCGCGACGTGCAGCGCTTCCCTCGTCGGCAACGGCATGTGCGACTGCGGTTGCTCGGATTCCGACTGTCCACCGGGAGACTTCATCATCTGTCAGAGCAACCAATGCCCGGCGGGTAAGGTTCCGTGGGAGCACATGCCTTCCTCTTGTATGAACTCGGCGTGCGGCGATGGGTGGAATGACCCCGCTGCCGGCGAAGTCTGCGACGACGGCAACGCGCTGGCGAGCGGCGGATGCAGCGCGAACTGCATGGCCGTGAGCCCAGGCTACGTCTGTGGCGCTGGTGCGTCAGGTTGCCGCCTGGCCCCGGCCGATGCGGGTGTCGTCGATGCGGGTGTCGTAGATGCGGGTGTCGTAGATGCGGGTGTCGTCGATGCGGGTGTCGTCGATGCGGGCGCCGTCGATGCGGGCGCCGTCGATGCTGGGCAGCCCGCCGTTGATTCGGGGTCCCCTTCGGGCACGGACGCCGGCGTTGACCCGAAGCCGGCGCCACAAGGTGGCTGCAGCACTGTGCCCGCACCGCCGATGCTGATGGGGGCGCTGGCGCTGTGGATGGTGCGCCGAAGGTTTGCCCGAGCCGACAGCTTGATGTTGATGTCAGGCAGGCCCAGCCGGGCGTGACCCCCGGCCCGATGCAATCCACACCTTGGTTCTCCATCCTCCCGCCGCTGCTTGCGATCGCCGTCGCGATTTTTTCGAAGCGGATCATCCCCGCGCTGCTTGCTGGGCTGCTCTTGGGTGGCTACCTGCTCGATCCCAGAATCACTGGCGGCTTCGAGACTGGCGTGGACGAGATCGTCGCTACGCTCACGAACAAAGACAGCCTTCAGGTTCTCCTCTTCCTGTACCTGTTCAGCGGTCTGATCGGCATCATCAAGAAGTCGGGTGGCATCCAGGCGTTCTCCGCGCTGGCCGAGAAGCACGTGAAGACCGAGAAGGGCGTGTTCTATCTGCTCTGGGCGCTCATCCCGGTGACGTTCATCGACTGTGGCTTCCGGATCATCGGCGCTGGCTCGGTCACCCGCTCGCTGGCTGAGAAGAAGGGCATCGCCAGCGAACGACTGGCCTTCATGCTCAACAACTCTGCAAGCCCGGTCGTCGAGCTCATTCCGCTCGCGACCACGTTTGTGGGATTCAACCTGGCAATCATCGGACTCGGCTTGAAGAGCGCCGGAGTGGGAGCCCAGACCACAGCCTACTCGGTCTGGCTCAGGGCGATCCCTCTCGAGTTCTTCAGCCTCGCCTTGATCGCCATTACGTTTGTCTCGATGTTCCGAAGCGGTCGACCCGGTGACGCCGCCGCGAAGCCCGATGCACCGGCCGCCAAGATGGACATGGCGATGGACTCGAAGCAGCCGCTGATCACGCCGCGGCTCATGAACCTCATCGTGCCGATGCTCAGCGTCATCGGGCTGAGCATCTTCTACTATTTGCTCTTCGGGTTTCAGCGGTCAAAGGACGCGTCGCTGCTGGGAGCCATCGCCAACACCGAACCAAACAGAGCCATGCTCGTGGCGCTGTTCATCGCGATCTTCGTGACTTCAATCTTCTACGCGTTCCAGAAGTATGGCTTCAAAGACATGATCCCGGACTTCATTTCCGGGGGCAACGAGATCGTGCCGACCCTGGCCATCCTCGGCATCGCCTGGCCGCTGGCCTCCGTCGCGCAGAAGCTCGGTCTGAACGTGTTCATCCAGCAGCTTGTGGGCAACGCTCTGCCCGTCTGGAGCGTGGCAGTGACGGTGTTCATCCTCTCGGCCACCGTCACCTACTTCATCGGCTCTGGTTGGGGAGCCGCGTCCCTCATCATGCCGTTTGCCATTCCGTTGGCGGTGACTGTCGGGGCGAGCATCCCCCTGTGCGCTGCCGCCGTCATCACCGGCGGCACGTTCGGCGATGTCACCTCTCCGGTCGCGGGAATGACGAACATGGCGTCGAACGTCGCCCATGCGGACCACGCCAGGTACCTGCGCTACGCGGCCCCATACAACTTCTCAGCCGCTGGGGTGGCGGCGGCGCTGTACCTGATCGTCGGACTCGTGTGGTGATTGCAGGTCAGCGGCTGCGCTTCTTCGTCTTGGCTGGGCGCGCTGCAGCGTCGATCCGCTCTTGGGCTTTCTCGGCCCGAACTGCGGCAATCTTCCGATTGGCCATCACGTCGTCGACTGCCGACGGCCCAGTCGTCTTCCGAAGGCCAGCATCCGGATCAATTGAAGGGGTGCCACCGACGACGCCAGACGGACGGTTGGGTTCCATGGGTTTCTCCAGGTTGTGGTCTTGGAGCTCAAAGGCTGCATCGCGCCGGCCAAGCGCGGCCCCGAGTGAGGAGCGCAACCAGAGTGCGGGGCGCAATGCCTCGTCGACCCGCCTCACCGCCATAAACGCATCACCCTTGGTGGAGCAGACCGCCGAGCTTATTGGGAGGGCAAACGGTCAGCGGGTTGCATCGCCGGGGGTTGAGCGCGCGATCCTTGATGGGTCGCCCACCGGGGAGCAACGTGCACAAAAAATATTGGATGGCATTGGCGATCGTGGCTTCAGTCGCAGTCGGCGTCGGAATCGTGGTGGGGCTGAAGAACAAGGAATCGGCTGGCGGGCACCCGCGAAGCGTGCTCGTCCCCCTGGCCATTCAGCACAATGGGGAGGACATCAAGTTCGCCAGGGCGATGATTCCCCACCACCAGGAGGTGCTCGAAATGGCGCTCCTTGCGGATACCCGTGCCGGCCAGCAAGGCGTCCGCCGGCTCGCGACGGAGCTCATCGAGCTGCACTCTCGGGAGATGGCCGAGATGCGACAGTGGCTCAGCGAATGGGGCGAGTCCTCGGACGCTCCCGCCGGCGCTGAAGTTGCGCCGATGGCAAATCTGGTCGGACTGAAGGCTGCCTCTGGCGACGAGTTCGATCGCGCGTTCCTTTCGATGATGACCGAACATCACCAACGTGCTCTTGCGCTCGCTGAGGTCGAGAAGTCGGGCGGCCGATACGCTCCGGCGAAAGAGCTCGCGAACCAGATTATCGCAGCCCGGCGCGCGGAAATTGAGCAGATGCAGAGCCAGCTGAAAGGCAGTTGAAGGACTTCGCCTTCTTCGAGTAAGCCCCTCGCGAGACGAGCGACGCAGTGGTCGACCTTTTCAAGGGATTCACCGGCTACGTGCAAGCCGATGCGAAGAGCATCTACGACGTGCTGTACCCGGCGCCCAACGCCGAGCCGTCAGACGACGACTGCGCAGAACTCGGCTGTTGGAGTGACGCGAGGCGCTGCTGCGCCTCGACAACAACGCCAGCGAGCGAGAACTGCGCCGCATCGCGGTCGGTCGCAAGTCGTGGCTCTTCGTCGGCAGCGACGATCACGCGCAGGCCGCCGCAGCGCTCTTCACCGCACGCCTGGGCGCAGACCCGTGCTCGCCTCGACAAAGCTCAGCTGGCGATGCAGATCGGCCCGCTCACGCTTCCGCCACCGCCGATCACGACTGGCTGATCGTCGTCAACCGCGGATCGCGCCGAACCGAACGGGGTCGGTGCATCGGATACTGAACTGCCGCGAGAAACCAAGTCACTTCTGCGGCCGGCGAGCATTCGCCATCGGAAACGGAGCCGGTTCGGCGTCGACGGGGTTCGAGGCGTCGGTGCCGCCAGCAAATTCTTGCCGCGCGCTCGTCTGAACGAACGGGCCGCCCACTTCTTCGGCGAAGTCCTCGTCGCGGATATTCTCAGCGGCATGGTCACCGGACGTCGCAGCCTCGACGGAAGCTTCGCCGAGCTCCTCGGCGAGCGAGTCCGTCATCGCAGCGGCGATGTACTCGGCCGACTGCGGCATCGTGCTGCGTACCGTCTCGTTCTTGCTGTCCAGGACAAGGGTGCGCTCTTCGCTCCTCAGGCGGTCGAGCTCAGCCTCTTTTGCCGCACCGCTGCCCAACGCAGGCTTCGCCGAATTCACCTCGTGCAAGGGAACGCTTCTGGACTTGGCCGGCCGGGTCGCTCCACCACTCTTTTTCGCCATCGTATCGTCCTCTCGTCATCGTCCATGGGTTGACATCGTGATGCACGGCGGGCTGTTCCAGCAGGTCAACGCTTCGGCATTGTTTCCTGATGCGAAGCGGCAGCGGCAATAGGCGCGGCTCGGCTTGAAGGCGCCCAGTAGGGCTCCTGGCCGTAGTGCTGATGCAAGCGGATCTCGTAGTCGCGATCGACAGGCGTACGGCTGGTCCATTCAGGCGAGTTCTTGATCGTCTGCCGAGCCAGGTTGAGGAACACCTTCTTGTCTGCCCAACTGACGCGCGTCGACCACTGCGGCGCAACCAAGACGTTCTTGCCGAACCACCAGTTGCTCGTCGCAATCGACAGATACCGAACCTGCCAGGACTCGTCGTCCACCAACAAGTCCTCCACATGGCCGATGGAGTCATCGCTGCCTTGAATGTGATACCCGCGCAGTTCGCGGGCGCTGCGCAGGTGCTGATCGCCCGACTCGCTGGCGCGGTCGAGTGTGGCCTGAAGTGGCTCCCCAGACAGGTATTGAGGATAGGCACCCATGCCCCAGACGCCACCGAATCCCCAGTACAACGGGTACCCGTAGTAGCTGAAGTAGTCGTGTTCGTGTTGGCGAGACACGGGCTGGTCCACGTCGATGCTCGGGCTGTTCTTGATCTTCTCTTTCGTCAACGACAGATCGAATCGTCGCGCCGACCAATCGAGCTTTCGAAACGACACCGGCGAAATCAACACACGCTGGCCGCTGGAGAACAGGGAGCCCCCAGCCTCGACGATGAGGTACCGAACCGTCCACCGGTCATCGTCGACGAGAACATCGACCGTCTTCCCGACTTCGCCGTCGGTGGCGCTGACCGTGTAGCCCTCGAGTTCCTTCACGCTTCGCAACATGGCAACTCCTCGCCGTTCGGCGACGTCGTTGGGGTGTCCTTCAGGTTTGTCATTCAGTTCCACCCGCATGCGCCATGCCGTTCTTCGCACGCGCGCAACCGCTGGAACTGCCGGTTGGCCGATGCTCCCTATTTGCCACAGTGAGGCAGCAGGGCGCGCCAAACCATCATTGCGTCTTCAAACTTTCGCCCGCCGCAGGCGCAGCGCGTTTCCGATGACCGACACCGAGCTGAAGCTCATCGCGCCAGCGGCGATGATTGGCGAGAGCAAAATCCCGAAGAACGGGTAGAGCACGCCGGCGGCGATCGGCACGCCAATCGCGTTGTAGAAGAAGGCGAAGAACAGGTTCTGCTTGATGTTCGCCATCGTCTGGCGCGACAGCCGCCGCGCCCGCACGATGCCGTTCAAATCGCCTTTGACGAGGGTGATGCCCGCGCTCTCCATCGCCACGTCGGTGCCGGTGCCCATCGCGATTCCGACCTGGGCCTGCGCGAGTGCGGGGGCGTCGTTGATCCCATCGCCCGCCATCGCCACGAACCGACCCTCGCCCTGCAGCCGCTTCACCACTTCCGCCTTCTGGTCGGGCAGCACCCCTGCAATCACCTCGTCGAGCTCGAGCTTGTCGGCCACGGCCTGCGCGGTCGTCTGGCTGTCGCCGGTGAGCATCACGATTCGCAGCCCTTCGGCGTGCAGCGCCCGGATCGCCCCGGGCGTGCCTTCCTTGATTGGGTCGGCGACGCCCAGCAGCCCGGCCGGCGCTCCGTCGACCGCGACGAACATCACCGTCTGGCCTTCGCTGCGCAGCGCCTCAGCCTGGGCCTGGAGCGCGCCGGGCGCGATGCCGAGCTGGGTCATCAGCGCCAGGTTTCCCAGCGCCACCGCGCGGCCGTCGACCGTCCCCTGAACTCCCTTGCCGGTGAAGCTCTGAAAGCCGGTCGTCTGACCCAGCCTGGCCCCGCGGGCCTCGGCCCCTTGAACGATCGCGGCCGCCAGCGGGTGCTCGCTCGCCCGCTCGAGCGTCGCAGCCAGCCGCACCAGCGTCGGCTCGTCGAAGCCTTCGGCAGTGACCACCGAGGTCAGCTTCGGCTTGCCCTCGGTGAGGGTGCCGGTCTTGTCGATCACCAGGGTGTCGACCTTGCGCAGCACCTCGATCGCCTCGGCGTTTCTGAACAGCACGCCGATGCCCGCGCCCTTGCCGGTGGCGACCATGATTGACATCGGCGTCGCGAGGCCGAGCGCACAGGGGCAGGCGACAATCAACACCGCGACCGCGTTGATCAGCGCGTGGGCCAGACGCGGATCAGGGCCGACGAGGCTCCAGACGAGGAAAGTGACCGCTGCGACGCCGACGACGATTGGCACGAACCACCCTGAGACGACGTCGGCGAGCTTCTGAATCGGCGCCCGGCTGCGCTGCGCTGCCGCCACCATCGCGACGATTCGCGCCAGCAGGGTCTGGGACCCGACCTTCTGCGCCTCGATTACCAGCGCTCCGGTGCCGTTCACCGTCGCGCCGACGACTGAATCGCCGGCCGACTTCTCGACCGGAATGGGCTCCCCCGACACCATCGACTCGTCGATCGCGCTCGTCCCCTCGAGCACCACCCCGTCGACCGGCACCTTCTCTCCGGGGCGGACGCGCAGCCGGTCGCCGACCATGACTGCCTCGAGCGGCACGTCTTCTTCCGAGCCACCCTCGGTGATTCGCCGCGCGGTCTTCGCGGCCAACCCGAGCAGCTTGCGAATCGCGGCGCCGGTCGCGTTGCGCGCGCGCAGCTCGAGCACCTGGCCCAGCAGGATGAGGGTGACAATCATCGCCGCGGCCTCGAAGTAGACGGCCACCTCGCCGCCCTCGCTGCGGAACGAGGCAGGGAAGATGCCGGGCAAGAGAACGGCCGTCACGCTGTAGCCATAGGCCACGCTGACACCGAGGCCGATCAGCGTGAACATGTTGAGGCTCTTGTTCTTCACCGAGGCGACGGCCCGCACGAAGAAGGGCCAGGCCGCCCAGGTGCAGACTGGCGTCGCGAACCCCAGCTCGAGCAGCAGCCGCGTCCGCACCGACATCAGGCCCGAGATTGGCTGACCGGGAATCATGTCGCCCATCGTCAACACCAGCAGCGGCACCGTCAGCGCCGCGGCTCCCCAGAGGCGCCGCTTCATCTGCTGGAGCTCTGGGTTCTCTTCCGCTTCGGCCGACGCCGCCACCTTCGGCTCGAGCGCCATCCCGCAGATTGGGCAGCTGCCCGGTGCGTCGCGCAAAATTTGCAGGTGCATCGGGCACACCCATTGGGCGCCGTCGGCAGTTGCGGGCTGCGCTTGCGGGGGAGGCGCCGGGGCCTTCTGCCCACTCCGCGGGTACTTCGGCGGATCACTCACGAACTTCTCGAGGCACCGCGGGCTGCAGAAGACAACCTCGTGCCCGTCATGCCGGTGGTGGTGCGGGCTGCTCAGAGGCACCGTCATTCCGCACACGGGATCAATTTGTGTCGGGCCGACGGGTGCGGGGCGAGACGGCTGCGGCGTCGGTTGTCCTTGCATCATTGTCGAGCGATCGAGCAATGGGCATGCCGCGGCGGCGCGCTCCTTGCTCTGCCAGGCGCGGAAGATTTCCCGTGGAGCGTGAGGCGATGGGCAGCCAGTGCAAAACCTGCGCAGGGGCGCTGGCCCGGGCTGTGTTCGGGCTGCTGGTGCTGTCGTGGCCTGCCGACGCCGAGCCGCTGCAGCCTCCACTGGCGGCTGACTTAACCCTGCGTCGGCTGATCGACGACAGCTTCGCCGCCCGGCCCGAGCTCGCGCGGGCGCAGGCCGAGGTCCGGGCCCAGGGCGAGCGCGTGCCCCAGGCCGGCGCGTTTCCGGATCCCGTGCTCCAGGTCGGAATCCAGAATGACGGTTTCACCAGCCTCGAGATTGGGCGAGAGCCGACCAGCTTCGTCTCGCTGATGGTGGCCCAGACAGTTCCCTGGCCCGGCAAGCTCAGCCTGAGCCAGCAGCTCGCCCAGCTCGGCGCAGAGCAGGCTTCCCTGGCCGTGGTGCGGGTGCAGCTGTCCACGGAAGCGGAGGTTCGCCGGGCTTACCTCGAGCTCGTGCTGACCCGCGACCGGCTGCAGCTGCTCGATCAGCTCGACGCAATCTGGGAACAGTCGTTTGCCACCGCGCGAGCGCGCTACGAGGCGGGCGACGCCGCCCAGTCGGACGTCCTTCGCGCCCAGCTCGAGCGCAACCGGCTCAAGCAGCGCCGCTTCGCGCTCCAGGCCGAAGAGCGCACCCGGGTGCAGCGGCTCAACCGCCTTCGCGACCACCCGCTCGACGAGCCAATCGAGACCTCGACCCACGTCCGAGAGCTCCCCTCCCTCGCCCCGCTGGCGGCCCGCTTCGACGCCGCGACCGCCCTCGCCTTGAGCCCCGAGCTGGCCGCGGCCCGGCTGGGGATTACCCGCGCGGACACTGCGGTGGCGCTCGCCGACCGGGGCTACTACCCCGACCTCCGGCTGGGCGTGGGCGTGATGATTCGCGGCACCACCTTGCCCCCGATGTGGCTGGTGACAGTGGCGGCGCCGCTGCCGGTGTTCGCTGGCAGCAAGCAGCGCCGCGCGGTCGCCGAGAATCGGGCCTGGTCGAGCGCAGCAGAACGCGCGGTCACCGCCCTCGAGCAGCAGCTGCGGCTGCGCACGGCCGAGCGGCGCGCGGCTTTTTCCGCCCTGGTCCAGACCATCGAGCTCTACGAGCAGGGCCTGCTGGTGCAGTCGCAGGCCACCACCGAGAGCACCCTGTCGCAGTACAAGGTCGGCCGGCTCACCTTTGCCTCGGTGCTGGAAGCCAACGCCGGTCTGATTGCGGATCAAGAGGGCTACCTGCAAGCGATCGCGGCCGCGCACCGGGTGCTGATCGCCGAGGCCGAGGTCACCCTCTCCGCGGTCGAGCTGCCACAAATCCCGGTCGTGTCGATGGATGCGACCGGCGGGAGCGAGATGTGAGCAAGCGCAGGTTCGGCCCAATGGCGTTGATTGGGGTGGCGCTGGTCAGCGCAGCCATCGCCACCGGGGCGGTGCTGTTGCTGTCGCGCGCAGCGAGCGGCCCGCCCGTCGCCAGCCAGAGCGGCGAGACAGCCGAGCGAAAGGTCCTCTTCTACCGCTCACCGATGAACGCGCGGCAGACGTCACCGATCGCGCGAAAGGACGAGATGGGAATGGACTACCTGCCCGTGTACGAGGGCGAAGCCAACGACGCCCCGACGGTGCCCGGGATGGCGACGGTCGACATCGACCCGAGCCGGCAGCAGCTGATCGGCCTGAAGACCGTCGAGGTGAAGGCGGGCCCCATCGGCGGGGCCTGGCGCACCGTCGGGCGGATCGCGATCGACGAGACCCGGGTGAGGCACATCAACTTGAAGGTCCCCGGCTTCGTCGAGCGGGTCTACGTCGACTTCGTCGGCAAGCGGGTCAAGAAGGGTGACCCGCTGTTCTCGATCTACAGCCCGGAGCTGCTCTCGGCCCAGGAAGAGTTTCTGCTCGCGCTGAAGACCCGGGGTGCGCTGGCGAAGGCAGGAGGCGCAGTGATGGGCGATGGCGAGACGCTGGTCGCGGCCGCGCGACGCAAGCTGGCGCTGTGGGATGTCCCCCCGTCGGAGATCGACAGAATCGCTCGCGACGGGCAGCCCACCAAGACGCTCACCTTCTATTCGCCGCTGGCCGGGGTGGTGACGAGGAAGGACATCGTCGAGGGGATGAAGCTCGACGCCGGCGCGATGCCCTATGAGATCGTCGACCTCTCGTCGGTGTGGGTGCTGGCCGACGTCTACGAGTCCGAGCTGCGCTTCATCAAAGAGGGGATGACCGCCACCCTGATGCTCACTGCGTTCCCGAACCGGGAGTTCACGGGCGCGGTGGTGTTCATCGACCCGCTGCTCGACCCGAAGTCGCGCACGGTCAAGGTGCGCCTCACCTTCCCCAACCCCAAGGGCGACCTGCGGCCCGAGATGTTCGGCGAGGTGGTTCTTCACGGGACGCCGCGCGAGGGGCTGCGACTGCAGACCGACGCGATCATCGACTCGGGCACCGACAAGGTCGTCTTCGTGGCCGTCGGCGAGGGCAAGTTTCAGCCCCGCCGGGTCAAGCTGGGAGCGCGCGACGGCACCTTCACTGAGATCCTCGACGGGCTGGACGAAGGCGAGCGGGTCGTGACCCGCGCGAACTTCTTGATCGACTCTGAGTCACGGCTGCGCGCCTCGCTGGCCGAGATGTCGGCAGGACCCGTGGCTGTCGAGCCCGCCCGATGATCAAGGCCGTCATCCGCTTCTCGGCCCACAACCGCTTCCTCGTCATCGGAGCGACGCTCGTCGCGCTCGGCTTCGCCTGGTGGTCGATGCGCACCATCCCGCTCGATGCGCTGCCCGACCTCTCGGACACCCAGGTGATCATCTACACGCGCTGGGATCGCAGCCCTGATCTCGTCGAGGACCAGGTCACCTACCCGATCACCACCGCGCTG
Source organism: Myxococcales bacterium (assembly GCA_038206395.1). Lineage (GTDB taxonomy): Bacteria > Myxococcota > Myxococcia > Myxococcales > Myxococcaceae > JAGSPQ01. Next base: position 6,742 of record JBBRAX010000003.1, on the reverse strand, counting down.
CTCGGAGCGCCCCGGGTCAAGGCGATTCGCGGGTTCTCGGACTTCGGCTTCAGCTACGTCTACGTCATCTTCGAGGACGGCACGGATCTGTACTGGGCAAGATCGCGCGTGCTCGAGTACCTCTCGAAGATCACCGCCCAGCTGCCGCCGGGAGTGAAGGTCGAGCTCGGCCCAGACGCCACCAGCGTCGGGTGGGTCTTTCAATACGCGCTGGTCGACAACAGCGGAAAGCACTCGTCTGACGAGCTTCGGTCCTACCAGGACTGGTTCCTGCGCTACGCGGTGCAGAGCGTGCCCGGGGTCTCAGAGGTCGCCACCATCGGCGGGCAGGTGCGCCAGTACCAGGTCACCGTCAACCCCACCCAGTTGGTGTCATTCAAGCTCCCACTGGACGCGGTGATTCAGGCAGTTCGCACCGGCAACAACGACGTCGGCGGGCGCCTGGTCGAGCTGTCTGGCCGCGAGTACATGGTGCGCGGGCGCGGGTACGTCAAATCGATTCACGACATCGAGAACATCGTCCTGCGCGCCGAGGGCGGCACCCCGGTGTTGATCAAAGACGTCGCCACCGTCGAGCTTGGCCCCGAGATGCGCCGCGGCATCGCCGACTACAACGGCAAGGGCGACGTGGTGGGCGGGATCGTGGTGATGCGGGCGGGCGAGAACGCGCTCGAGGTGATCAACCGCGTCAAGGCGAAGCTTGAAGAGGTGAAGCCTTCGCTGCCCAGCGGCGTCGAGGTGGTCACGACCTACGATCGTTCGGAGCTGATCGAGCGGGCGATCACCACCGTCAAAGACAAGCTGCTGGAAGAGATCATCGTCGTCTCGATCATCATCCTCATCTTCCTCTGGCACTTTCCCTCGTCGGTGATCCCGATCGTCACCATCCCCGTCTCGGTGGCCCTGGCCTTCATTCCGATGAAGCTGATGGGCATCGACGCCAACCTGATGTCACTGGCGGGGATCGCGATCTCAATCGGGGTCCTCGTCGACGGCGCGATCGTCGAGGTCGAGAACGCCTACAACAAGATTCACCACTGGCAGAAAGACGGAAAGAAGGGCGACTTCCATCAAGTGCGACTGGCGGCGCTGCTCGAGGTCGGCCCGGGGGTCTTCTTCTCACTGCTGGTGATCGCGGTCGCGTTCATGCCGGTGTTCACCTTGATCGACCAGGAAGGGCGGCTGTTCCGGCCGCTCGCGTTCTCGAAGAACCTGACGATGGCGACCGCCGCGCTGCTCGCGATCACCCTCGACCCGGCGCTGCGGATGTTGTTCGCCCGCATCGAGCCGTTCACCTTCCGGCCGCGGATCCTGGCTTCGATCGCCACCGCGCTGCTCGTCGGCACCTACCGCTCGGAAGAGCGACACCCGATCAGCCGGGCGCTGCACCGCCTCTATGAGCCGCCGTGCCGGTTCGTGCTGCGCCACCCGAAGGCGACCATCACGGCAGCGCTGCTGATCGTGATCAGCACCGTACCGGTGTACCTGCAGCTGGGCTCAGAGTTCATGCCGCCGCTTCGGGAGGGGACGATTCTCTTCATGCCCTCGGCGGTCGAGCCGGGGATGTCGGTGGCCGAGGCCGAGAAGGCGCTGCAGCTGCAGGACAAAATCTTGATGACCTTCCCCGAGGTCTCGCGCGTCTTCGGCAAGGCGGGGCGGGCCAACACGTCCACGGATCCAGCGCCCTTCACGATGATGGAGACGACGGTGCTGCTCAAGCCCGAGGCCGAGTGGCGCGAGCACCCGCGCTGGTACTCTTCGTGGGCGCCAGGGTGGCTCAAGGGGGTCCTGCGAACCTTCTGGCGCGACCGGATCACCGACGGCGAGCTGGAGGACGAGATGAACCGGGCCCTGCAGCTGCCGGGAATCTCGAACGCCTGGACGATGCCAATCAAGGGTCGGCTCGACATGCTCTCGACCGGCATTCGCACGCCGGTGGGGATCAAGATCCTCGGCGCCGACCTGGCGACGATCGAGAAGATCGCCAAGGAGGCCGAGGCCGCGGTCTCGAAGGTGCCTGGCACCCGCAGCGCCTACGCAGAGCGGGTCGCGGGCGGCTTCTTCCTCGACTTCGTGCTCAAGCGCGATCGGCTCGCCCGGTACGGCCTGTCGATCGACGACGCCAACCTGATGGTGATGACCGCTGTCGGCGGTGACAACCAGTCGGTCACTGTCGAGGGACGCGAGCGCTACGGGATCAACGTGCGCTACGCGCGCGACTACCGCGACGATCTGCAGGCGCTGAGGCGAGTGCTGCTGCCGCTGCCCAGCGGGCAAGGCCAGATTCCGATGGAGGAGATCGCCGACGTGGTGCTCGCGCACGGGCCCGCAATGATCCGCGACGAGAACGGCCTGCTGGCGGGCTACGTCTATGTCGACTTCGACACCGCTCAGATTGACGTCGGCCACTACGTCGAGCAGGCCAAGAGCGCCGTCGCGGCGGCCGTCACCCTTCCGACCGGCTACTCGATGGTGTGGAGCGGCCAGTACGAGAACATGCTGCGGGTGAAAGAGCGGCTGAAGCTCATCCTCCCGCTGACCCTGGTGCTGATCTTCGCGCTCCTCTACCTGAACACCCGCTCGGCCTTCAAGGCGACGGTGGTGATGATGGCAGTTCCGTTCTCGGCGGTGGGCGCGGTCTGGCTGCTGTGGGCGCTCGACTACAACGTCTCGATCGCGGTCTGGGTGGGGATGATCGCCCTGATGGGCCTCGACGCCGAGACGGGTGTCTTCATGCTGTTGTTCCTCGACCTGTCGCACGAGGAGTTCAAGAAGAAGGGGCTGCTGAACACCGAGAAAGATCTCGTCGAGTCAATCATTCACGGCGCGGTCAAACGGGTGCGGCCCAAGGCGATGACCGTGTGCGCCGCGATGCTCGGCCTGCTGCCCATCATGTGGTCGTCAGGCACGGGTGCCGACCTGATGAAGCGCATCGCCGCGCCAATGGTCGGTGGACTCGTCACCAGCTTCGCGATGGAGCTGCTCGTCTACCCACCCATCTACTTCCTGTGGCGGCGGCGTGAGCTCCGAACCGCCGAACCACGGCAAGGGCAGGCCGCTGCAGGCGTCTAAGCGATTGGTTCGGCGTACCTCTCGAAGAACTCGGCGACGCACGGAAACACCTCGTCGGGCGCGCTGCGGCCGAGCGTCAGGTCGCCGTGCCCGTAGTCCGCGCTGAAGCCGGCCGAGCGCGCGAGCAGCACGTACTCCGTCGGCCCGCCCCACAGCTTTCGCGTCTGCACCACCGCCGCCGGCGGAGCGAGCCCGTCTCTCGGCCCCGCCATCAACAGCAGCGGCACCTTCACGTTCGCCAGCGCCGCGCGGTAGTCGAAGCCGTCTTCGCCATCCATCTTTCCCGAGTTGATCCACCGCTGAAACTGCCGCGCCACGCCGCCGAGAATGTCGGCGCTCACGTTCGAGATGGCCTGCCGAACCACCTGCGGCTCCATGTTGTCCGCGTTCGCGAGGTACCCACCGATGGGCCACGGCGGCAGCCCGAACGGAGCGAGCACCCGCGTCGCCAGCCGCATCGGGAGCAGGTTCGCCTTGAACAGCGGAGCGGCGGCACGCACGAGCTGCTGGACCCCGACCTGGTGCTCGAAAGTAATCGGAGTGCCGAGCGTCGCCATCGCTCGAATCGGAGCGGCTGGGTGCCGCGCCAGGTGCGCGTACGCCACCAGCCCGCCCTTGCTGTGCCCGACCCACAAGGCGTCCTTTGCGGTGCCCGCACTCAACACCGTGCGCAGCGCGGTACCGACGTCGTGCTGGGCCTGGTCATCGAAGGTGGCGTCGAGTGGCTTACCCGCCATGCCGCGTCCGCGCAGCTCGAGCACCCAGGTCTCGAAGCCGCGTCGCGCGAGGAACTGGGCCAGCGAGTAGCGCTCGTCGAAGTCGAGGTCGAAGCGGTTGGCGCCGAGGCCGTGGCAGAGAATGATGGGAGTGAGGAAGCGGCGTTGTCCGCGCGGGTTGTAGCGGCCGAGCGCGATGCGCGCGCCATCGGGCGTGGGCACCCGGTACAGGTCGTCGGGCTTCCACGGCAGCTGCAGCGAGAACCGCGACGCCAATTACGACTCGAGCAGCAGCACGGGTGAAAACCCCGCCGCATCGCACGACGCGAGCACGTACTTCACGCCCGCGCGTTCTCCCGTGAAGCCGGCCGGAATTCCGGGCCCGTGCAGGTGGCCATAGATGCAGACCTTCGGGCTCCACGCCTCGATCACCTTCGAGAACGCTGTCTCGAGTGCGTTCGAATACAGCGGGGGAAAATGCACCGCGACGACGCGGGTGAGGCCTGGGTTCGCCGCCTGCTTCTTGTTCGCGTCGTCGATGCTCAAGCCGAGCCGTCGCACTTCGCGCTCGACGTAGTCCGTCTTCGGGGCCTCGTCGCCCATCTCTCCGCCCGGCATCGGCGGCGCCTCGGGCACCGTCCACAGCCGCGTGCCGGCGATGAGCCACGGGCCGACCTCGACGGCGGAGTTCTGCAGAAAGCCGACGAAAGTCGAGAACGGCTCGAACAGGCGCTTCAGCTTCGCGGTGGAGTCGCCCCACCAGAAGTCGTGGTTCCCGCGCAGCAGCACCTTCTTGCCGGGCCGCGCGTCGAGCCACTTCAGGTCTTCCATCACCTCGGCGGGCCGCGTGCCCCAGCTGATGTCGCCCGCGACGATGACGACGTCGTCTGCCGTCACCTTCGCGTCCCACGCGCGCTGCAGCGGCAGCGGATGTTCCGCCCAACCAAAGCGGTCCATCGTTTTTTCCCGCGTCGATGGGAGGTGCGTGTCGCCGATGCCGAAGAGTCGCATTCGGCGGGTGCCTTACCTCTTTCATTCGGCGCAGCCCAGAAACGCCTCGGGAGCCTGCTCGTCTTGACGCGAGAGCACGTCGTTGATCGCCGCGGCGTCGAAAGTGTCGCCCTGCCAGCCGAAGCCCCAGACGATTGCGGCGACCTTGTACGGAAGGTTCGGGTCTGGCGTGACCAGGATGCGCTTGCGGGTGGGGTTCGCCTGCAGCGATTGCCACAGCGCGTTCAGGTCGTTGACGATTTCGGGGCAACCCTGAGGACAGTTGTACGCAAGCACCGCGTGGCCGTGCTCGAGGTTGTGGATCCACTGGCAGCGCTGCTGTGGCAGGTCATACTTCCGGCACGGCAGCCACGACGGGCAGTGGTTCCCACCCAGCGGCGGGTTGAGCCCGTTGCCGCACGTCGCGTCTTCACACGTCGCGACGTGCACGCCCATGAGCCCCGGAGCGGTCAGAAACCCCGCATCCTTCGCTGGCGCCGGCTTCACCCCACAGCCCACGAGCATCACCACCAAGGCCGCACCCGTCGGCTTCACTTCTTCGCCTTCTTCTTCGCGGGGGCAGCCTTCTTCTTCTTCGCGGCGGCAGAAGGCGCGGCGAAAGCGACCTCATCCACCTTCAGCACAATCGACCCGGTCGACCGCCGCGACTCGAGCAACCGCTGCGCGTCGGCCGCGTCCTTCAGCGCGAACTGCTTCGGCGGCGGCACCTTGAGCCACCCCTTCGCGAGCCCTTCGAACAGCGCCGCCGAGCTGGTCTCGAGCTCCTGCCGCGTGTGCACGTACGCATGAAGCGAAGGCCGGGTGACGTACAGCGAGCGTTCGCCCCCGAGCCTGCCGACATCGAGCTGGGGAACTTTCCCCGACGACTGCCCAAAGCACACCAGCGTCCCGCGCGACTTGAGGCACGCCAGTGACCCGTCGAAAGTCTCCGCGCCCACCGAGTCGTAGACCACGTTCACGCCCACGCTCTTCGTGAACGCCTTCACTTCCGTCACGAAGTTCCGCTGCTTCGTCACCACCACCTGCTCGCAGCCGTTTGCTTTGGCGAGCGCGGCCTTCTCGGGTGTGGACACCGCTCCAATCACCCGGCCGCCCAGCGCCTTCGCCCACTGGGTCGCGATCGAGCCGACACCGCCTGCGGCCGCGTGGAACAACACCGTGTCTCCCTTCTTCACCGCATACGCCCGGCGCACCAGGTACTCGGCCGTCATTCCCTTCAACATCACCGCTGCTGCGACCGCGTCAGACACGCCTTCGGGAATCTTCACCAGCGCCTCGGCTGGCACGTTGCGCTCTTCGGACCACGCGCCGGGAATCGTGCCGTACGCGACGCGGTCACCGACCTTCAGCGACGTGACACCTGACCCGAGGGCGATGACGCGACCGGCTCCTTCGGAACCGAGCACCATTGGCAGCGTCGTCGGGTAGAGGCCGGTGCGGTTGTAGACGTCGAGGAAGTTCACTCCGACGAACGTCTGCCTCAACCGCACTTCCCCTGCCGATGGGGCCGGCACTTCCACCGGCTCGAACACCAGCACTTCAGGACCACCCGTCTTGTGAAACCGGATCGCGTTCGTCATGGAACGCGACTGTATAGAACTGACCGTTCAGCCGCGGTCTTTGTGGTGACGGCCCTTGCCACCTTTCCAGCCCTTCGCTTCGGCGTGGAACTTCGCGAGGAAGATCGCCAGCTGCGCCCGCTTCTGCGGAGCCAGCCCCTGCGACAACCCGGCGAACATCTCTTTGTCCATCGCCGCCATCTGCTGCCGGCCGTCGAACAGCTTCTGCACCGCGCCGTCGACCTTCGCGGCTGCCGTCGCGTCCCCATCGGCCGCTGCTTTGAGAATCCGCAGCGAGTCCCCCATGCCTTCGCGCACCGGGCGCCGCTTCTCTTCGAACGCCTTCAGCTTGTCAGACATCTTCAGCGCTTCACTTTCGTTGAG